>NZ_JAYMFI010000029.1:0-15153 GCF_035830635.1 Adlercreutzia shanghongiae | reverse complement strand
GCCGTCCGCGGGCGCCCGATCGGCAGTCCCTCGGGACATATGTCAATCGTAATCCGACTGTCCGGGCGGGCTGCTCAAGCAGTCGGATTAACTACACTTCAAACTGTAATGGGGTCGTATCGTCTAAAGGCTCATGTCAGCTAAAGGCCGAAGTACTCCTGCTTGGCGGTGAGGATACGAATGAGGGACTCGTCGAGGCGGGTCTCGGCGACCTCACCGGTGCGGACGGCGTCCAGCACGCCGTGGTAGGCCTCGGTGAAGCGCTCGGGCATGAGCGGGATGTCGCAGCCAGCCTTAAGCGCCGCAACGGCCGCTTCGGCTGGTGTGTAGTAATCGGCAATAGCGCCCATGGAAAGCGAGTCGGTCACGATAAGGCCCGTGTAGCCTAGGGTGTCGCGGAGCATGTCCTGCACAACGATGGAGCTCAACGTCGCCGGCGTATTGTCGCCAATAATGTTGGGCAGATTCAAGTGCCCCACCATAATCATGGGCACGCCGGCCTCGATGGCCGCCTTGAAGGGCACCAGGTCCACGCCATCCAATTCCTCGGTGGTTTTCTCGATGGTGATGGCGCCCTCGTGGGAGTCACCAGCCGCCGAGCCGATGCCCGGGAAGTGCTTGGCGCAGCAGAGCATCTTCTTGTCGCGGAAGCCCTCCACCTCGGCGCGCACCATGTCGGCCGCCACCTGAGCGTCACTCGAGAACGAGCGCAGGCCCATGGTGTCGCTGCGGGTCGGATCGGCCACGTCGGCCACCGGGGCGAAATCGGTGTTGAAGCCAAGAGGAGTCAGGTAATCGGCAATCTGCTCGGCCGCGCGCTTGGCCGCTTCCGTATCGCCGGCATTGCCGATATCGGAAGCGTTGCCCACGTCTTGGGCGCCGAAGGCCTCGTTATCGGCGATGCGCACCACCGTGCCGCCCTCCTCGTCCACCGCGATGAACGGCGCGACGTTGCCGTCGTCGGCGTAAAACTGCTTCACGTTGGCGATCATGGCAGCAACCTGGTTGGGATCCAGCAGGTTCTGGGCGAAATAGACGATGCCGCCCACGGGATAGGCCTTTACGCCCTCGTGGGTCGCGTCGCCCGCTTGGGTGACCTGGGACACGCCTTCTACCAGGGCCTCGGGAGTCACGACGAACAGCTGGGCCACCTTTTGCTCGAGGGTCATGGCCTTTACGCGCTCGTCCACCGCAGCGCGGGCAGCAGCTTGGGCGTCTTCCCCGCCAGCGCCTTCCCCGCCGCTGCTCTGATCGGGCTCATCGAAGGCGGTGCCCGAGCTATCGCCGGCACCTTGCGCGCCTTCGCTGGCAGCGTCGTCCGCGCAGCCTCCCAGCGCCAGCGTGCCTCCCGCCAAGGCCGCGAGCCAAACGAAGCGGCGACGGGTGATGAAATCGGTTGCAATGCCCATGGAGCCCCCCTTAGAACAGCGCGTAGTTCGATTCGGTTGCAGATGCGCTTCACCAGCATAGGCCAGCGCCCCGTTGTTGGCAACGAACGAAACGGTGGCGAACGCAAAATGGGTAACGGTCGCTTCACTTTCTGTGGAGGCTGAGACGCGACGCGCGCAAATGAGGAATAATGGAACGCAAAACGCAGACGCCCGCCTTCGCTTGGTTGAGGAAGGCGGGCGTTTCAAGCAGGCACGAGAACATCGACGCCAGAAAGGAGCGACGTGACTTATCTCATCACTTTCCTCGAGGGCATCATCACCTTCGTATCGCCGTGCCTTCTGCCCATGATTCCCCTCTATGTCACCTACTTCGCCGCCGGCGAGGAAGTGCGCACGCCGGTGGTACTGCGCAACGCCCTGGGCTTTGTGCTCGGATTTACCTGCGTGTTCGTAGCTATGGGAGCGCTGGCCTCCTCAGTGGGGGCTTTCTTTGTCGAGTACCAGAGCGCGGTGAATGCAGTTTGCGGCCTGGTGGTCATCGTGTTCGGCCTGTACTTCCTCGGCATCATCAAGCTGAGCTTCTTCCGCGGCTCGAAGAACCCGCTGGCCGGGCGTCGGCTCGGATTCTTCTCGTCGGTGCTGTTCGGCATCATTTTCTCCATTGGCTGGACGCCGTGCGTGGGCGCGTTTCTGGGCTCGGCCCTCATGCTCGCTTCGCAGCAAGCCTCGGTGGTGCAGGGCATCATTCTGCTTCTGTGCTATTCGGCGGGCCTCGGCATTCCCTTTGTGGCGGCGGCGGTGCTCATCGACAAGCTGAAGGGCGCCTTCAACGTCATCAAGCAGCATTACGACATCATCAATAAGGTATGCGGGTGGTTCCTTGTCGCCGTGGGCGTGCTCATGGCGACAGGGCTGCTCGGCGGGTTCTTGCGCTTACTGAGCTAGCATGCGAGAACCAACGCGAGAATGAAAGGTTGGAATATGAGCGAGAACGAACGCGAGAACGTGAACGCGAGCGCAACTGAAGACGAGAACAAGCCGACGGAAACGCCTGCTGAGCGCGGCGAGGCCTTAGGCGAGCAGATTGCCGCCCTGGAGGCAGAGCGAGCGTCTGAGGCCGCCACCCCTGCAGGCGAAGAGGCCGACCGCAAGAAGCATATCGGCGTCATCGCGGCCGTCGTCGCCTTCGCCGTGCTGCTCATCGGCGCCGGCATTGCCTACAGCGCCTTGGCCCCCGCCGCCGACAACCGGGGCATCAGCACAACAACGTCGGTCCAGAACGCCGATAAGGCCGAGGGCGACACGAGCGCTCGCGACTCTGCGGCCGACAACGCCGGAAGCGCCAGCCAGGAATCGGCCTCGGGCAACAACGCCGCCACCGAGACCGACACCAACAAGGACGAGCAGGATATGAGCGCCCCCGACTTCACCATGACCGACGCTTCGGGCAAAACCCTCACCCTGGCCGATTTCCGCGGCAAGCCGGTGCTGCTGAACTTCTGGGCCAGCTGGTGCGGCCCCTGCGCAAGCGAGATGCCCGACATTCAAGCGGCCTGGGAAGAGCACGGCGATGAAATTGAGTTCGTTATCGTGAACATGACGGGCATGAGCGGCGAGACCGAGCAGAGCGCCAAGGAGTTCCTGTCGCAGAACGGCTACACGTTCCCCTGCTACTTCGACGTCGACCAAAGCGCGGCCACCGCCTATGGCGTGTCCTCCATTCCGCAAAGCTACCTGATTGATGCCGAGGGCAACATCCTTGGCGGCTACATGGGCACCATGAACACCGCCGTCCTCGATGAGGGCATCGACCTGCTCACCGGCGCCGCCGTCCCGACCGCACAGTAGGCGCGACCGCCTTCGGTCTTCAATTTTCGGGTCCGAGGAACTCAACTCAGTTTTTGTAAAACTCATTTGAGGAAAAAGTTTCACGAAAAAGCGCCGGCCCAAGGGTCGGCGCTTCGCGTTAGAACAATCGATGACGGCGGTCTTTTAGAACTCCAGCTCCTGCAGGCGGTCGAACACCACGTCCTTGCGGGTGAGGAAGTCCCACGGATCGAAGATCTCGTCGAGCTTCTCGGCCGAGAGCAGGGCCATGGCCTCGTCGTCGGCCTCGAGGCGCTCGCGGTAGGTGGGGCCGTCCACGGCGTTCTGGATGTCCTCCCACACCTTCATGGCGTTGCGCTGCACGATAACGTAAGCATCCTCGCGGGAAATACCGGCGTCTACCAGGGCCAGCAGCACCTTCGAAGAGAAAATAAGGCCCTTCGTGCGCCACAGGTTGTGCTCCATCTTGGCCGGGTAGGTCTGAAGGCCGTCGAGCATCCACTGCATCTTCGCGAACATGTAGTCGAGCGCCGTGAAGCTGTCGGCCAGCACCACGCGCTCGGCGCCGGAGTGCGAGATGTCGCGCTCGAACCACAGGGCCACGTTGTCGAAGGCCACCTGGGCGTTGGCCTTCACCACGCGCGCGAGGCCGCAGACGCGCTCGGCCGTGATGGGGTTGCGCTTGTGGGGCATGGCGCTGGAGCCCTTCTGGCCCTTGGTGAACGGCTCTTCCGCCTCAATGACGTCGGACTGCTGCAAAAGGCGCACCTGCATGGCGATGGATTCCAACGTGGAGGCGCACACAGCGAGCGCGGCCATCACCTGGGCGTGGCGGTCGCGGGCGAGCACCTGGGTGGACAGCGGGTCGGGCGTGAGACCCATCTTCTCGCACACGTAGGTTTCCACGAAGGGGTCGATGGAGGAATAGGTTCCCACCGCGCCCGAGATGGCGCCGGTGGCGGCCACGGCGCGGGCCTCCTCCATACGGGTGAGCGCACGCTTCAGGGCCCAGGCCCAGCTGCCGAACTTCATGCCGAAGGTCATGGGCTCGGCGTGGATGCCGTGGGTGCGGCCAACGCACAGCGTGTTCTGGAACTCGAAGGCGCGGCGCTTGCAGGTCTCGCCGAGGCGCTTGATGTCGTCGATAATGATGTCGCAAGCTTGGGTGACCTGGTAGGACAGGGCCGTGTCGCCCAAATCGGAGGAGGTCATGCCGTAGTGCACCCAGCGACTCGGCTTGTCTTCGCCCTCGGGAATGTCGGCATCAATGTAGTTGGCCATGCAGGTGGTAAACGCGATGACGTCGTGGTTGGTCACCTTCTCGATCTCGTCGATCTCCTCCACGGTGAAGTCGGCGTGGTCGCGAATCCACTGCGCCTCTTCCTTGGTGATGCCCGCCTGGCCGAGCTCGGCCTGGGCCTCGCAGGCCAAAACCTCGATTTCCTTCCAAATGGCGAACTTGTTCTCGAGCTCCCAGATGCGGCCCATTTCGGGGCGAGTGTAGCGACCGATCACGTGCGTTTCCTTTCCCTTGCAGCCTGCGGCTTTTGCTGAGAAACAGGGTACCAGAAATAATCCCGTTCGTCGGGGCTCTTACCCAAGCGTCCCGTTCGAATGAGCTGAATCACCTGCGAGGTCGCCCTTGCAGGTGATTCAGCCGGATTCTTTGCGCAGCGAGAAAATATCTCGTTGCAGAATGCGGGCGGCTCGGGTAAGATGCATTGTTACGCGGAGGAGTGACCGAGAGGCCGAAGGTGCTCGCCTGCTAAGTGAGTATGCCCCACAAGGGCATCTAGGGTTCGAATCCCTACTCCTCCGCCATTTTTCCCAGCTAAATAACACGCAGTCGGTCTAAGTGGTCGAAATGTGGTCGCAGCTCCCCGTTGGGAGCTTTTTTTGTTTTCGGGCGCGACGACCACCTCCGCCAAATCTCTTCCAGCACCAAAACAGACGGACATAAAGCCATCGCAGTAAACCGCCCTATTCACCAGAACGCTTATTAGCATTCGGCGGCATTTCTCTTCGTCTGGCACATCCGCAGAATCTTCCATGCTTGGTTACGCTCTTGCTAGAAAAAGACGCAGCAGGCATGTTAAAAGGATCAGCAAATACTGATCCTTTTAACGCACCATTACTCATCGCTATTCTTCTTTTTGTTTTCAGAGACTTCAAGCCAGTCAGCAGCCTGCTCCTCGGTCATCTCGAAGGAGGTATCCACATAGTAGTCATCGGAGCCGGAGGAAGAGGAGCTGGAGTTGCTGGAACCGGAGCTCGAGCTGGAGGAGCTGCTTTTACCGCTGGAGCCGGAGGAGGACTTGTTGGAACCGCCATTGTCGGAGGAACCGGAGCTGGAGCCGTAGCCGGTCTTCTCAGCTTCAGCAGCAGCCTCGCGAGCAGCCTTTTCCTCAGCAGCCTTGCGCTCGGCCTCTTCCTTGGCCTTCTGCTCCGCCTCCGCCTTCTCGATCTCCGCGATGCGCGCGTTTGCCGCATCTGCGGCGGCTGTGCACTGGGCGACGAACGCGTCCCGCTCCTCGTCGGATTTCCAAATCTCGGCGACGGCGGCATCCGTCTTCACGGTGTCGGCCAAGGTCTGCGCCGCCGTTGCGGAATTCGCGAGCGCCTCCTTGTCGTCGCCTTCCGTCGGGATAGCTGCCAGCTCGGCGGCGTAACTGTCGCGCATCCAGGCCGCATCTCGTTCGATGGCAGCAGCCGCTTCCTGGGCAAGGGCGTCGTACAAATTCCGAGAGCCATCGTAATATGTGACGGAATCCACATCGATGGCCTCGGCAAACCGACTCAAGTCCTGAATGTTGCCCAGAACCGAGTCGTGATTCATGTCCGCATCCTCGAGGGTCAGTCCTGCCAGCTCCTCGCGATAGTCCTCGGCGACTTTCTCGGCTTCTTGGTTGTACTCGGAAATCTCAATGGCATGCATTTCCTCGTTGTGGGCATGAATCCCAAATGCGACAGCGACACCCACCAACACTACCGCGACGGCGCCGATAGCAATAGCCGCCTTCTTGTCCACTTTCATTTTTGCTCCTTCTTTCATCGTTCGTTGCGCCACCTTTCAGGACGCTCAACCTACCAATAGGGACACGCTATTCCACCCGGAAGCTAGCCAGCATTGCCACCACAGCAGCCTCATCGTCAGCCGACAGCCCCCCTTCGGGAACGGGGCAGTAGAAGGCGGTCAGGACAGGGTACTCAAAGGAAAGAAAAATATCGGGGAATCCGGAATCGAACTCCCGCTCGCCTTCCAAAGATACCGGCAGCACCGCATAGTACTGCTCGTCCTCGCCATCTGAGTAGCCATCGGCGCCATTATGAGCCCAACCCGTGAGCGTCACGCGCGCTACCATAAACTCGCCGAGAGAGGAATAATCATCCGCTTGCACGGCTCCAGGCACGAAGGACGAGCCTGACACGCGCTCCACGAGGGCGCGAACCGAACTGTTATGCGTACCGCCAGGATCGCCGTTCAATTGGGAGAACACGACTTCGATGCCACCGCCATTCTCGACGATGATGCTTTCTCCGTGCGTCGTAACATCATCGGTCGTAACCGACCAGCCCCCTGGAAGATCAAACGAGAAAGCCGGCCACGTTACAGCATTTACTTCGCCATATTTCGTCGTATAGGTGTCATCGAAATCGAAGAAGTTTGCGAAGTCGAACCCGTTGGATTCGTCAGCAAAACTCGCCTCACCAACCGCGCCGAACTCCTTGCTAACATCAAGAAGCGTAATGGCGTCCCCCGTATCGAACACGGTTGCTGACAACTCTTCGGTATTGCCGTCAAACGGATTGGTCGGAATGCTGAGTTTGAACTCGCCGGTAATAGGCGCGGTGATCTTCTCGCTTAAACTCCCCTTCAAATCCCAATCCAGTCCCGGGATTCTAATGGCCCCATCGCCGCTCTCTCCTTCGGTAAGCTTCTGAAGCTCGAAGCTCGTCGAGCTGTCCAAGCCGATCGAAAACTCCGGGCCAGCACAGCCATAGAGCATGCTGCTAAAACGGGCCGTCACCGCCGCATCGAAGTCTCCTGTCACGGTAATATCCGGCCCTGCAGAAGCAGTCAGCTCAAAGGCGCGCGATCGATCCTCGTTGATCGGCTTCAGCCCCTCGGAGCTCGTATACTCGAAGCCGAACGACTTATCGAGGACGTACTCACTTACCAGCGCCTCAAAGAACGCCGTGCCCTCGGCGCTCATGTCGATTGCGGCGTGGTTGGTGAACACTATGGGCAGCCACCCGATATAGAGGGTAAAGGGCCTTAAATCCTTATCGAACAGCTCTTTCTCCACGGTCCCGGAGCTCAAGAGCTCCTCGAAATCAATCTCCGCTCCGCAAGCGAAACGATTGACGACCCGCATCGATATCTCGCCAAAGTCGATTCTCAGCGAAACATCAATGGTATCTCCAGCGTAAATTCCAAAGCCGCTTTCACGGAGGTCGAAGAGATTCCTCTCCACGTCATCAGCGAAAGCCTGCTGAACGAACGAGGACACCTCGCCGTTTCTCGTGTCAGTTACCCGGTAATCGCCGTTCTCGTCAATCTCGATCGAGTAGCTTACGTCGCATTGGTCAATAGCCTCGGTAAGCGCAGCCTGAGTTGTTGAAACGACAAACCCGCTCTCCGTTTCCCGGGCCGCCCCGATACGGCGCAGCAAGCCCTCGGGCGTCGTTTCGGTGACACCGGCGGCCAGAATGGCGCCTTCCGGCAGCCCCTCCAACGAGGAGACCGTCACCGTTGACTCGCTGCATCCGATGATCTGAAAAGGGGATTCCCCTTCCTGGTAAAGTACCACGTCGTCGTTGATGACGACTCCAGGATAGACATTCCCCTCCGGAGAGCTTCCCTTCTCGGCAGTAGGTATAGACACGATACTCAAGGCAATCGCAGCCAGAATTACCACCATGGCAATTGCGACAATGATTGCAGGGCGTTTGATATTGTTGTTCATAGTTGACCCTCTTTCGGCAAGATGAAGTTATTTTTTATAGAGGGTTCCCTCGTTGTAGACGAGAGTATTGCTGTCCTGTTCTCCCTTAGGAGTGAGCGAACCAACCGTGAAGGCATCGATTTGGCTGCCCTGGACAAGCTCGATGGTCTTTTCTCCCGTATTGGGATTCGTAAAGTAGCCCACGAGCTTCGCGCTTCCCTTTCCGCCTGTGCTTGTGCCACTGGCAACAAACCCATAGGAGTAGCCATCTTCGAGTGCGTACTGTCCTCCGGTTTCCGGTTCAATCGCTCCATGAAGAGTGGCATCGAAAGGCATTGCATCCCTCTCGTATCCGCACTCATATTGCTCGGCGCTCATTTCTATGGTGAAGGTGCCCCTTTCCTCATCAAAGTTGCTTATGTCGAACCTGACGAAGTGCTCCATGAGGTTGCTTTTGCCCCAATAGCTGCCCTCGATGTCTTTGTAGGAAACCTTGCGCGACGTGTCCTCATCTTCCTTGCGCCACGAATCGTTTTCGAAAACGAACGACATGGTCGTTGTCTCGGAAGAGTCGACGAACCAGGCACCGCAGGTTTCTTCTAGCACAACTTCGCAGTGCGTCTTATCTTCGCTCAGAGTCATCTGGGATTCGTCGAATTCGACTCCTTCGCCAGAATCGATTCCTTTTTTCGGAGTCGTAGTTGAGGATTGACGCTGAAATTCATAGAGGGGGCTTTCTTCATCATCGGTATAAGTAGCATCAAAGACAAGCTCCGAGATGAAGCTCTCGTTCTCCACCGTTGCCGTCACTACGGCAGTAAGCGTATTGTCGCCTGTCTTTTCCATGTCCGAAACGGAGAAAGCCGTAAGGGAGTAAGGGGTCTCCTTGACATAGTCGTCCAAAGCGGCGCCCCTTTTATCGAATCCTTGCTCGATAAAGGCCTTTTTGAAGGAGTCCTCAGTTTGGCCGAAATTTGCCGCACCACATCCTGGCAATATAAGGCACAAGGCGAGACCTGTTGCCAGCAATAATGTAGGAACAAAGGCTTGGAATCCCGAATGTGCGAATGCTCTTTTCATGCTGCGCCCTTTCACTCGTTTTCGTCGAACGTGCGATAGAGGCGCGACCTCTGGCGATTCGGGAAGGAAGGCATCCACCGCAGTTTCGCCAAAAACCGTGGGGCGTGCAGCATGCAACAACCCGGAGTGGGCAGATGCCCTCCTTGGCGGTTGTTGATATTCTGTTGCTGCAAACCCCAAGTCACTTGAAGTTCACGGTTTTTGGCAACGATGAGTATAGCAAATTCCCTGGCGAGAAATGAAGAGCGGGCAACAATAGGAAAACGTTTTGCGCTTCTGCCGAACGGACCAGCTCGCAAGTCAACTCTCGACCCTGTTTTGTAATATTCCCCATCCCGTGACCTTATATGCCCCTTCTTGGCATAGTGGCCGATAGTGATGCGGGTGCCGTGGGCTCTATGTGAGATGGCGATAAAGAAAGGTCGCCACCAACAGAAAGGCGCCCTCCTTATGCGGGATCGCCCTCGTCGGCGTTGATGATGTCGATGATGTCCTGCTTGGAATGCACGCCGAGCTTCTGGTACACGTTGCGCACATGGGACTTCACCGTGTTCTCGGAAATGCACAAATGCTCGGCCATGTACTGGGTGTTGCGCCCCTGAGCCAGGCACCCCAGCACGTCGGTCTCGCGGGGCGTGAGCTGGGCACGCGCGGCCAGCGCGGCACAAGAGCGCTGCACGCGGTCTTCCACGATGAGCACGGGCTCGGATTCGGCCGCAGCAGCTGCCACGGCGCTCGGAGAGCCCGCGGGCACCTCGCTGCGCTCATCGGCCCGCGTGCCCGGCGCCGCCAAGCTGCGATCCTTCAGCACGAACAGCACCACCGTGGAGAACAGGTACACCACCACCAGCGCGAGCACCAGAAGGGCCACCACCTCGCTGCCGACGCGCGAGGCGAAGAAGTAGCCGAGAACGGAGCCGAGCAACGCCAAGAGCGAGATGGCCCCCTCCCCTACGCCGAACAGCAGAAACGCCGGAGCCCGCGTCTCGCGAACCGCCTCGGCGATCATGCACCAGGAGATGACGTCGGCGATGAGCCAGCCCATGGCCACCAGAGAGTTCGCCACGCCACCACCCCCGTTCCACACGAAGGCGAGCAGCAGAAAACCGCCCGTGGCCAAGGGCAGGGCGATGCGGTAGGACGCGGCGATGTTCACGGCCCGCGTGGAGACGAGCGCCGGCACAAGCAGCGCCAGCACCACCGCCAGGGTGACGAGCGTCGAGGTGAGCTGGGCCGAAGCGGCCTCCACCGCCTGCTGGCCCGACACGAACAGCATGAAGTTGCTCAGCAGGGCGAACAGGGCCGCCAGCAGCACCGGGCGCCACAAGGTGCCGAACGCCCGGAGCGCGGCATCCCGAGCAGGCCTCACGGCGGAGATTTTCCGGCTGGCGAGGCTGCGGCCGACCAAATGGGGCATCACCCCGAAGGAAGCCCATGCCGCGACGAGCAGCACCCAAGGCGAGAGCGACAAGGGGGACCCGGTGACGACGAGCGCGATCACATAGGACAGCAGCACGAAAAGATAGGTCGTGCGCAAGGGAAGCGTCGCGCAGAAGCGGCCCCATACCATGAGGAGCAGCCCGTCTCCGGCACCCAGAAGCGCCGCGGACAGGGCGAGCAGCAGCGACGCCTCGGACGCGCCGAAGGCAAGCTCGGGCACGCGCAGCACCGCCACGGACAGCGTTACGCCGATTACGAGGAGCAGGGACGCAAACCCCGCGGCCACCGCGGAGGGCACGGAACCGGGACGCGCATACGAGACGCCCGCGCATCCCGCGGCGCACGCGCACCGCGCGCCGAAGAACACCACGAGGAACAGCATGCCGGTCGCAGGCGGGAACCCTCCTTGGCCAATAAGGGGCAGTGCGTCGTGGAGATAGATGAAGTTGAAGGCGATGAAGAGCGCGTAGCCCACGTGGTACCAGCGCGCCTGCTCACGCAGGTCGCGCCACGATGCCCGCACGTTGGCAACGATGTTCCCTCCCGAAAATCCCATGGTGCCAGTATAAGCGCCGAGGCCGATTCCGTACCACCCGCGACGGGTGAGATAGCTGCTTTTTCGCCCGAAAACGGGGAATTTCACTACTGACGGGTGTCGCGAGCGGCCCGCCTCTCCCCCTACCATAGGGACCGCAAAAACGCGGCCGCCACCCCGGCGCCGCGAAGCTATGAGGGAAGGGAAATTCCATGAGCAAACAATCGATGAGCCGCCGTGCGTTCTTCGGCCTGGGAGCCGCCGCAGCCGTGACCGCGGGAGCCGCCGGACTGGCCGGCTGCACGCCTGCCGCCCCGGCCCCGAGCGAGGGCGCGCTGTCCTCCACGGCCGGCGAGGGCGCCGCCACCGAGGGCGCACCGGCGTTCATGACCGCCCCCGAGCCGCCCGCCGAGGTGGCCGAGACCAAGGAGTGCGACGTGCTGGTGCTGGGCCTCGGCCTTTCGGGCATCTGCGCGGCCCGCGCCGCGGCCGAGGCCGGCGCCAAGGTCATCGGCGTGGAGAAGCAGGCGCAGCTGGGCGTCATCGGCATGGCCGGCGACTTCGGCATTTACGGCTCGAAGATCCAGAGCGATCTGGGCATGGGGCTGGCCGACAAGGCCGAGGTGGTCAACCAGCTGATGAAGGACATGACCTTCCGCCCCAACGCGCGCCTGCTCGGCTACTGGTACGACCACTCCGGCGAGGACTTCGACTGGCTCGTGAGCGGCTCCGACTACGAAGTGGTGCCCACCTCCGCCACGCCGGCCAGCGGCGAGAAGGACTGCGTCATCCGCCCCAAGTGCTTCCCCATGCTGGAGGGCTACGACCGTTCGACCGAGCTGTTCCCCTTCTTCAACGGCACCGTGACCACCGAGCCCAGCGTGGGCTGGTGCATGGAGTCGTGCCAGACCATCGCCGAGGGCGCCGGCGCCGAGTTTATGTTCAGCACCTTCGCCGAGCAGCTGGTGAAGGACGAGTCGGGCCGCGTGACGGGCGCCTACGTCCATGACGGCAACGGCACCTACACGCAGATCAATGCCGCGAAGGGCGTCATCCTGTGCTGCGGCGACATCTCGGGCAATCCCGACATGCTGAACTACTACGTGCCGTGGGTCGAGGGCATCGCGCCGTTCTACCCCAACATCGACGCCAAGGGCGAGGTGGCCAACACCGGCGACGGCCAGCGCATGGGCATGTGGGCCGGCGGCCATATGGAGCTGGGCCCGCTGGCTCCCATGACGCACCACATGGGCGCGGCCCTCGGCGTGGACGCCTTCCTGCAGCTGAACGTGAACGGCGAGCGCTTCATGAACGAGGACATCCCCGGCCAGAACATCCAGGACCAGCTGTCGCGCCAGCCCGAGGCCCGCGCATGGCAGATCATCGACGCGAAGTGGCCCGAGCAGCTGGCCTGCCAGGGCACCGGCCACGGCTATGTGAACTACTTCATCCCCGACGAGGAGGCCGATAAGTGGCCGGCCGTGGTGGGCGACGACTTCACCGCGAACTTCAGCGGCTATACCACCGAGAAGATGTTCCTGGACGCCATCACCTGCCAGGCCGACACCATTGAGGAGCTGGCCGAGAAGATGGGCCTGCCCGTGGACGCTGTGGTGGCCTCGGTTGAGCGCTACAACGAGCTGGCGCACAAGGGTGTGGACGAGGACTTCGGCAAACGCGCCGACCGCCTGTTCCCGCTGGAGAACCCGCCCTACTACGCCTGCGAGTTCGGCGATGCGGGCATGCTCGTGTGCATGGGCGGTCTGGACTGCGACACCGACTGCCACGTGCTGGACGACGCCATGGCCCCCATCCCGGGCCTGTACGTGGCCGGCAACAACATGGGCGGCCGCTACGCCGTGGAATACCCCGTCACCGAGGCGGGCATCAGCCTGGCCACGGCGCTCGTGTTCGGTCGCCTGGCCGGCATGAACGCCGCTGCCGAGAAGTAGTTCGGCGGCTGGGCACGCCGCTGCCACCACCCTCCCTTTGCGGGCCCCTGTGTACGGCGGGGGTCCGCTTTGCGTCTTGGGGAGCTCTAGCGCTGCCACGGCCAGCGGCGGCGGGTGGTGGCGGCGAGGCGCTTTTTGCGGTAGGCGGGATTGTGCTTGAGGAAGCGCCAGTTAGCGAGGCGCGTGATAGCAAGGCCGACAAGGCCCACAGCCATGAAGCTGAGCGACAGATCGAGCACGGCGGGCGCGTTGTCGAAGAAGGCGTAGAGGGACACGAGCGCGAAGAAGCCGATGACGATGGCGTTGAGCCAGGTGAAGACCTTGATGAGCACTTCCTTGGCCCGCGCCGGGGAATGGCGATAGGTGACGACGACGTAAATGAGCCCGGCGGCCACCGCCATAATGATGAGCAGAGGAACCACGCGGGACAGGCGCGCTAGAAAGCCCATGATTACCGCCCCGGAACGATAGCGGCACGCAAGCCGGAAAGGCTTGTGGGGCGCGCCCACCAGCCGCGAGCCGTAGCCGCGGTGGCGATGCGGCTGGCCTCGGCGAAGGTGTCCACAAGGGCGAAGGTGGCCGATCCGCTGCCGGAAAGGAGCACGTTGCCCTCCCCCGCCTGCTCGGCGAGCCAGACGCGAACGTCGGACAGCTCGGGCAGCAGGGCCTCGGCCGCAGGGGCCAGGTTGTTGGCAAGGAGCACCTCATCTGCCTTCGTTGCGGAGCGGTCGCAGGCGAGCACCTCTTCGGACGCGGGACACGGAACGGCATCGAAGCGCTCGTAGGCGGCCGCCGTGGAGACGCCGCCTTCGGTCTTCACCAGCACCACGGCCCGGCGCGACGGCTCCAGCGTGCGCTGCAGCACCTCGCCCACACCGTCGAGCAGCGCGCAGCCGCCGTGCAGGAAAAACGCCACATCGGCGCCGAGAGATCGGGCAACTTCAGCCACGCGGTCGTCGTCGGCGGGAATATCCCACGCCTTCGCCAAGCCCACGAGCACCGCCGCCGCATTCGACGAGCCGCCGCCCAGGCCGCCTTGGGCCGGAATGTGCTTTTCAATGCGCAGCTGGATGGCCTCGGGAAGGTCACGGCCCACCGCTCGCGCCAGACGATCGGCCGCCTTGAAGGCGAGATTGTCAGCCGCGGCGATTTCCAAATCTTGGCCCGTGCGGTCGGACAGGTCGATGGTCACAAGGAGGTTCTCAGCCGGACCGCCCACGGCTGTATCGACACGGCCCTCGCTGTCCGCCACGCGCTTGGCCAGCTCATCGGCGGAAATATCCTCCGTGCGCAAGTAGAGCGTATCGTGCAG
Source organism: Adlercreutzia shanghongiae (assembly GCF_035830635.1). Lineage (NCBI taxonomy): Bacteria > Bacillati > Actinomycetota > Coriobacteriia > Eggerthellales > Eggerthellaceae > Adlercreutzia > Adlercreutzia shanghongiae. The sequence continues at coordinate 670 of NZ_JAYMFI010000029.1, read as the reverse complement.
AGCCAGGGCGTGCATGACCGTGTCGGCATCGTGGTACCCGTCCTCGCGACGGGCCCCGATGGCGAGCAGCAGGTTCACCTTCGCCGGCGAGACGAGCTTCATCGTGTTCGGCCCCATGAACGTGGCCGCCGACCACTGGGCCTCGCGGGCCGCCGCCAACAGGTTCACTTCCGCCTCGCGATTGCGCTGGGCATTCTCGGTCATTCGGCTTCCTCTCGTTATTTCTTGCGACGGGCGCGGAAGAATTCCTGCAGCAATTCCACGCACTCGTCCTCGCGCACACCCGCTGTGGCCTGGAACTGGTGGTTCAGGCGCCCATCGGCATGGATGTCGTACAGCGTGCCCACGGCGCCGGCCTTCTGGTCGGGAGCGCCGTACACACAGCGGGCCACGCGCGACTGGTGCATGAGGCCCGCGCACATGATGCAGGGCTCCAGCGTCACGTACACCGTGCAGTCGGCCAGGCGCCACGCATCCAGCACGCGGGCCGCCTCCTTCATGGCGAGGAATTCCGCATGGCCGGCCGGGTCGCGGTCGGTCTCGCGCCGGTTGTGCGCCCGTGCAATGACGCGCGGCTCGGCGAGCGGACGCCGCGTGCCGCGGTCGATGGGCTCGTGCACCACCACCGCGCCGATGGGCACCTCGCCCATAGCGCCCGCGGCCCGGGCCT
>NZ_JAYMFI010000028.1:0-57234 GCF_035830635.1 Adlercreutzia shanghongiae | reverse complement strand
GCGGTCGGTCTCGCGCCGGTTGTGCGCCCGTGCAATGACGCGCGGCTCGGCGAGCGGACGCCGCGTGCCGCGGTCGATGGGCTCGTGCACCACCACCGCGCCGATGGGCACCTCGCCCATAGCGCCCGCGGCCCGGGCCTCTTCCAAGGCCAGGCCCATATACTGCTCGTCCAGCAGCCTCTGCTCTTCGGGTGCGCGGTGTTCGTTCATGAGGGGAATTATAGCGAACGCGAAGAGCGCGGCCGGGAGGGTCGGCCGCGCTCTTCCAAATCTCCGTCAGGCCGGGACCTGAGGACTATGAGCTGACAGGTCGCGCGAAGGTTACGCCCCCAAAATCTCGGCGGCCACGTAGGCGCCCGAGCCGATGGCCAGGCCCACCGAGGAGCCCTCGTTGGTGTAGTAGGGGACGCTGTAGACGGAGCCCTGGTCCACGCCGGCCACGTACAGGCCGGGGATAGCCTTGTTATCGGCATCCACGGCGCGCAGGTGGCTGTCCACCTTCACGCCGCCGTTGGTGGACCAGCAGCTGGGCACGTACTCGAACGCGTAGAACGGGGCGGTCTTCACGGCCTTCAGGAAGTGGGCCTCCTTGCCGTATTCCTCGTCGACGCCAGTCTCGCAGAAGCGGTTGTAGTTCTCCACCGTCTTCTCGAGCGCCGGCAGGTCGAAGGCCTCGGCGATTTCGGCGATGGAATCGGCCTTCACGGCCCAACCCTGCTCGATGGCCTCCTGCAAATGCGCCTCGGCGTTCTCGGGCGTTGTCTTGTAGTAGTCGGCAACGGGACCGGAAATCCACGCAGCCGGCTGGCCCAGATAGGCGAAGATGCCGTCGCCCTGCACCGCCTGGTAGTAATCGTCGTCCATGATGATGTAGGCCTTGCCCGCGCGCAGCAGTGCTTCGCCGCCTACGGCCAGCGGGAACTGGGCGATCTTCCCCTCGCTGATGAAGCGCTCGCCCACCGGATCGGTGTACAAGCCGCCGAACAGCCAGTAGCCCAAGTGCTCGTTGGTGTTGTGCCAGTCCTCCGTGAAGGGACTCACCGTGGCCTTCGACACGGCGCCGCACTCGTTGCCGAGCACCGCGAAGTTGCGGTCCCACGCGCCGCCCGCATCGAGCACCATGTTGATGCCGGTGCCGTCGGAAAGCGTGCTGCCCAGGGGGAACACCGTCGTGTTCAATTTCTCCAGCTGCATGTCCTCGTTGCCACCGAAGCCGCCGGTGCACACCACCACGGCCGGAGCCATGACATCGATGCCCGCGTCGGTCTGCACGCCGGCGACGGCGCCGTCTTCCATGATGATCTTCTCGGCCTTGGTGTTGAAGAGGAACTCACCGCCGTTGGCCTCGATATCGGCTACCAGCGGCCCCACGCGGTCTTCACCGCCGGCCTGGAACATGTGACGGCCGCGGAAGCCCACGCCGTAGGTATCGGGGATGAGGTCCATGCCAATGCCGAGATCAAGCATGGTGTCGATGGCCTCGCCGGTGTGCGCCAGGCAGTTGCGCAGAAGCGCGCTATTCACGCTGCCGCGCGAGAAGTCGTTCATGTAGGTGAAAATCTGGTCGAGGGTGACCGTAGCGTTCTCCTGCGCCTGCAGCTTCGTTTCGCAGGCAGTCGGGCCGCCGCACATGGCGAAGTTGGAGATAGCCGCCGACGGACCCACCTCGATAACGACGACTTTCTTGCCGCCGCGCGCCAGATTGAGTGCCGCCATGAGGCCGGCGGCGCCAGCGCCCACCACCGCGACGTCGCATTCCTTGGTCTCGTCGCCCTCCTTGCGCGGGATACCCGCCGGGGCCTCCTCGCCCGTTTCGCTCAGCGTATCGGTTGCGGCCGGCGCACCCGACGACTGCGGCGCACAGCCGGCGAGCCCAGCGCCCGCAGCGAGCGCGCCCAGCGCGCCGAGGCCGATAAACGAGCGACGATCCATTGCTTGAGTCATGAGTTTCCTCCTTTTGCTTCCTCCCCCGCAACCGATGCTCCTGAGACGAGCCGGTCGCGGCTTTACGAGACGCACCTTAGCGAAGACGTGCGCCCTTACGCATCGCCGCAAAGAGAGGTGAGTGCTCCGAACTGGCGTTTCTTTGCTAAAATCACCGCGTTGAGGTGATGGCCGCCCGCAGGCTTTCCCGTAAGGTAAGCGCCATCGGCGAAGGAGGGATCATGGGAGCGAGCGAAAAAAGGGCGCAGGCGACGTTTCTCGAGCGTCTCGATATCAACATGCCGGCGCGACTTTTGGGCTTCGGTCTCATCTACGCCTGGGGCATCTGCCTGTGGGATATTCCCCTTTCGGCGAGCGCCAGCGCCAGCGCCCTGCAAACCGACCCCGCGTGGCTGATATCGGCTATTCTCACCCCCGCAACCTGCATCGCCGTCGCACTGGCCGGCCGTAAACGCGAGCTGTCGGAGTTTCGCGGCCTTCCCCTGGCCGCCTCGCTGCTGTGCGCGTTCGGCACTGTGGCGCTCATCGCCTGCGGCCGAACGTCCGGCTGGGCCCACAGCCTCTGCACGGTTGTCGCCGGCGTGGGCACTGGCTGCGGACCGGCGCTTCTCGTTGTGCTCTGGGGCTGTCTTTTCGCCCGCATCGAGACGTCCGTCGTGGAGACCGTTGTTCCCGCCTCCTTTGTCGCGACCCTGCTGTGCGCCCTTATCATCCCCACTATGCCGCCGTTTCTGGCAGGACTGCTCGTCACCGTGCTCCCCCTGGCCTCCGGCCTGCTGCTGGCGCTCTCGCGCGCTGGCCTTGAGCGCGGAGCCATTCCCGCCGAAGATGCCGCGAACACCAAGCCTCTGACCGTCACCCCCTTCACCGTCATCCGCATGATGGCGACCGTGTTCGTGCTCTACACCCTGGGCTGCGCCGCGCCGGCCGAGTCGCCCGTGGCACTTCCTTCTTCCGCCGAGGCCTACGCGACCGTCGTTGGCATGTTCTTTGCCGTCGCACTTTCCGTCGGTATCGTGCTGTTTGCCCGCCGGGTGAACGTGGCCTCGCTGTACCGGTGGATCACCGTGCCCTTCGTGATCGGCATCGTGGTGACGCCCCTCGATAGCGTTGAGGCCGCCTTTATCACGCGCGTGCTCATGAACGCCGTGTTCACCGGCATCGAAATCATCACCATGCTCTACTTCCTCCGTCTGTCCCAACGCACGGCACTCTCGACCACCTTCTACGTGGGCCTCGGGGCCGGAGCCGCCTACGGAGGGGTGCTTGTCGGCTACGGCACGACCGATCTGCTGCAAAGCGCCGCGTCGGACGCCTTTGGCTCAGCGTTCGCCTGCCTCATTATGCTGGGCATCTTCTCGCTCACATCGCTTTTGGTGCCGCGTCGCGATGCCACGCTGGAGGCCGCAGACGGCGGAGCGGACAACGAAGACAGCCAAGCTGTTTCGGAGGACGCGAAGGCCGTTGCCACGTCTTACGCGGAAGAGGTGGACGCCGTACTCGAGCACCGCGCTTCCGTGGCGGCCGAGCACGGGCTCTCGGCGCGTGAGACGGAGATATTCCTGCTGCTCGCCCAAGGACGCAGCCGCCCTTACATTCGCGACTCGCTGTATCTGTCGAAGAACACCGTGGCCACGCACATTCGCCACATCTACGAGAAACTCGGCATCCATTCCCAGCAGGAGCTCATCGACATGGTGGAAGGGTAGCCGGTCGCTCATCGCGTTTGGCACGCGCTTTCATTCGCATCCATATCCGTTTGTCAGCGCCGTCGAAACCGAGTCGGACGATTCCGAGAGGGCGAGTCATGACGATGGGGGCATGCCGTCGGAAGGAAGCCAAATATTGGCGATATGGACACGCCGCCGAAAACAAGTCAAATAGCGGCGATGTGGACACTTCCGACGACAAATATTCGCGATATGGACAAGAAAATGTGCCCAAAGTGGCCCTCCGAGAGTCCATATCCCCGATATTTGGCATGTTTCATTTCGCGCCCGCCAAATAACTGCGGTATGGACAGCACAAGCGCAACCTTCGAACGCATCGCCGGATTGTGCACACGGTTGCACATGGGGTGTGGTATCCTTTTCAGCGCTCGAATGCAACAATGCGCAGGTCGCGTTGCATTTCATCTCATGCGGAGGCGTGTCCGAGTGGCTTAAGGAAGCAGTCTTGAAAACTGTCGTGCCGAAAGGTACCGTGGGTTCAAATCCTACCGCCTCCGCCAGCTAATTCAAGGCCCCGATTCGTCGGGGCCTTATTTGTCGCCACAGCCGAAGATGAGCAGCCACTTCGCACCCGAGGCGCAGCGATTATTCGAGGGCCGAAATGCAGCGGCCCCCGATTGCAGCTCGCATGCGCAAAAGCCTATTCAGTCATCCGTCAATCCACCGTCTAAAGCTTTTGCCGTCGGCCATATTGCAGAACTCGACGATTCGCTCGCCACCACCCTTCGACAGGTCGTAGAGCCTCGCGCGCGTGACGCGCTTGCGCTGGCCACCGCGAGCGAACAAGCTCCTTCAGATTCAACTGCCAGTCAGAATCCCACTGCTCGAAAGCTACAGAAGTCGAGCATCCGAACGACATTGCCAAGTTCTATGAGCGGCCGAAAAGATAAAAGAAGACAAAGATTGCCGAGGCCTATGGGAAATCAGGGGCGCAGGCGGAGCCTGACATTAAAACGTTTCCCGGGAAGAAGAGAAGCGATATCCATAAAGCCTCTTATTTACTTTTGAGATTAGCCCATAAATAGGCTATAATACAGGACAGTATAAAGGTCTGATCAAGGAGCTTGCTATGACGACGACAATGGGAATGGCCGAGGCGAAGAACAACTTCTCCAAGGTCATGGCGCAGGTGCAGACGACAGGCCGACCCGTCACTATTCTCAAGAACAACAAACCGTGCGCTGCCATCGTACCGATGGACATGCTCGTGGAGAAAGACCCCGTGTCTGCCGCGGTCGACTTCATGGACGAGTACGCCGACGTGTTCGAGAAGCTGTCCTAAGCGTGGGACCCCATGCATTGGGGCGTCCCGATGTCGAGACCATCCACAACACGACCGTGGAACGGTTCGGGGGTCTTCAGGGGATACGGGACGAGAACCTGCTGGAATCCGCCCTTGCGCAGCCCTTCCAGACGTTTGGCGGCGTGGAGTTCTACCCGGATATTGCGGCAAAGGCCGCTTGCTACGCTTGGGGCATCGCTCGGAATCATCCCTTCGCTGACGGCAACAAGCGCACTGCAGCGGCTTCGATGGCCGCTTTCCTGCGCATCAATGGGTGCCGGTTCAAGCCGCGGCACGATGAGCTCTACGACGCCATGACTGGAATCGCAGATGGAGCTTGGGATTTGGAGCGCCTAACCGCCTGGGTAGCCGAAAATACGGAAGCGACGGGCAGCGTCCTTAGCAAGAACAGCGAGAGTGATTGACCCGATTGCAAAGCGCTATTCGTGAGATTGCTGAAGCGGATCGTCGCCAGGGTTGCATTCAAGCAAATCGCCGGCTGGCACCTAAAGGCTTTGCGCATCTTTTCAATTGTCGAGAATCGAACTGCCTGCTTGATTACCAGTCAGAATGTCGCTGCTCCAAAACCGGTACGAGACATCGGTCGGACGCGTCAAGTTCGCCGACGTACCGAAGCTGCTCCGAATCGACGGGATGGAGTTCGACCGTGCTATAGTGGACGAGATACTGGAAGGAGCATGATGACGACGCTCGAAAAGGCCACGGCATTCGCGAAAGAGCACGGTTACCACCACGCCATAGAGAGCGGCGAGTGGGAGGGCTGCGAGGTGTACGAGCCCGTCATGTTCGCCGACGACGCCCCCGCCTACGTGGGGCCGCCCCTCGTCATCCTCGCCAAGGGGCGCAAGATCAGGATGTCCACGGTGCGCGAGGCGTTCGACTACATGCACTCCCAGCCCCCGTTCTGGAGCGAGGACGGCAGCGAGCTCTTGGACGAGCTGCCCGACGCATAGGAGAGGTAGCCATGGACGAAGAAGACCTGAAGGTCATGATGGACATAACGGGCATGAGCCGCGAGGAACTTCTCGAAGCGAGGAGATATTCCTCCATGAGCCCGGTCAACGACCTCGACGTGTCAGAGGACGAAGCAAGCCACATGAGGGAAGAGCTCTCTTCCGTAAGAGCGAAATAACGAACGACGCGAGCGTTCTCACCAGGCCCCGCCACACGGCGGGGCTTTTCTTTTGCCAGGAACCCCCTGGCGACACATCCCAGATACTCCCAACCATCGCGAGGGGCGGCGGCAACGGCCCCGTATCGCCCGCACGAGCGGCAATCGTGCGCCGAAGCGCGCAGGGAAGCGCGGCAAACAAACCCGGATAGAAAGGCACGCAGATGGAAGACGAGACCGAGCAGACGACCACCGAGGAGACGACCCCAGAGGCGGCCGACCAGAGCCCCGGCCCGAAAGAGGGCCAGGCGCCGAAGGGCGACACGGTGAACCGCCACAAGCACGAGCGAGAGGTCGCGAAGCTTGAGAAGGAGCGCGACGACGCCCGGGCCGAGGCCGAGGGCTACAAGGGGCTCAAGGCCGAGTTCGATGCTTACAAGGCCGAGCAGGCGTTTGATTACCAGCCAGAATGTCACTGCTCCAAAACAGTTGCCGGCACGGGGCATCGAATCACTTCGTTTGATTACCAGTCAGAATGTCACTGCTCCAAAACCTACAAGGTGCCCTACGTCACCTCCCAGGGGTTTGATTACCAGTCAGAATGTCACTGCTCCAAAACCGTATGTCCGCCCGACACGCGCGTTATGTGGTTTGATTACCAGTCAGAATGTCACTGCTCCAAAACCAACCCTTGGTTTCTTTATCCTCTGGGCCAGTTTGATTACCAGTCAGAATGTCACTGCTCCAAAACTGCGCCGCCCCTCGCGCCCGCTGAGGCCCGGTTTGATTACCAGTCAGAATGTCACTGCTCCAAAACACTCGCGCTACGCTCATACAGCTCGGGAAAGTTTGATTACCAGTCAGAATGTCACTGCTCCAAAACTTGAGTAAAGCGTTAACGAGGCCCTGGGCGGTTTGATTACCAGTCAGAATGTCACTGCTCCAAAACTCTGTGGCCAGCGTCGCCATTATAAATACGTTTGATTACCAGTCAGAATGTCACTGCTCCAAAACGCATGCTCGCCAACGTCAGCCTATCTGGCAGTTTGATTACCAGTCAGAATGTCACTGCTCCAAAACCCCTTGGCGCCCTTGCGCAGCGTGGGGCACGTTTGATTACCAGTCAGAATGTCACTGCTCCAAAACATGAGGCCGGTAAGCGCCGCGACGGCCCCGGTTTGATTACCAGTCAGAATGTCACTGCTCCAAAACGGGCGCCTTTTTTGTGCCGCCAACCAGTAGGTTTGATTACCAGTCAGAATGTCACTGCTCCAAAACGTTGTAGTGCGGGCCTTTGCCTGAACCGTGGTTTGATTACCAGTCAGAATGTCACTGCTCCAAAACCGTTTTGGAAGTCACCAGCTTGCAGGGCGCGTTTGATTACCAGTCAGAATGTCACTGCTCCAAAACGCGCCCCGTGCGGTTATCCGCACGGGGCATGTTTGATTACCAGTCAGAATGTCACTGCTCCAAAACGCCGAGGTGCCCGTGGGCAGCCTCGTGGCGGTTTGATTACCAGTCAGAATGTCACTGCTCCAAAACGGACGACGTCACCGAGCCGCTCAACCTCAAGTTTGATTACCAGTCAGAATGTCACTGCTCCAAAACGCGGTGCTACTACGAAAGCCAATAAGGGCAGTTTGATTACCAGTCAGAATGTCACTGCTCCAAAACACTCCCGGCATTGGTGCCCAAGGAATCGTTGTTTGATTACCAGTCAGAATGTCACTGCTCCAAAACGGGTCCGGCCACATGTTGGCCAGGGGGATCGTTTGATTACCAGTCAGAATGTCACTGCTCCAAAACGGTTCTCAAGGTTCCTTCCGCCATGCGGCGGTTTGATTACCAGTCAGAATGTCACTGCTCCAAAACTACCACATGACAAGGCGAGACAGAAGAGGCGTTTGATTACCAGTCAGAATGTCACTGCTCCAAAACTACCATACCGTCGATTAGCTTGCGGCGCTCGTTTGATTACCAGTCAGAATGTCACTGCTCCAAAACCCCTTTGTAGTCCCCCTTTGTAGTTATATGGTTTGATTACCAGTCAGAATGTCACTGCTCCAAAACCGATCTGGGCGAGGCCCACGGCGGTTGCTCGTTTGATTACCAGTCAGAATGTCACTGCTCCAAAACCCGTGTGCGGCCGGCACGAGCTTCGTGTTGGTTTGATTACCAGTCAGAATGTCACTGCTCCAAAACGGCAACCAGCGCGTCAGCAGCCTCATCGACGTTTGATTACCAGTCAGAATGTCACTGCTCCAAAACAGCCTGGTATCAAGTACATCAACTTTTACGTTTGATTACCAGTCAGAATGTCACTGCTCCAAAACGGGTCTACATGGAGCCACCCGTCAGAATCAGTTTGATTACCAGTCAGAATGTCACTGCTCCAAAACCCGACATAGACGCTTGATGGCGAGTTCTAGTTTGATTACCAGTCAGAATGTCACTGCTCCAAAACCGTTGAAGCAAATCCTCTTTTGCGGAAGAGGCGTACTTTCTGACCAATTTGTTGCTTCATACTCGATAAAGTGCTGGTCAACAATGACTTTTTTCTCGAAATCATTATAGAAGGGAGAATTCTGATTCTCGACCAGAATAGCCCTAATTCCGTGAAAAATCATTCGCTCGTAGAGCTCTAACAGGTCATTTTTTCCCAAAAAAGTTTTAAGATTTACGAACAGAAGCACCATATCGCAGGCAACATCAGCAGCCAAGTCAACAAACTGTATAAGGTTGTCAAGGAGCGAACTGGCCTCTCGGGAGCCAACTCCGTAGTCGAAAGCCTTCAGATAATGACGCAGCTCCCATTCTACGCCAAAGTCGTACTCTGCATTAAACTGAAAATCAATCTGATTGACGCAGGACATCATCCCCAGGTGCAACTCTTGCATCTTCAACCGTAAGTCTTCATCGATGAGCAGAGCTTCTTCAAAGCGAGAGTAAAGTGCCCCCAGTAAACGCTTGTGCTTCCAGGGAAGATCGAGCGGATTTACTATGGGAAGAAACACGTTGCTGGCTCGCAATTCTTTCCCATCGTCCCCCCAAAGGGTATACGGCTCAGGCGCTTGCTCGCCTCGGCCGGATAGCAACGCGGCGACTACGCGCGCGAAAAGCGTCTGATTCGCTATATGCAGCGCCAGCACACGTGAGTCGCGCATGTCGATAGAGCTCTCGAGGCCGGAGAACGATATCATCATAGGACGACGAACTCCTCCATCGTGTCAACCTCATCGTACGCGTCGCGATTTCCCACGATGTAATCCATAGTAGCGAATTGCCTCTCAGTTACTTTGAGAACCTGCACCAGCCCCTCCGGCGGTCGATGCTTTCTCAGTCGCATAACCGCTGCCCCTGCCGCGCCGTCGTTGACAACGAGCTTGGCATGCACCGACTCTTGCAACATAAGATACCCGTCCTTAATAAGAAACTTTCGAAACAGACGATATTCCTTTCTCTGCATTGCAGTCTCAACCGGAAGATCGAAGAAGACCATAAGCCTCATAAACCTATTCCTCGTATTTTGTCTCTCGCCATTCATAGAAGTCGGAATTCTTCGATCTCCTCTACGGCCGTTCGTTTGTTTAATGCATTCAAACATTGCTGCACGTATCGAGAGATCACCGACCCCAGACGGTAAGACCCCTCTTTGTAGGCCACATGAGTATTTGCCAAATCCCCCAGCACTCGCCTCGTATCGGCATCAAAGTCTGCTGCCAGATAGTCAACCACAAGCCGGTCAACAGCCGGGCGAAACGGTTCCATAAGATCGCAGGTCAAATTGAACTGGTTGTATTCATTCCGATGACATATACCCACTTGCGTTATGCACCCTCGCGCCGTTATCTCGCGATTAACGAGCGAGAGGAGAACCGCATACCCATAATTCAAAGCAGCGTTGGTAGGAATATCGTTCTCTCTGCTAAACTCCGGCCCAAAAAGTGCCGTAAAGTACAGCCGCGCAGCTTGAGCTTCGCGGTTGGTCGTGTCGCCAGAACGCACCTCGGGAACGATCTGACTCAACTGCTGGGCCTCCCTCTCGTAATCTCGTTCTTTCAAAAACCGTGCTTGCTCACGAATTTTGTCGCGAACCACCCGCTGCCAAACACGCTTCTTAATAGGCTCGCCCCATTCGAGCTGCTCCGCTATGCGCTTGCTGGTGTTATGGGCACCGTAAAGCGGCAGATACTGTCCCACAGGATTGCACTGAGAATCGCTTACGAGAAGCGATATCTTGTTCTTCGCAAGCTCCGCCATGAGGTAGGCGCTGATGTACACCTGCATGGTTTGCAGGACAATGGTCGATATCTCCGACAAATGCACTTTCGCCGTATCATCTTCCTTGCGTACGACGAGGTATCCACTCTTGTAGGAGAGCTTACTGGGACTTTCAATATAGACCGTCCTAAAGGCCAATGTGGGTCCGCCTCTCAAACATACCTGTCACTGATTGATCAATGAAGGTGATGCCGCCGCCCTTGGTCAAAATCGACCCATAAGATGGATGCATCTGCCCCGCAAACTTGCTTTTTCCGACAGCCCTCAAATCGGCGACATTCGCCTTGCCATTCCCTATTGCAACGAGCACTTTTATTACCGCCTTTTTCTCTTCGGGCAAGAGCTCTAAAAAAGTCTTCTCCCACTCGCTGACTCCCAAAGCACTCAATATTTTTGGAGAGTAGCAACGAAGCGATTTGAGCGTGCTCTCAAATAGTTCGTCCAGTTCTTTACTAGAAACCACACCAGCGTCGAAGACATCTTTCAAAAGCGCAGCTTCCTTTAGGCTAAAGGCGAATTGCACGGCATTACGAGCCTCTTGCCCCCCTGTAAGGTGCAATCTCGAACCATCGATTTCCATTAACTGATACTTGTAAACCTTCGGTCTAACCACTTCTACGAATACAAGCCCTTTGCCCTTCGCAAGCCCCCGCGCATGCTCGACTAAAGCTTCCGGTTTTTGTCCAACCGCCGATGCAACACTCACTGGCACAGGAGCGAATTCAAGAACCTCCTTTCCCTTCTTTTCCGCCTTGTAGATAAAGAAGTACGCAAACTGCTCGCGAGAATAACTGCCGTATTTCTCCGCGTCGAGTCCTTTCTTCAGGGGTAGCGTCATGTTTTTTCCAGTATCGCGAGGTGAATAGACCGTTGCATCCCAAAAAGCGCCGCTTGTTTCCTCCGGCATACGCGAAATGAAGCACTGCCGATAATTGAAATACCGCTTCAGTCGACCGATCTCACGCTCAGCAGACCAATCGTCTTGGAATAATTCCCCCGTCTCCTCGTCAAATCCCGATCTCATAAAGCTCGCCACCACAAATGAGGCCGACCCTGGCATCTTTCCGCGTTTCGCCTGGCTGCTCTCAGCCCTCACAAAATTGCGCACCACATGCGTATACCCAATGGGGTTCTCATACATGGCAGCATGGCGCTTCAAGATGAACCGACCCATTTCGGAGGCGAGCAACGCATCGTGCGCATGGTGAAAATCATTTGCCTCGCGGCACTTCACAAGCCCGATTTCATGACGCAATTCCGAAGATAGGGCAGCCTTTACCGGCATCACGCGAGTGTCGGGATACGCTTCCCTTAAAAGGTTCTGCACTACTTTCAGTATCTGAGAAGTCTCCACGAGCTGCCGCGCAATGAACCCCTTCATCTGCTGTTCCAAAATGCTATCTCGAAGCAAGTTACGATACTTCTTATCGCCGATGAGCTTCGCGTCATGCAGCGCACCCCAATAGGACCTCATTTTCCTGCGCACATCCTCGCTCAGCAAAAGCTGGTCGGACTTGCTTTGGTTCTCAGACGAAAGTACCAGCGCCTTGTTCTCAAAGCTATCGTCTTTGATATACGTCTGCGGAATAATATGATCCACTTGATATTCGGAAAGACGCTCAATTTCGAGGGGCTTTCCCGAGTAAAGAGATTTGCCGCCCTGCATAAAATACAACGTCAGCTTCTCGCTAAGATCCGCATTGGCTTTAGCGCAATCCGCCAGCTCTCGACTCACGTTTGAGCTCCACCATTCGGGCGCCTCCTGTTTAAGCGCTGCGAGTTTTTCTTTCAAATCATCGTAGCGTCGCTTCGTACGCGAACCTTTCTTTCGCGGGTCTTCGTCACGGGTAACCTCAATAAAAATGTTCGTCGGAGCATGTCCTGCAATACCCGCAATCTCATCCACGATGCTTAATGCTTGGTTCACGCTCCTGCGCAAAGCTGGCGAACCGGGAAGCTCCTCAAGCGACATTCCCACATCGGACATATGCTCCCTGTTTCGGGTATCGATGAGTTTTTCAAATCCCAAGTCATCATCATGGAGAATCTCCATGAGCACCATGGCGCGTGACGGCTTATCGCTGTTGGGGTTTCCCTCACGAAGCACATCCATTATCGAGCGCGGCCCGCAGTCCGTCTCTGCTTTCACTTCGCACAGCAATTTTTTCGAAAGCTTTCCCCATCCGGCAAAGCGCTTGCGCACGATCTTCTTAATCTGTTCATCGGTAAGACGGTCACCATAATTCCGCTTGAGTTTTTCGCGGAAAATGCTCCTATCCTCGAAGAGAGTGCTCCAGAGAATTATCTCCTCAATCATGGGGTAATCGGACACGGGAATCTCGTCAACGTTAAAAATGTCTTTCGCGAAAAAGATGTACGAGCTCATCTTCGACTCGAAGCCCGCCTCTCCCTGGCCGCCAAACACGTGGGGATTGCTTACGCCGCGCTTCCGGAGCCATTCTTCCATCTTTTTATAGGTCACACGGCCGCGCCTAAAGAGTTGTTCAACTGCTTCAGTGCGATCTTTGTAATCGAGCCGATGCTCTCGATCACCGTCCTGCGTTAACTTTGCCCCATTCAACTCGTTCAACACGCAGTACTCTTCATAGATTAACGAGCATTTGGGCAGCACCGGCTCGCCGTGCAGGTACGTGCAAGTGCTTGTCATTCGTTGGATGAAGGCCGTCGCACTACGATCTTTGTCGACAATCTCCTCCCAATTCCAGGGGTAGATTCGCTCGTCCTCCTTCCCTTCCTGCCGCTCAACCCAGGCGAAGCGAAGCTTACCATCTGCGGCCTTGCGCGCATTTTTCTTGGTAAGAGGACCCACGTAGTAAGGGATGCGGAACGAAACAAGCGACTCCAACTTCGCCCGCTCTTGCTTCAAGAACGGATAGAACTTCGCTTGGTTGTCGATTATGGCCCGCATTTCTTCCAGATGGAGTTGGAAGGGAATAGCGCCGTTATCGCTCGTTTTAAGCCTACGGAGAAACCTCTCCGAGCCAAACCGCTCCATCATGGCAAGATACCGAGGATCGTCTACTGCCGCAGTCCCCTTGAAAAGCGCCTCGACTTCCTTCTTGAAGTCCTCATACTTCGTCTTTCGAATCTCGTTGTAGCGTGTATAGCCCTTGATCTGGTCCTTCCCGTACTTGTCGTAAACATGCTTTTGGGGATGAAGGGACGTGGGAGCACAAAACGCTCCTCGGAAAAAGCCGTCATATTTCTCGGGGGCATATTGCTTGACGAGGGACTTCAGTAAGCGCAAATCCTCGCCATATCGATTGCAGTCTTCCACTTTGTTGGCCGAGATACCCTCACCGGGCTTACTGCTCAGGATTTCCTGCAGCACATACGAGGAATACACCGCCTGCATTGCCTCGAATAGCGCCCTTCCCTCGTCAGGCAGCACCATCTCAAAAGTTTCAACCTGCTCATCGTTCGATAGGTAAATGCCCGTTGCAACACCTTCAGGCGCCTCCTCGCCCACAAAGAAGATGTGAGCCATATCAGCCTTAAGGCCCACAAGCGCCGAGGCCAACGCCTTGGACAACCTCTTCGCCGCCGGTTTGTCGAGCAGGCCGCCCTCCTCAATACCTAGCTTGCCCGAAACCTTTTCTTGCAAGCCAGACTTCGATGATGCCGTGTCCCCCAAGATTGCGACTACATCATCAACTGCATTCTGCGCATCGCAAGGAACATCGAGGGCATCGCAGTAGCACTGTAACTCGTAGCAAAAACGATCGACCGAGTTTTTGACACTCGAATTTTGCGAGGTAAGCCCCTCGTTTTCTTGCTGCAAGAAATTGCCACGGTGCTTCACGATATTATGTAGGGCAAGATAGACGAGGCGAATATCTGCTCTCTCGTCAGTCTTCATCAGCCATTGGCGAAGATGGTAGACGGTCGGAAACTTCTTGTAATAATCCCTCTCGGACAATTCAGCCTGGGGAAAAATCATTCCAGCAAAATCAGCGAATTGTGGATCTCTGTCCTCCTTGAGTAAATGCGTTTGGCGCAACCGGGTAAAAAAATCGGGATCAACTGCGGAAACTTCTAGCTGGAACAGCGATTCAAGAAGATCCAGGCGCCAGCGGCGGCGAGCGTAGCGGCGACGTTGACCGCGATGCATGCGCGCCTCAGAAGCAGGCTCGGCACTGGGGAAAATGCGACTTCCCCACGTTGGCTTTCCCTTAAAATGAAGGAGGTTGCCGTCCTCGTCAGTTACCGACCATCCAACCGAACCGGTACCGATATCAAGCCCGATGTTGTATTCGCCCGCATTCCTCAAATTCATGGCTTTCCTTCCAAGCGCGTCTGTGCTAAAGTGCTTAGCGTCTTGATACCAGTCAAGATGTCACTGCGAGTCAAAATAAAGACTTAGTCTTAAATGCCTTCGGGCGCCGCGTAGGCGGCAATTTGACTCATCCAAGAGCCCTTCGGGGCTCTTTTTGTTTTCCTTGCACCTGGCGTTTCACAGTATAGGGGCTTTTATATGCAAGTCGATCAGTATTTCTCCAAGAACAGGTACGGCGCAATCGTATTACACTATGTGGGATAGTTTCGGTACACTTATCCATATTTTTTATTCCCGATTGCAGCCATCATCAACGCCAACCCGTGTTCGCTGGAATATCTATGCAGAGAAGCTGTAGCTGACGCAAAAAACGCCTGCCCGAAACGTTTGTCGCTTCAGGCGGGCGTCCTCCAGAAAAGAGCAGGTGAGCTAGCGCTCAGCTCGCAACCTCTTCACTTTCGCAGCGCAAACCCTTTCCCTACCGCCGCTCAATCGGCACATATGGTTTGGTACCGCGGACGGTGTTCTTGTAGGCGGGGCGGATGATGCGCTTGCCGGCGGCAATCTCCTCGAAGCGGTGCGCGGCCCAGCCGGCCATGCGGGCGCAGGCGAACAGCGGCGTGAACAAATCTTCCGGGATGCCCATCATGGAGTAGATGAAGCCCGAGTACATGTCCACGTTCGCGCACAGTTCCTTGGTGGAGCCCTTCTCGCGGGCGAACACCTCCGGCGTCAAACGCTCGATGGATTTCAGCAGGTTCAGCTCGGCCTCGTATTCGGTGCCAGCGGCCAGCTGCTCGGCGAAGCGCTTGCCGATAACCGCGCGCGGGTCGCTTAGCGTGTACACCGCGTGCCCCATGCCGTACACGAGCCCCGTGCCGTCGTAAGCCTGCTTGTTCACGATCTTCGCCAGATAGGCTGCCACCTCGTCGTCGTCTTCCCAGTTCTTCACGTTCTGCTTGATTTCCGCCTGCATGGCGCGCACCTGGTGGTTGGCGCCGCCGTGGCGATGGCCTTTCAGCGACCCGAAGGCCGCCGCATAGGTGGAATAGGGATCGGTGTCGGACGACGACAGCACGCGCGTGGTGAAGCTGGAGTTGTTGCCGCCGCCGTGCTCGGCGTGCAGGCACAGCATGATGTCCAGCATGCGCGCCTCCTCCGGCGTGAAAGCGCGGTCGGGGCGTAGCATGGAGAGGATGGTCTCGGCCGTGGACTGCCCCGGCACGAAGCGGTGCATGATCATGGAGTCGTGGTGGAACGCCGCGCGCTTGGCGTAGTAGGCCAGCACCATGATGCGCGGCAGGCGGCTGATGAGCGACAGCGCCGTGTGAATCTCGTGGCCGGGCGAGCGGTCCTCGGCGCACTCGTCGGCGGCGTACAGGCGCAGGATGGAGCGCGCCATCATGTTCATGAGGTCGGGCGAGGTGTCAACCATAAGGGTGCTGGCCGTGAATCCGTCGGGCAGCTCGCGCTGGGAATCGATCACTTCCACGAAGCGGTCGAGGCGCTCTCGGGTAGGCAGCTCGCCCATGAGCAGCAGGTAGGCCACCTCCTCGAAGGCGAAGCGGCGCGACGGGTCCAGGTCGCCCAGCAGGTCGTAGATGTCGTAACCGCGCAGGCGCAGCGAGCCCTCGGCCGGCATCTTCTCGCCGTCGGACACCACATAGCCGTGCACGTTAGACACGTTCGTCATGCCCGCCAGCACGCCCGTGCCGTCGGCATTGCGCAGGCCGCGCTTCACGTCGTGGGTGCGGTAATGCTCGGGGTCGATGGCGTTTACCTGGTAGAAGTTCTCATAGAGGCGCACGCGGAAGGCCTCGTCGTCGCTGATCTCAATGGGCTCGGTGCCGTCGATGTCGGCGTGGTTGTCCACGCGGATGACGGCCTCGTCAATTTCCATAGCCATAGGGGCTCCTCCCTCGAAAGCGGGCCTCTTGCGGTATTCGGCTATTGTACCGCGCCCCTGCCGCAGCCGCCGTGCCGCATCGGGGGCATCGCCACCCCCGCGGCGAACGGCGACGCTCGATTCGGGGCCATTCGCCCGCTCAGTCATGCACTTTCAAAAAAGTTGAAAATTGTCGTTGACAAGCCTTAGGGGTGATGGTTTAATAGTCGTTGCTGTTTTGAAGTGCGCCGTTACCTCAGCTGGATAGAGGGACTGACTACGAATCAGTACGTCGGGGGTTCGAATCCCTCACGGCGCACCACTTTTACCAGCAGAAACCGCTTCACGCGGTTATTTTTTTCTATAGGCCGGAATGAAAGGAACGCCGTGAAGGTTCGAAAATCGAAACCTCACAGTATGTAAGCTTCCGGCTTCTTCCTTCGTGGCAGTAGTCGGAAGAGACGACTGCTGTACGCGCATCTTCGCACGCTGACAAATCCGCTTCGCGCCCAAACCCGGCGCAGGCCCTGCCACCGCGATGCGCGCCCGCTGCACGGAGGAACAAGTATGCTCTATCTCTCTCAAATGATCGGCGAGCCGGTGGTTGATGCCACGGGCGAGCGCCTCGGCACCATATCTGACCTGGCTATTTCCACCGGCGAGGTCTTCCCGCGCATTACGAGCCTGGCCTTCCAAGGTCCCGGGCGCGTGCCCTTCATGATCTCGTGGCGCAAGTACGTGGACACCTTCGACGAGGACGGCATCACGCTGTCGGTGGACGCCCATGACATCCGCTTCAGCTACCTGCAGCCCGACGAGGTGCTGCTGGCCCGCGACCTCATGGATCGTCAGATCGTGGACACCCAGGGACTCAAGGTCGTGCGCGTGAACGACCTGAAGCTGTCGCAGTCGGGCACGCAGCTGCGCCTGCTCGGCGCCGAGGTGGGCGTGCGCGGCATTCTGCGCGGGCTGCACCCGCTGCTGGAGAAGGCCGTGGTGAACGTGGCGAAGCTCTTCCATAAGAAGGTGGACGAGCAGCTGATTGCCTGGAACTACATGGACCTTCTGGACCGCGACCTGTCCGAGGTGCAGCTATCGGTGACTCACCGCCGCCTGGACGAGCTGCATCCCGCCGACGTGGCCGACATCTTGGAGCAGCTGGACCCCCAGCAGCGCGCCAGCGTCTTCGCGCACCTGGACGACGCCCAGGCCACCGAGGCCATCTCCGAGATGGAGGACGAGTACCAGGCCGAGTTCATCGACGACTTGGATGATGCGCGGGCCGCCGAGCTCATCGGCAACATGGACCCAGACGACGCAGCCGACATCGTGCGTGACCTTCCCTACGAGAAGGCCGAGACGCTTCTGCGCCTCATGGGCGTGGAGGACGCCGCCGAGATTCGGCGCCTTCTGGGCTACAAGGACGGCACCGCCGGAGGCATGATGACAACCCAGTTCGTGGCCGTGCCGAGAACGGCCACCGTGGGCGATACCATCGAGGTACTGCGCGCGCTGCCCGAGGACCACCCCACCGTGCACTACGTGTACGTGACCGACGAGTACGGCAAGCTTTTAGGCGTGAACTCCCTGCGCACGCTGGTGCTCTTCAACGCCGACCGCCTCATGGGCGACATCATGTTCGACGACATCATCAGCTGCCTGCCCTCCGAGGAAGAGGAAGACGTGGCGGCCGACATCTTCAAGTACGATATTCCCGCCATGCCCGTGGTGGACGAGCACGGCACCCTGCTCGGCATCGTGACCACCGATGACGCCTGGGACGCCATCGAGGACGACGTGTCCAGCGACAAGACAAAGATGAGCGCGCTTTCCATCGCGGGCATCACCGTGGCGGTGCTCATAGGCCTGTTCCTGTACTCGATCATCTTGCTGCAGCTGGCCGGCACGCTGCATCTCGGCGGCCTGCACTACTAGGGGCTCGCCATGAACGCGAAGAAGACGAGCGGAAACCAGGGCATGCGCACCGTGCGCCCCAAGGCCTTCACCAAAGGCGAGGCCCACGACACCGTGCACCCCAGCGCCGAGCTGCGCGAGCGCAGCCTTGCCGCCGAGGAAATTGCCGAGACCGGCGTTCCCGAGGGCGAGCAGGTCGGCGTCAGCGCTGCGAAGAAGCCGTCGAAGCTGATGCTGCTTCTGGCCGCCATGGGCCCGGGCATTGTGACCGCCATGGCCGGCAACGACGCCGGCGGCATTTCCACCTACTCCACCGCCGGCGCCAACTTCGGCTTCGGCACCTTGTGGGTCATCCCCATCATGTGCGTGCTGCTGGCCGTGGTGGAGACTACGGCCGGGCGCATGGGCGCCGTTACGGGCAAGGGCTTCGCCGCGCTCATCCGCGAGCGCTTCGGCATCCGCATCGCTGCTTTCGCCATGTTGGCCCTGCTCGTGGGCAACGTGGCCACCACCTTCTCCGAGTTCGCCGGCATCGCCTCGGGCATGGAGATGTTTGGTGTGTCGAAGTACCTTTCCGTGCCTCTGGCGGCCCTGGGCGTGTGGCTTTTGGTGGTAGGCGGCTCCTACAAGCGGGTGCAGCGAGTGTTTCTCGGCCTGTCGCTCGTGTTTCTCACCTACGTGGTGGCGGCGTTTCTCGCCCAGCCGAACTGGGACGAGGCATTGCATGACACGGTGGTGCCCACGTTCGTCGGCGACGTGAGCTTCATCTCGCTGGTCATCGCCATGATCGGCACCACCATCGCCCCCTGGATGATGTTCTTTTCCCAGAGCAACGTCGTGGAGAAGGGCCTCACCCCCAAAGACTTGTTCTCCCAGAAGGCCGACGCCGTGTCTGGTACCATCGCCGCCTGCGTGGTGGCCTGGTTCATCATCGTCACCACCGGCGCGGTGCTCTTCCCCGCCGGCATCACCATTGACTCGGCCGCCGACGCCGCCGCGGCGCTCGCGCCCTTCGCGGGCCCCTATGCCGAGGCGCTCTTCGCCGTGGGCCTCATCGCCGCGTCGTTTCTGGCGGCCTGCGCTCTGCCGCTCACCACGGCCTTCGTCATCTGCGAGGCCTTCGGCTGGGAGGCGGGTGTCTCCTTCAAGTGGCGCGAGGCCCCCACGTTCAAGTCCATCTTCACCTTCGTTATCGCGTTTTCGGCGGTGGTCGTGCTCATCCCCGATGTCAACCTGCTCGGCATGATGCTCACGGCCCAGTTCGTCAACGGCGTGATCCTGCCCATTCTGCTGGCGCTTATGGCCATCATTTCCGCTGACAAGTACATCATGGGCGAATACCGTTCGGGACGCGTGTCGAAAGTGCTTTTGTGGGCCACCGTCGGCGTGGTGGCCGCCCTCACGGTGGCGCTGCTCGTAATGCAGGTAATGGGGCTGGCTTAAGCGCGCCGAATTCAACAGCGGGTTTACGTAAGCGAATCGGTGCGCTCATCGTTTGGTACATCCCTTGTATTTGGAGACCTAGGGGGACATACTGCAAGTGTCGGGAGGCAAAGAGAAGACCGCCCCCGGCACGCTTGCAGGTGACGCAACGTCGGCACGAGCCGTCCGTTCGCGTCGATGGAGCACCTGCTGCAGGCCTGCAGGCGTCGAAATGTAAGGAGGCTGCAGTGCAACTCAAAGCATCGACTGATTATGGACTGCGCGCCGTCTTGTACCTGGCCGCGCAGGGGCAAACCTGCTCGTCGAAAGATATCGCCCAGGACATGTCGATTCCCCGTGATTACCTCATTCAGCTCGCGCAGCTTTTGCGCAACGCCGGCATCATCGAGGCACGGCCCGGCAAGCATGGCGGATACCGTTTGGCCGACGAGCCCTCGAAGATCACGCTGTTGCAGGTTGTGAACGCCCTTGACGACGACGCCAAGGACACCACGCGCGCCCGCCGCAAGGACCGCGCCGGCGCTTCCATGGTTCAGGGCATCAAGCAAGCCTACGACCTGGTTCTTTCCGGCTACGACGCCTACTTCGACAGCATCACGCTGCAGATGCTGCTCGATGCCTCGCGCGATGGGAAGATGGGCAAGGAGTTTTTAGCCGGACGCCTTATCGCCGAGAGCCAGCGCTTGCTCGCCGAATCGGCGGCCGCGGCCTAAGAGGCGCATCCGCGCGCGGGCAGCTCAAGGCCGTCCCCGCGGCGGTTCACGCACGGGCGACGTCAGATCAGATCGCAAACGCAGAAGGGACCCCGAACAATCGGGGTCCCTTCGCTTGCTGATATCAGCAGGTTCGTTGTTGGCAGAACATGCCGAATCTGGCGCCTTATTCCGCAGCGGTCTTCGAAGCAGCCTTCTTCGCAGCCTCCATCTTCGCGAGCACCAGCACGGCCACCACGATGAGCACCACGCCGAGAGCCAAAGAGATCCAGGGGCTTTTCGTGAAGCCTGCGACGAGGTAGCCGATGAAGCACACGACCATGACCAGCGTGGCGTAGGGAATCTGCGTGGCCACGTGGCGCAGATGGTTGCACTTCGCACCCGCCGAGGACAGGATGGTGGTATCGGAGATGGGCGAGATGTGATCGCCGTACACTGCACCGGCCAGCGCCGAGCCCACGGCCACGAGGAACAGCGGGTCGGCCGCATCGAACACGCCGATGATGATGGGCAGGATGAGGGCGATGGTGCCCCAGCTGGTGCCCATGGAGAAGCCGATGAACGCCGCCACCAGGAAGATGACCGCCGGCAGGAAGTCGAGCCCTATGCCCAGGCCGTTCAGGAATCCGGACACGAACTCGCCGGTGCCGAGCAGGTAGCGGCAGCAGCCGCCGAGCGACCAGGCCAGCACCAGAATCATGATGGCGCCGATCATAGAGCGCACGCCCTCCGACATGGCCTCCACGAAACCGCCGAGGTTCATGAGCTTGCGCGGCAGGAACATAATGGCGGTGCATACCAGCGCCACGCACGCGCCGATGCACAGGCCCATGACCGGGTTCTCGCCCACAGCCGTGGCGAAGTCGACGCCGCTGAAGAAGCCGCCCATGTACATCATGCCCAGGATGGAGAACACGATGAGCACGAGAATGGGCACGACCAAATCCCAAATGGTGCCGCGCTCGGAGATGTTCAGGCCCTTATACTCCTCGATGGCGCCCGATGCGGCGTCGTCGATGTCGCCCTCCTCGGTGACCACCGTGGGGATGTTGGGCGCGCCTTCCAGATCGACCTGAGCCTTGTCGGCAATGCGCGCGAGAGACACGGCCTCAAGCGCCGAGCCCTCGGCGGGGATGCGGCCGTCGGCCTCGTCCTGGGCTGCCGCCATGGGGCCGAAGTCCTTGCCCAAGAACAGCATGAAGAAGACGAAGAAGATGGTGAGCAGGGCGTAGAAGTTATAGGGGATGGAGGCCACAAAGGTGTTGAAGCCGTCCTCGCCCATATAGCCGCCCACGGCCACGGCCCACGAGGACACCGGCGCGATGATGCAGACCGGGGCCGCCGTGGAGTCGATGATCCAGGCGAGCTTCTCGTGGCTGACGCGGAACTTGTCCGTCACGGGGCGCATGACCGCGCCCACGGTAAGGCAGTTGAAGTAGTCGTCCACGAAGATGATGATGCCGAGCATTGCCGTCAGGACGGACGCGGCGCGGGCGCTCTTCACGCGGGTGGTGACCCACTCGGCATAGGCACGGGAGCCACCGGCCGTGGCTATGACCACGGTGAGTGCCCCCAAGAGCGCAAGGAACAAGAGCAGCGCCCCGTTGCCGGCTATTTGCTCGGCCATCATTTGGGGCACCATGGTGAACGAGGCGATGAGCTGCTCGCCGCCGGCTCCATTCAGGGTGAACTGGTAAATAATCATGCCCGTGAACACGCCGATGGTCAGCGAGGAGTACACCTCCTTCGTGATGAGGGCGAGCGCCAGTGCCAGAATCGGCGGCACGATGGACCACAGCCCCGTGGCGATAAGTTCGAACCCTTCCATGACCTTCCTTCCTGAGGGGGCCGGGGGCATGACACGCGGAAAGCGCCTGTTCCCGCCTTCGGAGCGTAAAACTTGCAAGCGCTTCCAAGGTGCCCTGCTCCCGGCCTGCTGGTGTAAGACTCGTAAAGTATATCCGAGTTGGTCATGAAATCCCCTGCGAACGGGGATGTTTTGAGCGCATAAGCAAGAATGCCGAGCCCAAAGGCCCGGCATTCTTGCTTATGACAAGAGAAGTCCAGCGATGTGCCGCCCTACACGTCGGCAGCGGCTCCCGCGTTGGCGCTTTCCAGCATCTCCTGCTCCACCTCGCGATCGTACTCGCGGTCGATGGCGCTTTCGGGCGAAGGCGGCTTAATCTGGAAGGGCACCGCCGGGGTAAACAGGCTCACCGCCGGCACGATCACCAGCGAGATGATCATGCACAGCGCTCCGCAGTTGATGGGGCTCGCGATGAGCGGCACGCCGCCCGACAGCGCCAGGCCCATGTTCACAGCGGTGAGCCCCACGCCCACGGCGAACGAGCACCACACCGATGCCTTCGAGATGCGCCCGCTGTACAGACCCCACAGGAAGGGGCCGAGGAACGAGCCGGCCAGCGCGCCCCACGAGTAGCCCATGAGCTGGGCGATGAACACCACGCTGGAGTGGTACTGGAACAGCGCGATAACCGCCGAGATGGCGATGAACACCACGAGCAGGCCGCGCATCCACAACAGCTGCTTCTTCTCGGACATGTCCTTGATGAGGTTGCCCTTGATGAAGTCGATGGTCAGCGTGGACGACGAGGTCAGCACCAGCGACGACAGGGTGGACATGGAAGCGGACAGCACCAGCACGATAACCAGACCGATGAGCACATCGGGCAGGGTTGACAGCATGGTGGGGATGATGGAGTCGTATACCGGCGTGCCGTTGGCGGCGTACTCGATCTGGCCCTCGTAGAGGCGCCCGAAGCCGCCGAGGAAGTAGGAGCCGCCAGCCACCACGAAGGCGAAAATGGTGGAGATGATGGCGCCCTGCTTGATGGCCGGACCGGTCTTGATGGCGTAGAACTTCTGCACCATCTGCGGCAGGCCCCAGGTGCCCAGCGACGTAAGGATGACCACGCCGAGCAGGTTGAACAGGTCGGGGCCGAAGAAGCTGACGAAGGGCCCCTGCATAGCGCTTCCCTCGGCGGGAATCTGCGACAGCGACACGATGGCCTCGGAGAAGCCGCCGTTGTTCAGAATGACCGCCACGATGACGGCTATGATGCCCAAGAGCATAACGATGCCCTGGATGAAGTCGTTCATGACCGTGGCCATGTACCCGCCGAGCACCACGTAGATGCAGGTGACCACCGCCATACCGATGACGCACGCATCGTAGGGCAGCGCGAAGGCCATGCCGAACAGGCGCGACAGGCCGTTATACACGCTCGCGGTATACGGGATGAGGAACACGAAGATGATGGCCGCCGCCGCGATGCGCAGCGCGCGGGAATCGTAGCGCTTGCCGAAGAACTCGGGCATGGTGGAGGCCTTCAGGCGATGGGTCATCTCGCGGGTGCGCGGACCTAAGACCCACCAGGCGAGCAAGCTGCCCAGGATGGCGTTGCCGATACCAGCCCAGGTGGCCGAGATGCCGTACTTGAAGCCGAACTGGCCTGCGTAGCCAACGAACACCACGGCAGAGAAGTAGCTCGTGCCGTAGGCGAAGGCGCTCATCCACGGACCCACGCTGCGGCCACCCAGGATGAAGCCATCAACGGTGCCCGTGTGCCGGCGGCAGTAGATGCCCACGGCCACCGCCACGGCCACAAAGGCGATTACCAGGAGAATTTTCGCGATCATTTCCTTCTGCTTTCTCTCATCGTGCGGATACTTCCGACGGCTGCCCGGCCCTGCGGGTTCGCAGCCGTCTGGGAAGGGAAGCGCGCTCCCCTTCCGCCTTCGACCCTCGCCTCGAGAGCCGACACGCAAGGCGCACACGACTTTTCGCCTGCGGCTACAAAAAAATAGCCACGGGCGAAAACCCGTGTGCTATTGGTATCGAAACTCGAATTGGGGGAAGGTGACTCGCTGAGACTGCTGGGCCAAGTGCTGGCTGGCAACGGCACGGGCGGCCTCGGCGATACACTGCGCGGCCTTGTGGGCGCTCATGAGCGCGCAGGCCACGGCGTTGCAGAGAGACTGCTCGGCCCAGCGGGCGCTCATGACGGCACAAGCCGCCTCGCTGCGCGACTGCTGGGCGATATGCTGACTCGCCACGGCGAGCGCCGCGTCGTCCATCCCGCTTTTATGTCCCATAACGAACGTCATGGCGGACACTTTAGCACAATAAAGAGAGTTTGCGAGTCATATATTTGCCAAACTTGCGCCAGCCCGCCAGCCCAGCGGCAAGAAGGGGCGCGCTTTGCCGGGCCCACCATGCTTTCACGGTCGCACCCTCCGAGCCTGATCCGACGCGCTCTCTGCGCCACGGCCTCCGCCCTGCACTCCCCTCATTGCGCTCTCTGCGCTACGCTTTCCGCGCTGCGCTTCCCTCATTGCGCCCTCTGCGCTACGCTTTCTGCACTGCGCTTCCCAATCCTGAGATAGCTGCCATTGCGGGCCTCCAAGATTGGCGCGTTGCTATCGCAGCTTTGTCCAAATGCGAAATATTTGCCATCGCCTCCAGAATTCATGCCAAAAAGAAGGGGTATGGACACTGAGCGACTCTGAATCGTGTCCATACCCGCTTTATTTGGCAGAAACAAGGTTCCCGCATGTCCATATCCGCATTATTTGCCCAGTTTTCTCTGAGCTGCGGCAAATATGGCCGTTTTGGACTTCTCGCGACTCCAAGTCGCCGACTAGCGGTCCGCTCTGGCCTTCTCGCGACTCCATGCTACCGACTACCTGCTTGGGGCTTCGCGCGACTCCATGCATGATGCCAAAAGAGAAGCGAATGATTGCGGCTGTTCCATGTGCCCGTTATGTCCCGCGTTGGGGATGAGCGCCGTTTGGATAGCGTCAGAAATGAACGTTGTCCGAAGCCCGGCTTCCGATACCCTATGGGTGACGGCGGCATATTTCTCATCCAGGGAACCGGCGACATAGAGAACGGCGACGTCGCGCTCCTGAAGTCGGGCGAGAGCGGCGAGGGTCTCGGACTCAAGTGACTGGTGGTGTGCGCCCCAGGCCTCGAGGCTGTGGGCCAGTTCATCGGCGCTATAGGTCGTGCGTTCTGCGCGCAAAGCGGCACGAGCCTCCGGGGAAAGGGACTGCTGCGAGGCGAACAGCGGCAGGGTTTCCCACCAGTCCATGAAGGATTCCACGCCCTCATCGCGAAGGCGCTGCGCCCAGGCAGCATTGCGGTCGACCAGAGAGGCACGTTCCGCCTCGTCGCGGGGGCCAAGCCCGGCGCTTTCCAGAACGAGACCCGCCAGGGGCAGCGGGGCGGCGGGGCTTTGACGCTCGTCGCTCGTCGCCTCGCAGCCGTGGCGCACCAGCGTCTCAGCAGCAATGCGGCCGCCCATGGAGTAGCCGACGAGCACGGGCGCGCCCTCAACCTCGGCGACTT
This sequence comes from Adlercreutzia shanghongiae, assembly GCF_035830635.1. Taxonomy (NCBI): domain Bacteria; kingdom Bacillati; phylum Actinomycetota; class Coriobacteriia; order Eggerthellales; family Eggerthellaceae; genus Adlercreutzia; species Adlercreutzia shanghongiae. The sequence continues at coordinate 31,242 of NZ_JAYMFI010000028.1, read as the reverse complement.
TTTCAACCGCCTCAGCTACATAGCTGCATAGCTCGGGAAGCGTTCGGTCCGCCTGGCGGTACAAGTCAATCGCATACGTGCGATGCCCGCGTTCCCGCAAAACACTCGCCACCGTGTCCCAGGTAGCGGGCGTCTGTGCGAAGCCATGCAGAAAGATGCAGGGGGCTAAGGCTTCGGCACGTCGTTTTGACTCCACAGCTCGCACCTCTTTCGAAACACTCCGTCCACTCTTAAGGCTCTCGCAGTCGGGCGAATCCCCGCTGTGGCGCAAAACGCCTCGCGGCACCCGCGGGACAATCCGCCACTTCCAAGCACGATCCCCATTAACGCTGGTAGGGCGCGTAGCGGTCGCGGACGCCGCGCAGGGGCAGGGCGATCTCGATGAGGCTGATGCCCGGCGTGCCGAGGAAGCGCTCGTAGGCGCTGCGGAAGGCGCCCACCGTGTGCACGCTGGCCGAGGGGATGCCGAAGGCGGCGGCGGCTTCCGTGAAGCGCACGTCCTGGGGCGCGAGGAACAGGCGATCGAAATAAGGGTCGTCGGACGCCTGAGGCAGCATGTCGAAGATGGCGCCGCCGTTGTTGTTCAGAAGCACAATGACGAGCGACGGAGCCTCGCCGTCGGCGTGCTGCAGCAGCATCTCGCGCTGCAGCGCCAGGCCATTCAGGTCGTGAAGCATGGTGAAGTCGCCCGTGAGGAACGTCGTTTGGGTGAAATGTTGGGAAACGCCGACCGCAGTAGAAACCACGCCGTCGATGCCGTTCTGGCCGCGGTTCGCCATAAGGGCCAGGGGTTTTCCGTCCTTCACGTAGAAAGTGTCCAGAGCGCGGATGCTCATGGAGTTCGCCGAGAACAGGCACGAGCCTTCCGGAGCGAGCTCGAGCAGCGAGCGCACGTAGGCGCCTTCGACGGCCTCGGAATCGTGAGCCGTGACGCCGTCCCATTCCACGGCGAGAATGCGCAGGCGCGCCTCGTCGTTGGCCGCCACCCAAGATTCGGCGAAACGGCGCTGGGCCTTGCGACCTTCAGCGTGCCAGCCGCTGCGGATGAACCCGAGAGGCGTGGTGCCCACGAACACGTCGGTAGCGGCATTGAAATCGCGGGTTTCGGCGGCATCCACGACAAGGGAAATCGGGCGCGTGCGCTCTAGCAGCGCGCAGGCGCTCTTCGAAATGGGATATCGGCCGAAGCGGATGACCACCTCGGGCACGGGGCAATCGAGCCGCGCGCAAAGGTTGTCGTAATTGTCGATGATGAGCGGGTCGTCGATGGAGCGCAGACCCGAAAGCGGGTCGGCGAGCACCGGCAGCGACAACTTGCGGGCCCAGGCGAGCACCTCTTCGGCCTCGGCCACCGTTTCGCAGGTGCCCTCGCCGGCCACCACCACGGTCGGACGCTTCCAAAGCAGGCGCTCGATGGCTTCCACATTGGCTGCGGAGATGGTGCCGTCGGGGCCGATCAGCGGACCGAGGTCCAGCGCAAGGCCGTCTTTGGCGGCGGCGCTCACGTTGCGCGCGCCCAAGGCGAAGCAATCGCGGGCGGCACGCTGCATAGCCTGCAGGTCGGCGCCCGCGAAATCGGGCTTGAGCGGGGCGTCGAAGGGGAAGTTCACGTGCACGGGGCCGGCCAGATGCATGCAGGCGCGAGACGCCACCTGCACGGTCGGGTCGTAGTTCACGATGTCGCCGGCCTCGTTGTAGAAGACGGGCTGGGAGGATGCGGCGCCCTTTCCTGCGGCGGCGTCCGCGAAATCGTCGGCACCATCGGAATCGTTCCGCGCAGAAGGCGCGGGCAACACCACCGTGGCTGAAGGGTCCATGGGCAGCGCAACGGTGGCATCGGGGTCGGCCGGAACGGCTGCGTGCTTGCCGATCGGGGCCGCGACGGCCGCGACTCCCGTCCCTTTCCGACCGCCGTTTCCGGCGCTTCCGCGGGCGCTTTCCTTCACGGAAGCTGGCTCCTCGTAGGGAGCCACCGAGGCTGTGGGGCCCATGGCAGCAAGCACCGCCTCGCGAGCAGCCTGGCGGACAAAGGCAATATCGCGATCGCGGCCGCGCGGCGTGGGCATGGCGCGGAAAGAACGCACATGATCGCCGTAGGCTTTCAGCTGGTCGGTGGTCTGCGGCGCGCCAAGGCCCTGCAGCTGCGGGGGACGGTCGCCGGACAGCACGATAAGCGGCACGCGTGAGGTTTCCGCTTCGATAACCGCCGGATAGTAATTCGCCAATGCCGTGCCCGAGGTGCATACAAGCGCCACCGGACGCCCGCTCGCCTTCGCCAGGCCCAGGCCGAGAAAGGCCGCGCCGCGCTCGTCGATATCCACATAAACGCGCAGATCTTGCGGGCGGCGTTGCTCAAGCTCGTAGGCCGCCATGGCCAGAGCCGTGGAACGAGAGCCGGGGCTCACCACCACCTCGCGCACGCCCCAGCGCACCAGTTCATCGAAAAAAGCCGCCACAAACAGCGCCGTATCCTGCTGATGAGTCGTCTTGAAGGGCATCGGAACTTCCTTTCACGAAGATATCGCATCCATGATAGCGCGACGGCATGGCGCAAACCGCACTTTTGCATACTCTGCTCCCCGAAAAACCGAAGTTGAGGGCACTTCTGCATGGTTTGGGAGCAGAAGACCATACTTTTGCATGGTTTTCGGAAAGCGGGCGAGGGCCGGCGACGCAAACCCTAGACCCGCGCCGGCAGGTCGAACGCGGGTATTACGCGCCGAAAGCAGAGAGAATGGTGCGCAGCTTCAGGTCGATCTCGTCGTATTCGGCTTGCACGTCGCTTTCGCCGACGATGCCGCAGCCGCCATAGACGTAGCCCATCTCGCCATCGAAGACGCCGGTGCGCAGGGCCACGGAGAATTCGCCATCGCCGGCACCGTCCACAAAGCCGCAGGCCCCCGCGTAAAAGCCCCGATTGTAGGTCTCGATGGAGCGCAGGAGCATCTTCGCCTCGCCCACGGGCGTTCCGGCCACGGCGGGCGTGGGATGCAGGTCCTCCATCAGCTCGGACAGCGTCACGCCGGCCAGCGCGCGGGCCCGGGCGGGCGTGTAGAGGTGCTGCACATGGGCAAGCGTCATGATGCCCGGCACCGCAGGCACATCCACGTCGTAGCAAACGCGGTCGAGCACGCCGCGGATGAGCTGCACCACGTAATCGTGCTCGGCGCGGTTCTTGCCGTCGGCCACGAGTTCCTCGGCCAACACCGTCGACGCTTCGGGCGTGGCGCCCGCCGGACACGTGCCAGCCAGGCACATGGATTCCACGACGTCGCCCCGCTTGCGTACTAGAAGCTCGGGCGTGCAGCCGCAGAAGAACACATCGGCGTAGCGATACAGGAGCACCGTGCCGCGCGCGTCGCCGTCGATGAGGTTCACGAGCAGGTCCTTCGAAGAGAAGGGGTGCTCCGCCACCAGGCGCTTGCGGCGCGACAGCACGACCTTGCTCACGCGCCCAGCCTCAATGGCGCCTAGAGCCGCCTCCATGGCCACGCCCCAAGCCTCGCGGGAATCGGGCTCGAGCGTAAACGGAATCGTCACCGCCTGGCGATGCGGGGCGGCGGCCACCATGCGCACGAAACGCTCCACGCGGCCGGGATACACCGGACCCAGCGAGTTCACCTGCAGAAAGCGTCCACGCTCGTTCTCGATGAGCACGATTTCCGGCAGCATGAAACGCAAGCGCGGAAACGACGCCATGAGTTCGTCAGCCGGGGCCGGGTTGGTGGCATCGAAACGATTGAACGAGAAAAACACCGGCGGCTGGTCGGCCTCGCCGGCAGCCGCCGTCGTCGCGCCGCAATCCACATCAGCGCTCGCGGCCGGCGCCTCTCCGCCCCCTGCCGCAACTTCATGCAGCGGGCTGCCTTCGCCGTACTCGTATTCCACATCGCGCAAGCTGGGCAGCGCAATGCAGCGGCCCAGGCCCAGATAGCGCGTCGGATGCTGCTTGTCGTAGTACACGAACTGGTCGGTGAACCCCTTCTGCAGCCAGCAGAACGCATCCACCACATCAGCCTCAATGGGCACATTGCACGTGTAAATTCGGGTCATGCTCCGCCTCGCTCGCCTCGCTTACTTTCGCGGAAGCATTTTACCATTCGGCCTAAGCGGGTTATCGGGAATGCCCGACGCGCGATCTGACGAGGGGGCAGACGTCAAAGCGCGTCGATGGCCCCGCCGGGGAGGCTGGCGGGGCCATCGACGCGCTTCGGCAGACAAGCGGTATCGCATCGGGGCGGATGGAAGGCGATGCCGGAGGCGAACTGCCCTCCGCCCCCACCGATAGGTTCGCCCTACTTGGCCGCGCGGCGCTCGACCTTCATCTCATGCCAGGCGTTGTGAGCGGCAATCAGGTCCTCTGGCGGCTCGTAGAGCTCCGACTCGGGCTTCTGGGCGAGCTTGATGGCGCCCGTCTTGCACTCGAACACGCATCGGCCGCAGCCCATGCACCCGAAAAGATCCTCGGGCACCGACACCTTTCCATCGGCCAGGCTGAGCACGTTGAACCCGCAGGCACCGACGCACTTCCCGCAGCCGACGCAAGCGTCCCCGTCCTTCACGACGACATGGTAGTTGCCCCAGTGCTTCCCCGCAGGCTGGGTGAAGCGACCGGCGATCTTCATCATGGCACAACCGCAGGCACAGCAGCTGCAGATGTTCTCCGCGTTCTTCGAATTGGTGATCTGGATAACGCGCCCGTCCTCCTCTCCCGACAAAAGAATCGACCGAGCCTCCTCCCGCGATATGGCACGCCCCATCTCGTTCTCAACGTAGAAATCAGCCATGTCGTCGGTAATGATGCAGGTCTCGCGGGGATGGTTGCATCCCTTGTCTCCGTGCATATCGCGGCAGACGCAAACGGCCACGGCGAAGCGGTCGTGGCGCGCCAGCACCTCCTCGATGTCGTCGTAGGGCAGCACCTTGTTGTCGATCACCATTTCCTTGCGGAAGGGGACGCTGCGGTACATGGGCATCGTGGCGCCGAGTCCCTCGCCGTACTTGGAAAGACCCGCGTAGGCACCCATGTAGGGCAGGTAGCTCTTGTCGGGATTACCCGCGCCCTGGAACTCGATGAGGCCGAACGCGAAGGGAAACTGGCAGTACTCGTAGCAGCCCTCGCCCGCCTCGGTGCGACGTCGGAATATGAGCCCCCGCTTGCTCATATCGTAGAGCTTTTCCGAAGCCCACTTCTCGTCGCTGCCGTTTTTGGCCGCGAACTGCGCCGGCGTCTGGTACTCGCGCGGGATCATGTCGGCGAACACCTTGGCATCTTCTTCGGTGAATATCTTCTTCAGCCCCATTCGCTCGATGCCGAGAAACGAGGGGAAGCCCGTGGACACGTTATCGAGCGCCTCGACGAGCCGTTTGTACTGGTTGACCCTTGCCATTCACATCACTCCTATCTTCTCGATGACCAGCTCGGTTCCTGAAACAACCGTCACACTCGCCCCGGGGTGCTCATCGCATGTGGGGGCGCCCTCGTCGAAGTCGTAGTCGTAGCGGCGGCCGCACACGTCGCACCGAAAGCGCAGGGGCACCATCTCCATCGTCACCTCGACTCCTTCGGCCAGGGTGCCGCGCGCGAAGAAGTCGAAGTACTTCTGCAGCAGGGACGCGTGGATGTCGCGCATCTCGCCGATGCGCAGGTCGATGGACACAACCCTGGCAGCCCCCTCTTCTCGCGCGCGCTCGCACACGGCGTCGAGGATGCTCGTCACAACCGCCATCTCATGCACAGGCTCTCCTTGCCTCGAACATCGGGTCGCCGCCTTCGGCAAGCGCAAGGCGGCATCTTGGGTCGCCGGCCCCGAGGGAGGGGAACCCGGGGCGGCGACCCGCTCTAGAAAGGCGGTGCGACCGCAGCCGCACCGCCACAGGGAATGGCGCTTAGCCGCAGATGGTCTTGGCGGCCTGGTAGGCCGTGCCGCAGCTCATGGCCACGCCGCCGCCCGGGTTGCGGCAATCGCCGTAGGTGGCGTCGCCACCGAGACCGCCGATGGTGCATCCGGCTGCGTACAGACCGGCAATGGGCTGGGCCCGCTCGTCGAGCACCTGCATGCCGGGGTTCACCGTCAGGCCGCACATGGTGCCCAGCACGGTGCCACCCACCTTCATGCCGTAGAACGGCGGGTCCTGCACCTTGTTCAGCCACTCCGGCGCATAGCTGTACAGCTCGTCCACGCCGGAGTCGCACATCGCGTTCCAGTTCTCCACCGCCTCGGCCAGCACGTCGGGCGCAAATCCCAGACCCTCGGCAAGCTCCTCGATGGTGTCGGCCTCGATGAGCCAGCCGCCGTCGATGGCCTCCTGCATGCCGATGGTATAGTCCTCGTCGGTCATGCCGCCGATGCGCTCCACGTTATCCCCGGCCTCGGCCCAACGCTCGCGCGTAATGGGGTTGCGGCAGATCAGCTGGTTGGTGCCTTCCTCGTTCCAGCGCTTGATGATCTCGTCGTAATGGGAGTCGGCCACCACGTAGCTGCACGCGCCGGGGTTCTGCATGTGAATGCCCGCCTGCTTCGTAAAGCCGAGGGTGGTCACCGGGTAGTAGGGCACGCGATCGCCCTTGATGTTCACCAGCATCCACGGCTGGCGGGCGAACTGCACGTCGCCCTTGTACAGGTACCGGCCCCAGCTGCCGCAATCCACGCCGCCATCGAAAATGAAGGCGGAGTCGTAACCCGAGATGACGCCGCCCGCGCCGAGGCCCATGCGGATGCCGTCGCCGGTATCCGAGGTGGCGGTGGTGGAATTCATGCAGCGATGCGCCACGTGCGGGCAGTACTCGCGCATAAGGTCCTCGTTGAAGGTCATGCCGCCCGTGGCGAGAATCACGCCATCGCCCGCGCGGACCGCTCCAACCTCGCCCTCGGCCTGAACGCCCACGATGGCGCCGTTATCGGCGATGAGCGCCGTGGCGGGGGTGTTGAAGTGGAAGATGACGCCCTTTTCGACGCAGTAGTCGTACACAGCCTCGAAGGCGTCGTAGTTGGCGCGGGCGACGATGCCGCCAGCCTCAGACCCCTCCGGGCACACGCCGGCCAGATAACCCGCCGGGCCCTCCTGGGTCACCGGACCCCACGGAACACCGATCTCGGCCATGAAGTCGACCGAATCGGGAATGCACTGCACGAGCGTGTCCAGCATGGGCTGCACGGCGGCGCAAGCGCGCGGGCCCTCCTCGCCGGTGGGCAGCTCCCCGGTATCGCCTCCGTTGGGCTTAGTGTAGAACGTGCTCTTCCACTGGGCGCGCAGCATCTGCGGGTCGAGGGACCCGAACTGGGCGAATTGAGCGGCGGCCTCAGTCTGGCCCGCAGCCTCCATCTGCTCGGCGAGGGCGTTGTAGATAGCCTGCTGGGTTTGGGTTCCCATAACCGAGAAGATGTCCGTTTCCTTGGAGCTGCCACCCCACGATGCCGACTTCTCCAGCACGACGACCTTCTTGCCGACGCTCGCCGCGTAGGCGGCGCCCACCAAGCCGCCGCCGGTGCCGACGACCACGACGTCCGCCTCCTCGTCCCACGCATCCGGAACTGCCGCCGGCTCGATGGGATCGGCCTCGCTCGTTGCCGTGGCGGCAAGCTCCGCATTCCCCGAAGCGGCCCCGTCGGCCGCCGGCGAGCACCCCGCCACGGTGACCAGGCCCGCTGCGCCCAGCGCGCCCGCGCCGGCGAGTCCCAAAAATCCGCGACGGCTCAATGATGTTGACTTTGACATGAGTTCTTTCCTCCTTTTTGCCTGTACCGAAGCTCCCTTCCCTCGGCAAGGAGCCGGAATGCCGGCGAGCGGCTCGCCGCCCGCCGGCACGGAGGATTGAACTGCACCGCCCGCTCTCGCGCCATACCTAGGAGGCGGGATTTGCCACGTTCGGGGCCCTCCCCCTAATGGGGGAGGCGCTGGTCGGCGGCCTCGTCCTCGGTGCGCTTTCCCGTTTCTATGAGTGTGGTCATCTCCCGCAGGCTGTGAACGCCCAGCTTCTCGTAGATGTGCTTGATGTGGGTCTTCACCGTCTCGCCGGACACCACCAGCTCCTCGGCAATGCGAGCCCGGCTCAGGCCCTGGGCCAAAAGGAGCATCACCTCGGCCTCGCGGTCGGTCAGGCCGCAGCGGCCGGCCACCTCTCGGCAGCGGCGCTGCAGGCGCTCCAAGGGAGTCTCGCGCTCCATGTACGAGTGGATGCCCAAGGCGCTCGCATCCATGGCCCGCGGCGGCATAAGCATGGCGGACAGAAGAAGCTGCAGGCACACGATGAGGGAGACTGCGGCAAGGGCGCGCGTCGTCGGCCCGAACGCCGCCACCACCGCTCCGCCCACGATAGACGCCACGACCACCCCGGCGCCAAGGGCCCGAGAGCCCGCGGCCATCAGGCTCATAGGCCCCACCGGCAGCTTCTCAATCATCTGAACGGGCATGAAGGCAAAGGCGAACACCTGCACGGCCCAAGCGCAGCCCATGACAAAGACAGCGGCATCGGGCCAGGAGGGCCACAGAACGGGAAGAGCGAGAAAAGCCGCCGCCGAGACAAACGTCGCGGTGCGCAAGAGCATACCGAAGGAGTACTCGCGACTTCGGGCCACCGTGCGCGTCACCACCATAAGCGCGGCGCTCGCCGCGAGAAAGCCCAGGCACGTGCAGAGTGCCGTCATGGAATTGGGAACGGCGAAGACGACCACCCACGTTCCGCCCAGGGACACGCCGAACGACCCGATGATAAGCAAGGTGGGAGCGGGCATGTTGACCCGCCCCTTGGGATACGAGCGCTCCTGCAGCTGAGCTGACAGCGGGGAGGCGCACCATCGCAGCAAGACCACATCGGCAACGGGGAGTACCGCCATCGCCGCTACAACCGCCCCACTCGATGCGACAGCGAGGGCGCCGAGGCAAAGCGCAAGCACGGCCGAGAAGCCCAACGCAGCTGTAAGAGAGGTGCCGAAATGGCGCACGTAAGGCGAGAGCAGGGCGAACAGCTCCATCCACGCGGCAAGGAGAATGCACACGCCCACCCCGCGCAGAGCCGCACCGAGCGTCAGAACGACATCCACTGCCAGCCGCTCGCCGCTGAAGAGCTCAGCTGCGCCGACAAGGACAATGCCACCCTCGATCAACAGGAGCGTCGCAATGGTGCCAGGACCGCTTTCAGCCGCCAAGCGAAGCCCCGACCGCCCGCGCGCTCCAAGGATCCCCATTGACGCGATGAAGAAGACCGCGAACACCGCCTGATCGACCCAGCCCCCAATACCCGTGGTCAGAAGCCCCAACGATACGAGCACCTCCACAGCGGAGGAAAGCGGCGAGCACGCCAGGACGATGCCGAAGCCCGCGCAGGCTGCGGCCATGATCTTCCGTACGTCGATATCCCCCACAAGCCCTCCTTTGCCCTGGAAATTATAGCAGGCAGGAAGCCGCCGCTTAAACGGTCGGCTTCCTGCCTGGACTTGAGGCGCGCCTGAAGCTAGGCCTGGGCCATAGCTGCCAACGCGGCCAGGGTCACACCGGACACGTCGGCGTTCATGACGGCGCCGCCGCCAGGGCCGTTCGACGCGCACGAGCAGCCGATGACGTAGTTGGAAGCGCCCTCTTCCCCAACCATATCCTCTACCGTGGCCGAGAAGGCCGCACCCGGCGACTTCACGCAAATGGCGCGGCCCTGGGCATCCACTTCGTACTGGGGCAAGCCCGCGCACAGAGCGGTGGCGGCCTTGTTGAACACCTCGGCTATAGCCTGGGTCGAAGTGGTGGCGTTCTGGTCGTAGCTGAAGGTGCCCTGCACGGGCACAGCAGCCGGGGCAGCGGTCTCCATGTCAGTCGCAGGCGCGACCACCGCAGACACATCGACGGCCTGGGCTTCCACGGGAAGAGCCGCGGCCACAGCCGGAGTCAGCAGGGCCATGGCGCCCACTGCCGAGCCGACTAACTTGATCTTCGAGTTCATGTGCCTTCCTCCTCTACTCTTCCACCACGATGAACAGACCCGCGGGGGTTTCCTGCTCGTAGCCGTCGGCATTGGTGGCCTTGAGCCACGCGACGTAGGTGCCCGGGGCCTGCGGCGTCCAGGTGGCGGCGAACGTGGACCACTGATACGGATCGGCATCGGCAGGGATGGACACGTCGGTCCAGGTGTCGCCATAGTCGAAGCTGATGCTCAGCGTGGCAAGAGGCGCGACGAAGTCGGTGCCGCTCCATGCGAAGCCATAGCCCGTCAGCTCCAGCGGCTGCCCCACCTTGGCCTGCACGCCGTCGTTCTGGAACCAGGCAGAGTTCACCTTATGGCTGGTGATGCCGTCAGAATTGGCCGCATAGGAGTTGATGAGCTTATCGGCCTCCCACTGCAAGCCCCCCAGAGACACAATGTGCTTCACCCACGGAGCGCCCGGCTCGCCGGGAATAACGAGGGTGGCAGGGTAGCCCTGGTCGGCCGTCAGCTCGTGGCCGAAGTACTCGAGGGCGATCATGGCGTTATTGTCGGTCATGAGGTTAATGGCATAGGCCGTGGCCCACCCGTCGGCACCGGCGAGCGCGAAGGCGTTCGTTCCGTCCGTCAAACCGCCACATGCCTCGATGATGTCGGAGAGCAGCACGCCCTTCACGGGGATGTTGCCGGCGAACGGCGAATTGATGGCCGACGTGAAGCAGACCTGGGTCACCGTCATCTCGGTCTGGGGCATGGCCTTCAGATCTTCCAGCGTGAAGCTGCGCTCATTCGCAACGCCCGTCACATTCAGGGCCCACTGGCTCGCGTCCACTTCGAAGGTGCCGTAGTTGTTCAGGACGAACAGATCCTCCTCGTCCTTCACCTCCTGGGAGAGCTCCACCTGCAGGTTCGGCTCGGAGTCGAGGGCGACGTTGCTCATGGTGCCCGTTGTGCTGGCACCGCGCTGCTTCAGCCAGTTCTGCACGCGCTCATCGTAGTAGTCGTCCGGGAAGCCACCCAGAGATGCAGTGTACTTGTACTCGTCCCACAGCTCCCACTGGTACTCGCCCACCTCTCCAGAGGAGTCCTGGGCATGGCAGCTCCAGCAGTTGCCGGTAAACGAATCGCTGGAGTAATGGCGCTCGTGGAGCATGTCGCCGTAGTAGGGGCCCGACCCGACCCAATGCTGACGATGGCACGGCAGGCAGTCGGCGATGGTGACGGGCTTTCCGTACTCGCCCTCGATCTTAATGTGATCGAGCCCGGAGTTTTCCATCAGGGCGCCCAAATCGCCATGGCACGTGTTGCAGCCGCGGCTCCCGGCGTTGATAAAGGCCTCGTTGTATTCGTTAGCCGGCAACAGTCCGGCACTGGTGCCCGTGGGGTTCATCGCCGCCACAGAGGACGCCGAGCCTTCCGTTTCGACCGCCGCGCTCTCAGGTGCGGAGCCGCCATCCGACGACGAGGTCGCAGACGGTTGGGGGCTGCATGCGCTCAGGGCCGCCAGTCCCAGGCAAGCTGCCAGGGCGACCGTCAGGGCGAGGGCGGCCTTCTTCGACAAGCGCCCTTTGCAAGATGAATAATGCTTCAACATTTCCACCCCTCTTTCTTCTCTCTCGATAGCATTTCAGACGCGCGGCCTCGCTTGCAAACCGAAAGCCACCTCCTCCCGTCTTCAGGGCCGCATATGGCCGCCATTGTGGGCAACGGGCCGAGAGAAAGGTATACCTAAAGAGGGGGATATAACGTTTACCCAGGTCATCTGCTTTTGACCAAGAAACAAAAAGGGACGGCCCCGCGGGGAGTGCGCGGGGCCGTCCAGGTTATCAGCCAGCGCCGAAGCGCTTGCCGACGGTGTTAGGCGACCATAGCCGCCAGCGAGGCCAAAGACACGCCCGACACCTCGGCGTTGGCGATGGCGCCGCCGCCGGGGACGTTCGAGGCGCACGAGCATCCGATGATGTACGAGTCGGTGCCCTCGTCTTCGGCCATCTCGGCCACGGTGGCCTCCATAGCCGGAACGCCGGCAACGGATACCTGAATAGCCTGGGCCGCGTAGACGCCGTAGCCGTCAGCCGTCGTCTGGCACAGGGTGGCCGCCGCCTTGGCGAACACCGACGCGATGGTCTCGTTGGAGGTCACCACGCCCTGGTCGTAGCTGAACTGGCCGACAACTTCCTGCACGCCAGCCGTTTCGGCCGCCTTGGCCTCCGCAGCCCGCTCAACGGCACCGGCCGGCGCCGCATCAGCCGTGATATCCATGACAGCCGGAGCTGCCGCCAGCGCCGCGGAGCTCAGAAGAAGCAAGCTGCTCGCCGCCGCACCGATAGTCTTCGTCTTAGTCACAATGCTCTCCTTTCCTACTCGCTCACCTGGATGATGATGCTGGCATCCACGCCCTGCTCGACACCGGTCTTGCTCACAGCCTTGGCCTTGGCAATGTAGGTGCCGGCCTTCTCGGGCGTCCACGTCATGGTGTAATGAGTCCACTGGTAGGGATCGAAATCGTCCGGAGAATCCACCTCCACCCAGTTCTGACCGTAGTCCAGGGAGAAGAGGATCTTGTCCACTTCGTAATTGCAATCATCTCCGAAGGTCCAGCCCCAGGCAGCGCCCTCCAGAGTCAGCGGCTGGCCCACCTTGCCCTGCACGCCGTCGTTGTCGAACCACGAGGTGTTCATATTGATAAGGGCACCGGCTTCGATGGAAGGCGTGGCGATGTCGCTGTAACGAGGCGGATTGTCAGTCTTGCTGAACTTAATGCCCACAAGGTTCTTGACCGTGGCCGTGCCACCGGTGCCGGGTACGAAGATCTCGACCGGACCGCCCTGGGCGATGTTGAGGTCGTGGCCGTAGCGCTCAAGCACGATCACGGCATCGTTGTCGATATAAGACTGCAGATCGGTGGCGCCCTCGGGGTAGATGGCCGTCCATCCGTCAACGGCAATCGGCGTGATGGTGTTCGCGCCCGCATCGACGCCGCCCACAGCCTCGATGAAGTCGGACAGCTTCACGCCCTTCATGGGCATGTTGTCGAACATCGCGGTGTTGTAGCCGGCCACATAGCAGTACTGAGCCGCCGTGAACTCCGTCTGGGGCATGGCCTTCAGATCGTCCAGCGTGTACTCGCCAGGCTTTCCGACGCCCTCAACGGTAAAGCGGTAACTGCCGTCGCTGACCGACTTCTCGATTTCCGCATACACGTCATTGCCGTCGATGCGCTCGAAGTTCAAAATGTTGAACTCGTCCTCCTCGGAGCTCGTCGCCTGATCGACCTGCACATCGAGCTTGGGCTCAGCCTCGCGGATCACGCCGGTGAAGGTGCCCTCATCCCAACCGTGACGCTCGAGCCAGTGGATGTCGGTCTCGTCCTCGTTGGGATAGCCGCCAAAGCGCATGTCGTACTTGATGTCCTCGAACAGCTTCATGACGATGTTGCCGTTCTCGTCGGTGTCGGTCACATGGCAGCTCCAGCAGTTGCCGTTGGCGTTCACGAACTCAGGGCTGCTGTAGTGGCGCACATGCAGGTTCTCGGACATGATGTTGCCCGCCGTACCCATTTTCTGGAAATGACAGACAGCGCAATCGCCGTTGTAGGTACCCTTCTTCATGCCCACCTGATTGGTGATGTGCACGAAGGTCCCGTTGTTCTTGTCCAGCGTGAACAGATCATCGTGGCAGGCCGCGCATCCGCGATTACCCGCATTCTGGAACTCGGCGTTCCGCTGAATGTCGGGGAACATGCCCGTGGACACGTCCGTGAAGTCTGCCGCCGTCGAGAACGACGTGCCCTCGTCGGCGTCATCGCCGGTGTCCGCCATGGGCGCGCTGCCCGCATCGGCGCCCTGTGGCGCCGGCGAAGGCGCACAGGCCACAAGACATACCGCAAGGGCAAGCAGGCATACGGCCATCGACAGCACAAATTTGCGACCGATGCGCTTCTCACCACCCTCGGTTTTCCCGCGTGTCGAAAATCTCATGATTTCCTCCTTCTCCAATGGGACGGAGGCCTTCCAAACCTCCGATCAGACGCGTTTCAGTATCGCGGGAAGCCGTGGGCGACGCGTCATCATTTGCGCATCAAAGCCCAGGTAGAGGCAGTGTCAGCGTACTCATTTGTTGAGTATTTTGCCTTCTAGGGTCTTTTGGACAGCTCCCGTGCAGCCCGCATGACGCGGCCCTTCGCTATAATGCGGAAATCGAGGGAGAGGATGCGCATGAGCAGAGAGACGGAAGAACGTTCGGCCCAAGGGGCAGCAGGCTCGCTCCTCGCCGCCCTGGGACGCACGCCGCTGATTGCCGCAGCTATCGGCACCTACTTCGCGTGGTGGAACCTCTACCACGATGAGGGATTCCTCTTCTTGCCTAATTACTTCAATCAGGTGGAGAGCTGCGTGGCCTGCTACCTCGGTGCCCTACTTGCCTGCGTGATTGTTGCGGTCCTGCGCGTTTCTTGGCGGCGAAACATACGGGGATGGATTACCGGACTCGCCATCGCCCAGGGCGTGCTGAGCCTTCTGTTTTATGGTGCGGTTTTCCTGCACGAGGCGGCGCTGGTCATCATCGCACAGCTGCTAATCAGTGCCTCCTTTTTCGTCATGCTCTTCTTCCTTGTGCGTGCCTTGGCTTCGCTGCCCCTGTCTCAAGCGGGCGTGCTTATCGCTCTTTCCGTCGGCCTCTACGGCCTGTTGGAAAGCCTTGTCTGGGCCATAACCATGGCTGCACCCTTCCTCAGCTTGCGTATGGCCCTGCACTTGCTGCTCCTCGGCGGAGGACTCCTTCTCGCCTGGAACGCCCCTGGTTGCGGTGACGCAGGACCTGTCGCCAAAACGCCCGACGACGCCGGCTGCTTCCGCATTCCCGCGCCGCTCGTGCTGCATGTGGGCGCCTACTGGTTCGTGTTTGGCATGACCCATGCGCTGGCTAGCGGGGTCATTCCCATTGGCCACGACAAGCTTCTACCCTGCTATCTGGGATCTGTCGCTGCGAGTTTGGTCTTCTACTTCGTATTCGCCCGGGGCGATCGGACGGAGAGGATTTGGCCCAGGGTGCGCGCCGCCATCTTTCCCCTCACTATGCTGAGTTTTTTGCTGCTGCCCTTCGCCAACAGTGGCTTCACTTTCATCTCCATCGGCTTCGCCCAATGCGCCATGGATACTTACCTGGCGTTTTACCTTCTGGCAACTTTGGCCGTAGCGCGCAAAATCGGCTGGGGCTTCATGCGAACAGCCATCGCCGCGGTGTTGCTGGCAGTGCCCTTTATTATGTGCGGTGTGGTAGCGGGCGATGTGCTGAAGGTGTCCCTGCCGTTGAATGCGCTGTTCTACAACGTGCTCACCGTTCTTGCCTTCGCCTTGCTTGTCGCGGGCACCTTCTGGGTCGGAGACGATCGCCGCGCCGGGCTTGTCTGGGGACTCGAGAAGAAACTCTCGCCCAAGCGCTTCGAAGACGAGGAAACCGCCAAACGCTGCGCTCAAGCCGCCGAGAAGTTCGACCTCACGAAGCGTGAGGGCGAGATTTTGCTCTTTCTCGCTCAGGGCATGAACGCTGCGGCCATTGCCGAAACCGAGGTCATCTCGCTCAACACGGCGCGCACCCATATCGCGCGCATTCATCGCAAGATGAACGTGCACAACCAGCAGGAGCTGCTGCGCCGCCTCAAGGAGCTGTAGCGCCGGATACAGGGATAGCGAGACCTCACGATGCACTGCCAGATGATGTAGCGGCATTTTTGCGGCCAACTTGCCGGAGCCTCAGTCCGACGCACCGAGACCCCAATCCAGCTTACCGGGACCTCAGTTATGGGCTCAATTTTGGAAATCGTGTAATAATGGTCAGAATGGGACGCTTCGAAAATCTGAGCGTGCGAAAAAGCACATTTTCCAAAAAACTACTTCCAAAAAAGCACATTTTCCATTCCAGCCAGCGAAGAGCGACTGAAATGAATTAGTGGGTACCTTACTGACCTGGTACTTTCTCAAGAACAAGCTATCAATCGTTCAATCCGCACGCACGATAGTTTGGAAAATGTGCTTTTTTGTTCGTACCCGCCCAAAAAAACGAGGAAGCCATCGCCGAAACGGGCACCTTCACGAGGCGATGCCGCACCACCGCATTGCCTCGCCGCCGCGCTACTGCGCTACCACATTGTCGCGGCAGTGCGCTACATTAGCGGCTTGCCGGCGTCCCAAGCGCCGCCCACTTCCTCGCCGACCACGCGGTAGATGCGGCGCGTGGAATCGTACACGATCGGGCGCATGCGGGCGAAGTCGACGCGGCCCTCCTCGTCGAGAATGGACTCGTCGACACGCGTGTTCACGATCTCGCCGATGAAGCGCTTCTCGCCGCCCCAGTCCTGCACGTCGCGCACGACGCACTCCATGGTCAGCGGGAACTCCTCGATCACCGGCGCATCCACATGAGCCGAGGGTACAAACGTCAGCCCCGACTTCTCGGCCTTGTTCACCGTGCGCCCGGTGGCCATGCCGAAGTAGTCGGCCTCCACCACATGGGCCACGTCGGCCGGAGCCACGGTGAAGGCGCCCTTGGCCAGGATGTTCTCGGTGGTCTTGTGGTCGCCGATGTTGATGGCGATCTCGTGGCGCGTGCACTCGCCGCCCCACGCCACGTTCATAGCATTGGGCACACCCGCCTCGTCATAGCTGGCCACGATGAACACCGACTGTGGGAAAAGCTCGCCGGCAGCACCCAAATCCTTCTTCATGTTCGCTTCCTTTCGACAGCACTTGCTTTTCTGCTCGCTTCGAGTATCGTATAGCGCCAAAGCGATTGCTAGTACTGGCTTATTTGCCAGGTACTATCTCTAAGGAAAGTGAAGCGATGGGGAATCTTCCAATTGCCGAGGCCGACTTCTCCCAAACGGGATACAGCTACACCCTCTCCCTCATCCAGGGAAAGCACAAGATGGTGATTCTCTACTGCCTGATGGAATACGAGCCCGTGCGCTTCAACGAAATGCGCCGCTACCTGGGACGTATCTCAGATAAAACGCTCTCGGTGAACCTGAAGGAGCTGGAACGCGACGGCCTTATCGCGCGCACCGAATACCCGCGGATTCCCCCGAAGGTGGAGTACTCGCTGACCGATCTGGGGGCGTCCCTCATGGAAGTGCTCGACCAGATGTGCACCTGGGGAGAGGCTCACCGCCCCCGCTAGAAACTACCGCGCAGCCGCACCGCAATCGCACGGTCCTCAGATGGAGAAAGGCGGGAAAGCCGACGCCTTCCCGCCTTTCCTGTCTTGGTTTTCAAGTTCCAGCCTGGGCTCACACGAGCACCAAAGCGTCGCCTAAATCTCGTACATGGCCTGGAAGACGTCCTCGCGCTGGATGATGACCTGCATGCCCAGGGTTTCGCCATCGGCGGCGAGGCGCTCCTGCACCGTGTTGAAATCGGCCACCTCAGGGGCGAGCGAGACCATCATGGTCATGGAGAACATGCGGCCCTCGCCGAGGATGGTCTGGGAGATGTCGTCGATGTTGGCGCCGCAATCGGCGAGCGTGGTGGCGATGGCAGCCACAACGCCGGAACGGTCCTTGCCGAGAACAGAGATGACGCACTTCATAGGATCCTTCTTTCTGGTCGTGAGCCGCTGCGGCGCGTTTCCGGCCGCCGTGCTCGCTTGAAATGGAACAGGTTACTTCCGGAAAATGAGGGACAGCGCCTCAGCGCGGGCAGCCGGGTCGGTCTCGAAGCAACCGCGCACCGCGCGGGTGGTCGTTTTCGAGCCAGGCTTTTTCACGCCCCGCATCGACATGCACATGTGCTCGGCTTCCAGCACGACGATGGCGCCGGCCGGCTGCAGTGCCTCCATAAGCGTGTCGGCGACCTGACCCGTCAGACGCTCCTGCACCTGGGGACGCTTGGCGAACCCGTCCACCAGACGTGCCAGCTTGGAAATGCCGCAGATGCGTCCATCGGCGCCGGGCACATAGGCCACGTGGGCCTTCCCGAAAAACGGCGCCAAGTGATGCTCGCACATACTGTAGAAGGGGATGTCGCCCACCAGCACGATTTCCTCGTGGCCCTCATCAAAAGTCACGTCGAAATGGCGCGCGGGGTCTTCTTCCAGACCGCCGAGCACTTCCTCGTACATGCGGGCCACGCGAGCCGGGGTTTCCAGCAGGCCCTCGCGGTTGGGGTCCTCGCCCACGCCCTCCAAAATCAGGCGTACGCCTTCTTCGATCTTGTTTCTATCCACAGTTTCGCAACTCCTTGCAAACGGTTTTCGCCATGTTATCACGACGCCTCTGGCACGTCGCCGCTTAGCGCGATAATAGCAAGACCAAAGGCAACCCACGGGAAGGGATCGACCATGAAGAACCTCGTCTCCGAATTCAAGGAGTTCATCAACCGCGGCAACGTGATCGATATGGCTGTCGGCATCATCATCGGCGGCGCGTTCACTGCCATCGTCACGTCGCTGACCGACAACATCATCAACCCCTTCATCAAGCTCATCACCGGCGGCAACGGCACCGATGTGGCGGGGCTCACCATTCCCGTGCCGGGCACCGAAAACGGCATCGACTTCGGGGCGTTCATCAGCGCCATCATCAACTTCCTTATTGTTGCGTGGGTCGTGTTCATGATGGTGAAGGCCTTCAACAAGATGAAGGACGGCGGCAAGAAGCACCTCAAGCGCAACAAGAACGGCGAAGAGCTCGTGGAGCAGCCGCCCATCTGCCCGTTCTGCCTGGAAGAAGTCAACGTGGGCGCCACCCGTTGCTCGCACTGCG
Organism: Adlercreutzia shanghongiae; assembly: GCF_035830635.1. Lineage (NCBI taxonomy): Bacteria > Bacillati > Actinomycetota > Coriobacteriia > Eggerthellales > Eggerthellaceae > Adlercreutzia > Adlercreutzia shanghongiae. The sequence goes on along the minus strand of NZ_JAYMFI010000028.1, from coordinate 12,571 downwards.
CCGCCGAGCTGCCCGCCCCGGCCGAGGTCACCTACAAGCCCGCCGAATAGCGCGCCTTTCCGCACGCGCCTCCCTACAGGTTCGGCGCCCTCTTATGTCTGGCAGCCCATATAAAGCAGACGCGTGGTATTTCGAAGCGAAAAGCAAAAAGTGGCTTGGAATTGACGATTCTTTGACCTAGACGGAGCAATTAGACCGCAAACGTAATACACCACCTGGGAAAACGTCTATGTATGACGGGAAAATCGCAGAAATTCGTCTTCCGAGGTCAAAGAATCGCACTTTTTAAGCCAAACTATGCACATCAAGATGACCGAGGCAGCCCGAAGGAGACCCATGCGCTTTGTTTCGTGGAATGTGAACGGCATTCGCGCCGCGCTGAAGAAGAACTTCCTGGAAGTGTTCGACGCCTTCGGAGCGGACATTTTCGCCATACAGGAGACGAAATGCCAGGTGGGGCAAGTGGAGCTTGATCTGCCGGGCTATCACCAATACTGGAGCGCCGCCGAGAAGAAGGGCTATTCCGGCACGGCGGTGTTCACCCGCGAAGAGCCGCTGCACGTGCTGCACGGCCTGGGCAACGAGTATCTGGACGCCGAGGGACGCATCGTGGCCTGCGAGTTTCCCCAGTTCTGGTTCGTGAACGTGTATACGCCGAACTCTCAGATGGAGCTGGCGCGCATCGACCACCGCATGGAATGGGACGATGCCTTCCGCGAGTTTTGCAAGGGACTGGAAGAGGGCGTTTTGCCCAGCGGCGAGAAGACCGACCCGAAGCCGGTGGTCATGTGCGGCGACTTCAACGTGGCCCACGAGGATATCGACCTGAAGAACCCGGGCCCGAACCGAGGCGCCTCGGGCTTTTCCGACGAAGAGCGGGGCAAGCTGGACGAGCTGATTGACGCCGGGTTCGTGGACACCTTCCGTCTGCTGCATCCCGACGAGACGGGTCGCTACAGCTGGTGGAGCTATCGATACCGCGCCCGCTCAACCAACGCGGGGTGGCGCATCGACTACTTCTTCGTGAGCGAGGCGTTGGCCGACCACGTCGTGGCCGCCAGCATCTTCGACGACGTGGAGGGCTCCGACCACTGCCCCGTCGGACTGGAACTCGATCTTGATTAGGATAACGATCGTTGCGGTGGGGAAGCTGAAGGAGAAGTTCTGGACGGCCGCCTGCGACGAGTATCTGAAGCGACTGCGGCCCTATACAAAGGTAACCGTGGCCGAAATTCCCGATGTGGACCCTGCCCGCGCGGGCGGCATAGAAGCGGCGCGGGAACGCGAAGGCGAGGGGATTCTGGCCGCAGTGCCCGAAAGCGCCCGGGCCATCCTCATGGCCATCGAGGGCAAGCAGCGCTCCAGCGTGGACTTTTCCCAGCATCTGGACGACCTCGCCCTGTGCGGCGAGAGCGACCTTGCTTTCATCATCGGCGGCTCCGACGGCGTCAGCGATGCCGTGCGCGCCCGAGCCGACGAGACCTTCTCCTTCGGCCCCATCACCCTTCCCCATAACCTGGCCCGCGTCGTGCTGCTGGAGCAGATCTACCGTGCCTTCAAAATCTCTCGCGGGGAGCCCTACCATAAATGAACGGAGCCCCGTAGGGCTCCGCGTGAGGGTTGCGCGCTTGGGTACCGAGCGCTTGCGCTGGTCGGACGCGCTAGGCGCGTCGCATACAGGCTGAGCGCCCGCCTCCGCTCCGCTGGCCTAGCGCCAGTCGGAACCGATGAGGATGAGGAAGTCGCCGTCGTAGATGTACTCGCCGTCGGTGTTCTGCACGGCGCGACCGCAACCCAGAGCGTCGATGAGCTCCTCGGCATAGACGCGCTGGTCGGGCGTATCGAACACGACCACCGTTTCCTCGTAGCTGAAGCTGTTGGCGTTGGAGGCGTCGGCGGTGTAGCCCAGCGGCTTGATGCGCTCGAGAGCCTCGGCGCCCACGCCGTTGATGCCGTTGCCGTTCTTGATAGTGACGATGCCCGTGCGCGTCTCGCCGAAGGTCTGGCGCGGCGAAGTGCCGCTCTGGATACCCTCGCTGTCGCTGGCCGCACCGGCGCCGTCGCCCACGCTCGCGAGCACCGTGCCGTTCAGCTCGTCAATCTCGTCGGCCTCCGTAGGCGGCAAGCCCTCGCGCACGCGGCCCATCATGGCATTCCACGCAGTCACGTCCAGCTGCTCGTACCAGGTGTCGTTCTTGTACTCGCTGATGGTCGGCTCCATGGCGGAGTAAATGTCCTTGGCCGGGTCGATGCCCTGCATGGAGGTGGCCAGCGCCACAATGTCGCCCACCTTGAAGTCGGTGGTGATGTACTGGGAAAGCGTGCTGATGGTGTTGGCCATGGTGGCCGGGTCGGACGCGAGAATCTTCTTCGCGATGGCTCCCAGCACCAAACGCTGGTTGGCGGCGCGATAGCGGTCGCCGTCGCCGTACTCATCGTAGGAGTGGCGGGAACGGCACAAGATGAGCGCCTCTTTGCCCGTCAAGGTCTGCAGCCCCGCGTCCACATGGCCGCCGGCCTCCTTGTCGTTAATCTCCATGGGGACGTCCACTTCCACGCCACCGAGGGCATCCACGACGTCCTCGAAGCCGTCGAAGTTGATCTCCGCGTAATGGGAAATGGGCACGCCGGCCATTTGCGACACCGTCTTGATAGCCAAAGCCGGGCCGCCAATGGCGTAGGAGGCGTTCAGCTTCTGCAGGCCGTAGCCCTCAATTTCAATCTCGGTGTCGCGATGCATCGAGACCATAGTGACCTTTTTGTTCTGCGGGTCGACACGGGCGAGAATCATAGAGTCGGAACGGAACGTATCGCCCGCGTACTGGGCCGATTGCTCGCGCTTGGCCGACTTGTCGGTGCCCATGAGCAGCATGTAGAACGTGCCGCCGTCGTACTCGGCCGGGGCCTCCAGGGCCTCCACGACCTCGGGGGTGATATCTTCGTTCATCTCCCGATCGATGCCGGAGATATAAGCCCAAGCCGCACCGGTGGCGCCGAGAATGCCCACGAGCACGAAGGCCAGCACACCAAGCAGAATGTGCTTGCGCTTCTTGCGGCGGCGGTCCTTGGCGTAATCGTCGCCCGTAGCACCACGGGAGTAGGGATTGGGCTCGGCCAGAGGCGGCAGCATCGGCATCGCATCGGCCACCGTGCCCTCAAGGGCCGGCTGCTTGGGCAGCGGCTGGGAGTGGCGCGGGTTGTTGGTGCCCACCGGCTGCGAATGGCGCGGGTTGTTCGAGCCCACCGGCTGCGAATGGCGCGGGTTGTTGGACTTCTTCTCCACCGACTGGGAGTTGCGCGGATTGTTCGTGCCGACGGGCTGCGAATGCCTGGGATTGTTGGACTTCCCCACCGGCTGCGAAGCATGCTGGGCGCGGGGGTTGTTCTTGCCTGGGGTTTCGGCCATCCTGGACGGTCTCGCTTTCATGGTTCACCTTCCGCGACGCCTCGGCCACGGACTTCGATTCACAATTTGAAGTAACATTTTGTCAAACAACCGTTGAACGGCGCAACAAAAGAGCCCCTATTACCAGTGAAAAGCCACAGGGAAGCGGCAGATTGTCCACAACTTCGCCACGGATGCGCCAAGCGGGAATGTCAGGATTTGGAAACTCGTTTCTCTAGGACAGGCGCTTGACCATATGCGCGTTGGCGGCAAGCTCCTCGTCGTCGCGAAGCGGGGCGAGGGTTGCGGGCGCTTCCTGGCCCAGGCGGGCAGCGCGACGCTCGAGGGCGCGGGCCAGCAGCCAATCGGCCACCTCGGGATTCTTGGAAAGCAAAGGCCCGTGGGAATAGGTGCCCACGACATTTTTGTAGCGAGCGCCTTCCACGCGATCGTCGTCGTTGTTGCCGTGGCCGCAGGAAGACACGATGCGCCCGAAGCCTTCCACGCCCGCACCGAGATACGTGCGGCCGGCATGGTTCTCGTAGCCCACGACAGGATGGGTCGCCAGGGGCGACTGAAGCACCATGTTGTCGATGAGGCGATCGGCCGACGTGCCGGGACGACGGGTTTCCATGTCGATGATGCCGAGGCCCTCCACCAGCTCGTCGCCCCACAGCCACTGGTTGCCGAGAATTTGGTAGCCGCCGCAGATGGCGAGCAAGGGGCCGTCGGCCTCCACGTAGGCGGCCAGATCGTCGCGCATGGCAAGCAGCTGCTCGCTGGCGAGCTTCTGCTCGCGGTCGGGGCCTCCGCCCATGAAAACGAGGTCGGCCGCATTCAGGTCGGCCGCAGCGCCGTAGGGAATCGGGCGCACCTCCACGGGAATACCGCGCCAGCGCAGGCGCTGCTCGAGCACGCGCACGTTGCCGCCGTCGCCGTAGAGGTTCAGCAAGTCGGGCATGAGATGGGCGATGACCACCGGGGCTTCCCCATCCGCGCACAGCGGGTCGCCCGCACCCTGGGCACGGGGCGCGGCCGGCGCCTTGGGAGCCGCGTTGCTCACGCCTCCGGCCGCCTCCATGGCGTTCAGGGCCTCGTGAACCGGGGGCAGCGCCGTGTAGTTGGCGATGGCGTAGATGCCGCGGTCGCCCCACGCCGGGTCGTCGGCAGCCAGGCCCTGGGCCAAAGCGAAGGCGTCGGCTACATCGCCGATGGCCGCCTGGATGCCCGCGTACTTCAGGCGCACTTGCAAATCGTTTGCCCGCGAACCGCCGGCAATGACGTGCAGGTCGCGCTGGCCGGCGAGCTCTTCGAAATCGATATCCCAGATCCAGGAGATGTCGCGGCCATCGGCCACGTTGTCGTTGATGAAGAAAGCCACGACCTTCGGATCGGCGTCGGCCTCCACAATCTTGAGGTTCTGGTTGAAGCCCGTGGGATTCTTCGCCAGGTTCAGCAGCACCGGATGACCATCGATGGTGTAGCGCTGCAGACGTCCGTTGCGCGGGTTGAAGGCGCTCACGGCCCGCTGCAGGTCGGCCGCGGGAACCCCGGCCTGCTGGCAAAGCGCATAGGCGGCCAGCACGTTGTAGGCGGCATAGGGCGTGGCCTGGGGCGTGCTGAGCGCTTGGACGGCGCCATCGGGCCCTGTCACGTTCATGGCAACGCCAGCAGCGGAAAGACGCAGGTCGGCACCGGCGTAATCCAGCGTCGGGCGTGCGAAGTCGCACTGCTCGCAGTAGTAGTCGCCAAGCTGGCCGTACTGACGAAAGCGATAGCGAATCATGCCGTCGCACTTCTGGCACATCTGGGCATCGGCCACAGTGTTTTGGGGCAACCCCATGGATTCGGAGAGCCCGAAGGCGATCGCGCGGTTGGGCGCTTCGCCGGCAATGCGAGCGCACAGCGGATCGTCGGCGTTGTACACGAGCACCGTGTCCGGCGAGGAGGCCAAAGCGCCGATGATGGAGGTCTGAATGCGGTCGATTTCCCCGCAGCGGTCCAGCTGGTCACGGAACAAGTTCAGCAGCAACACGTAGTTCGAACGCAGATGGGGCAGCACGTGGGCGAGCCACAGCTCGTCGCATTCGAAAACACCCCACTGGGCCCGCGGCTGCTGCAGCAGTGCCGAGGCAATGCCCGCCGCCAAATTCGCACCGGTGCGGTTGCAGATAATGGTGCGCCCGGCCGCCTCGAAAGCGTCGGCCAGCAGGTTGTTCGTGGAGGTTTTCCCATTGGTGCCCACGGTGATGACCGAGCCGGCGGTGCACTTGCCGCGCAGCTCGTCCAGCAGCACGGGATCTATCGCGAGCGCGATCTTGCCCGGCAGATTGGCCGCAGGCCGATGGGCCACATGGCGCAGGCCCCACGTAGAAACGGCTCCGGCCGACTTCGCCAGCGTGTATCTCAGACCCATGATGCGCACCTCAACGTTTATCTGGAGAGTAACAGTTCCCTCTCCGCGGATTTTCCGATGACGACCAGTATACCGAAGGCCGCGCAGCCCCTCCTATAATCCATTCCAGATTCAAGTGCCACTTGCGTCCAACCGGTCGCAAGCGTTTCGTCAACAACGGAGGTGTTCGGTGACTGCTGCGCAGATCGTCGCCATCGTAGTGTTCCTGGGCGCCCTCGGACTCATTATTTCCGAGAAGGTGAACCGCGCCCTGGTGGCGCTGGCCGGCGCCGTGCTGCTGCTTGCCCTGCACATCGTGTCCTTCGACGTGGCCATGAGCCATGTGGACTACAACACCCTGGGCGTGCTTTTGGGCATGATGCTGTTCGTAGCCGTGGTGAAGCAGTCCGGCATCTTCGAGTACCTGGCCATCCGCTGCGCGCATCTCGCCAAAGGGCATCCCTGGCCCATTATGGTGCTGCTCATGGTGCTGACGGCCTGCCTGTCGGCGTTTCTGGACAACGTAACCACGGTGCTGCTTATGGGTCCGGTCACCCTTACCCTGTGCCGGCTGTTGAACCTCGATCCGGTGCCCTACTTCCTTGGCGAGATCATGGCATCGAACATCGGCGGCACCTCCACGCTCATCGGCGACCCACCCAACATCATGATCGGCTCGGCGGCGCACCTTTCGTTCTCGGACTTTCTTCTGAACGATGGCCCGGCGGCGGCTCTGGCCCTGATAGCCGTTCTCGTGATGTTCTACTTCCTGTACGGCCGGCGTCTGCGGAAAAACGACACCAACGCCGACGCCGTAATGGCGCTTGCCCCTGCGGACTACATAAAAGACCGCCGCCTTCTGCGCGTGAGCATCGTGCTGACGGGGCTCGTGGTAATCGGCTTCGTGCTCCACGACAACCTGGGTTTGGAATCGTGCGTCATCGCCCTGGGCGCAGCGGCGCTCATCCTGCTTATTTCGCGAACGAGCATTGAAGAGGCGCTCGGCCAGGTGGAATGGGTGACGCTCGCGTTCTTCGCCGGACTGTTCGTCATCGTAGGCGCGCTAACGGAAACGGGCGTTATCGCCCTTTTGGCCGAGGGACTCATCGGGCTGACCGGCGGCAGCGTGTTCGCCACCATGCTCGTGCTGCTGTTCGGCTCGGCGCTCGTGTCGGCGTTTCTGGACAACATCCCGTTTGTGGCCACGATGATTCCCATTCTGCTGGCTTTAGGCGCCTCGGGCATGGACACGACGCCTCTGTGGTGGGCCGTGTCGCTGGGCGCGTGCTTGGGTGGCAACGGATCGATCATCGGCGCAAGCGCGAACGTCGTGCTTTCCGACATCAGCGCCCAAAACGGCCACGAGATCACCTTCGCCCAGTTCTTCCGCGTCGGCTTCCCCTGCATGCTGCTGACCGTTGCGGTTGCCGCCGTCTACCTCATGGTGCGCTTCCCGATGTAGTGCCGCATACTCGCTTTTATTTCAATAACTATGGACTTTCTGAAATAGTGGCCTTAAGATTGAGTTCTTATTTCAGAAAGGAGGGCATCGTGGGTCGTTCTGGCACCTTGGTTGAAAACCTATCGGGCGAAGCTACGTACCGCTCTTTCCGTCCAGCGGCGCTGCCTCCTTCTCCTCCCTTGCAGATGGGCGACGAGATGGCGACGCTCCTCGTCTCGGCTAGTCGAGCCCTCCAGCGCTTAGATGACCTGTCCCAATATGTTCCCAACGCAGACCTCTTCATATCCATGTATGTGCGCAAGGAGGCATTGCTCTCATCTCAAATTGAGGGAACCCAGTGCACGTTGGAAGACATATTAGACCCAGAGGCGAACGCCAGCGCAGACGCGGACATCTCCGACGTCATCAACTATGTGAAGGCCACCCGGTTCGCCTTGACACGCCTCCAGGAGATACCGCTGTGCGGACGCCTTCTTAAAGAAGTTCACGAGGTACTTATGGGCGGCGTACGCGGACAAGAAAAGAATCCTGGCGAGTTCCGGCGCTCCCAGAACTGGATCGGACCCGGAGGAGGCTCGCTGCGCGATGCACGATACATCCCTCCCAACGTCGAGGACATGCATGAGGCCATCGCCAATTTGGAGCGCTTCATGAATGAGCCGTGCGAGCTCGACCCGCTGGTTTGCGCCGCGCTGGCTCACTATCAATTCGAGACCATACACCCCTTTTTGGACGGCAACGGGCGCGTGGGGCGCCTGCTCATCCTCCTCTATTTGATAGAGTGCGGACTCATCGGTGAGCCGACCATCTACATCTCGTACTTCCTCAAGAAGAACCAGGTGGAGTATTACGACCGGATGATGGAGGTACGGTGCAGCGGAAATTACGAGCAATGGGTGCGTTTCTTTCTTGAGGCTGTGAGAGTCGCTGCCTTAGACGCCTCCCAATCAATCGAGAGGCTGAGCAATCTCCACGAACACAACGAGGCGTTACTGCCGGCTTCCCGCAGAGCGAAAGATAACCTGCGCACCCTGTTCTCCTACATCGAGCAGCATCCCATTTTCACCATCAAAGGGGCAGCGCGGGCCCTGGGCTTGAGCTACAACGGAGCGGCAACCCTCACCAAGAAGCTCGAGGAGCTTGGAATAATCGAGGAAACCACCAACGCCTCCCGCAACCGCGTCTTCGCTTACACGGACTACTTGGAAATTCTGAAAGAAGGCACCGCCCCTTTGACGGGAGGCGAAGCCAAGGCACGCTGACCTACGCATTACGAGAACGTAGGTCAGTTGTGGTTTCTCCTTGCGTGCTGCGCGCGCATTCGCTATACTTAGCAGCCGCTTCTTAAAGAAGCGCTTCGCCAACGTGGCTCAGCTGGTAGAGCAACGCACTCGTAATGCGTAGGTCAGCGGTTCGAATCCGCTCGTTGGCTCCAGAACTTCAAAAGCCCCGCCTGAAAGCGGGGCTTTTTCGTTTCCGGGATTCGGACGAACGCGGATTCTAGCGGTACTTATAGAAGCCCTCGCCTGCGTTCACGCCGGTTTTGCCGGCGTCGATGTAGCTCTTCAGCTTCGCGGCGATCTTGCCGGCGGTGGTGTCGGGATTCGCCGCATCAGGGCTGGCGGCCACGATGTTGTAGGCGGTGCTCAGGCCCACGATGTCCAGGATGCGGAAGGGACCGAGCGGCGCGCCCGTGCCCAGCATCCAGGCCTTGTCGATGGTCTCCACGTCGGCCACATCGTTGGCAAGCAGTGCCTCGGCAGCATTGAGAAACGGCACGAGCATGGAGTTCAGCAAATAGCCCGGCTGCTCCTTTTTCAGCTCAAGCGGAATCATGCCGATGGCGCGGGCGAACGCGACCACCGCCTGGTAGGCGCTCGCGCTCGTCGCCGGCTGGCCCATCACCTCGGCCGTGTTGTTCTTCCAGATGTTGTTCGCGAAATGCAGCGCCAGAAACTTATCCGGGCGATCGGTGTAGCCCACGATGGCGCTCGGCAGCAACGTGGAGGAATTCGTGCACACGATGGCACGCTCGGCCATGTGCGGGCACGCCTCGGCGTAGAAGGCCTCCTTCTCGGAAAGCACTTCGGCGATGGCCTCAATCACCAAGTCGGCCTCGCCGAACGCCTCGTCGTAGCTGCAGGTCAGCTTGATAGAATCGGCGGCGGCATCCACCCGAGCGATGAGCTCGTCGATCTTTTCCGCAGGCACATCGGCCGAATCGGTCAGACCGCGGCACCACGCGCTCGGATCCGTTTTCAAGGCCTCAAGCGTGCTTTTGTAAATCCCGCGCAGCCGCTCGAGCTTCGGCTTCGCACGCTCAATGGAGCCCTCGCTGCGCAGCCAAATAGTTACGTCGAAGCCCTTGTAGGCGCTCTGCAGGGCAATCTGACTGCCGAGCACACCGCCGCCGGCCACGGTCACCTTCTGAATATCCATACCTGCTCCTTCCCAAAGAAGACGTGAAAACTGCCTGGTTCCCAGCTTAGGGGAACGCCATAGAGCCTCCGTGGCGGCCAGGTTACGTCTGGGAAAAGAAACCGAACGGGGCCTTCGGGAAACCGCAACGAACTTGGCGCCTCCTTTTGACGGCGAAGGGCTACACTGTAAGGAAACGCGTTCGCAAGCCGTACGTTCCCAGGAGCCATCATGACCAAGCACAGCAACACCGAGCCAGCGCATTTCACCGAGCCCGACGCCATCGAGGTGCGCGGGGCGCGGGTGCACAACTTGAAGAACCTCTCGCTTGACGTGCCGCTGCGCCAGCTGGTAGGCATCGCGGGCGTGTCGGGGTCGGGCAAGAGCTCGCTGGCGCTGGGCGTGCTGTACGCCGAGGGAAGCCGTCGCTACCTGGAGGCGCTCTCCACTTACACCCGTCGCCGCATCTCGCAGAGCGGTCGCGCCGCCGTGGACGAGGTGCTGCACGTGCCGGCGGCCCTGGCCCTGCGCCAACGGCCCGGCGTGCCCGGCGTGCATTCCACCTTCGGCACCTCCACCGAGCTTTTGAATCACCTGAGGCTCATGTTCTCGCGCCTGGCCTCGCACCGCTGCCCCCACGGGCACGCGAACCCGCCCACCCTGAACGTGGCCCTGGAGCAGCCCATCACCTGCTGCGTGTGCGGCGAGGAGTTCTACGGCCCCGGTGCCGAGGAGATGGCCTTCAACAGCGGCGGCGCCTGCCAGACATGCGGCGGCACCGGCGTGGTGCGCACCATCGACGAATCCACGCTCATCCCCGACCCCACGCTCACCCTGGACGAGGGCGCCGTGGCCCCGTGGCGCCAGCTCATGTGGTCGCTCATGGCCCAGGTGGCCGGCGAGATGGGCGTGCGCACCGATGTGCCCTACCAGGACCTCACCGACGAGGAGAAGGAGATCGTGCTGCACGGGCCCATGGAGAAGCGGCACATCCTGTACGTGCCGAAGAACAAGGACAGCGCCACTGAGCTGGACTTCACTTACTACAGCGCCGTGAACACCGTGAAGAACGCCCTTTCGAAGGTAAAGGATGAGAAGGGCATGGCCCGCGTGGCGAAGTTCCTCTGCGAGTCCCCATGCCCCGCCTGCCACGGCACGCGCCTGTCCGAGAAGGTGCGCGGCAGCGAGATAGACGGCCTGAACCTGGCCCAGGTCACCGCCTTCACCTTGGACGAGCTGCGCGACTGGCTGCCCACCGTGGCCCCGTGGCTGCCCGCCGACATGCGGCCAATGTGCGATTCCATCACCGCCGAGATGACCGAGCCCATCCAACGCTTGGAACAGCTGGGGCTGGGGTATCTGGCCCTCGACCGCGCAAGCGATACGCTCTCCAACGGCGAGCGCCAGCGCGTGGCCCTCACGCGCGCGGTGCGCAGCCGCACCACCGGCGTGCTCTACGTGCTGGACGAGCCCTCCATCGGACTGCACCCCGCCAACGTAGAGGGGCTTCTGGGCGTGATGGACGACCTGCTTTCCGACGGGAACTCTGTGGTGATGGTGGACCACGACGTGGCCGTGCTGCGCCACGCGAACCATCTTATCGAGATCGGCCCCGGGTCGGGCGCCAACGGCGGGCGCGTGATCGCCCAAGGATCGGTGGCCGACGTGGAGGCAAACCCCGCAAGCCGCATCGGGCCGTTTCTGGCGGGCGCGGCGAAGGTGCGCGTGCGCACGCCCGTGGCGGCGGAGCACCTGTTCGACGAGGGGGCCATCCGCATCGAGACCGGCGCTATCCACACCGTGCATCCGCTGGAGGTGGGCATTCCCAAGGGGCGCCTCACCGTGGTGACCGGCGTGTCCGGCTCGGGAAAGACGACCCTTGTGCTGGAAAGCCTGGTGGCGGGGCTGAAGGCCTCCACCGCGGGAACGCACCTGCCCGCCCATGTGCACGACCTGGATGCCCCGGGCATCGCGCGAGTCGACCTGGTGGACGCCACGCCCATCGGCGTGAACGTGCGCTCCACCGTGGGCACCTACTCCGGCGTGCTGGACGATCTGCGCCGCGAGTTCGCCAAGCTGCCCGAGGCGAAAGAGCGCGGCCTGAAAGCGGGCGCGTTCTCCTACAACACGGGAAGCCTGCGCTGCCCCACCTGCGACGGCACGGGCCAGATCTCGCTGGACGTGCAGTTCCTGCCCGACGTGGACATCCCCTGCCCCGACTGCCGCGGCTCCCGCTACAGCAAGGACGCCTACGCCATCCAAATGGCCATCGACGGCGAGGTGACCCTTTCCGCCGATGCCGAAAGGGAGCGCACCGCGTCCCACGAGACTTCGCACAAATCGGGCACAGCGCGACATCAGCACGCCGACGACTTCGAAAGCGTGCACACGCTCTCACTGCCGGAAGTGCTTACGCTTACGGTTGACCAGGCACTTGTGGCTCTCGCCCATCTGAAGAAAGTGCGCGGGAAGCTGGAGATTCTCAGCAACTTAGGGCTCGGATACCTCACGCTCGGCGAGGCCACGCCGGCGCTTTCCGGCGGCGAGGCCCAGCGCCTGAAGCTCGCCAGCGAGATGCGCCGCAATCAGGACGACACCCTCTTCGTCTTCGACGAGCCCACCATCGGCCTGCACCCGCTGGACGTGGAGACCCTCATCGGCGTGCTGCAGAACCTCATCGAGCACGGCGCCACCGTGGTGGTCATCGAGCACGACCTGGACATGATCGCCAACGCCGACTACCTCATCGACATGGGCCCCGGCGGCGGCGAGCAGGGCGGCCGCATCGTTGTGGAGGGAACCCCCGCCCAGGTGGCCGCCTGCCCCGAGAGCATCACCGGCCGCTACCTGGCCCGCGAGCTGGAAGACTAGCGCGAAGAGTCGCAGGATCGCAAACGCCGGCCTGCGACTC
>NZ_JAYMFI010000027.1:0-23044 GCF_035830635.1 Adlercreutzia shanghongiae | reverse complement strand
CGTTGTTGATCATGCCGACCTGGGGGCCGTTGCCGTGGGAGACGACGACGTTGGTGCCCTCCTCGATCATGTCGACGATGTGCTTGGCGGTGTTCTGCACCAGCTCGAGCTGCTCCTGGGGGGTGTTGCCGAGGGCGTTGCCGCCCAGGGCGATGACGACGGTCTTGCCGGGTCCTTTCTGGTAAGGCATGGTTGTCTCACTTTCTCGTTTAGCAAATCGCAACTTAAACGCCAAGGACGGCTTGGCACAATGAGCCGCCCTTGGCATCCACTCTATCGAGTCCGGAGAAAACGAAAAGACAAGACTCGGTTTATTTTTGTGCCGCCATCTGCCTAATCCCTTTTAAACCGCTCCCAAGCAAGACAAACCTCACCGCCGTAGAGGCGGACTTTAGTTCGCCCCTATCAAGTCGAACTGAACGCACGACAAAGCCCATCCCCGTAGGGGCCGACTTCAGTCGGCCCTCTCAAGCGGAACAAAACGCATGACAAAAACAGGGGGCGACTGAAGTCGCCCCCTACGGAAGTTCACTCTGTCGCCCAGCGTTTATGCGGCTGCCTCCTCGGCCCAGGGGCTGGCGTACACGGCGTAGCTCGCGTATTCCGGAGCGCCCACGGCGTAGATGTCGTAGTCGGCAGCCTGGCCGGGCTCGGTATCGACGATCTTGAAGTAGCCGCCCTCAATATGGCCGTCCGCATCGAGCAGCACCACGTCGACGCGCGACTGCGTGGCACCGTCAAGGGTCTCGGAGGCCGTTACCGTGCCCGTGAACTCCTTGGCGCCGAACTGGGTGTCGGCCGCGCCGTTATCCTGCACGGTATACACATCGGCCAGCTTCTGGTCGGTGGCCTTCCAAGAGTCCGCAGGCGTGGTGATAGAGAAGTCGACGGTCGAGGGCTTCACGACTTCGGTAGCATTAGCAGAGCTGCCGGCCGTGGAGCCGGCCACGTAAGAGTAATAGTACGTGGAGTCAGGCAGCACGCCGGGCGTCTCGATGGTCTCGTCGAAGATCACGTTACCAGCATCGTCTTTGCCCACGACCTCGATGACGGGGTCGACCGCCTCAACGGTATGGTTGGGATTCTGCACCTGAACGGCGAAGTCCACCATGCCGTTGTCGGCGGCGAACCAGCCGGAGTCGACAATCTGCAGCTCGGCCGGGTTGGCGGCCTCCTGCTCGGCGGTCTGCGCGTCGGCTTGCTGGTCCACCGCGGCCTGCTCGGCTGCAGGGCCCTGGTTCTCGGCCTGCTCGACTGCCTGCTCGGAGCCGGCGGGGGCGGGCTGGCCGGGCTGGGTCGCGCAGCCCGCGAGGCTCATGGCAAACAAACCCGACAAGGCCACCCATCCCACATTCTTCAGTTTCATCGTTATCACCGTTCCCTTGAAAGCGCTCACTCGTAAGTTCAATTTGCGCGGCGCGCGAGCGATGGCCCTTGCGCCGACACGCCCGAAATCCGCGAACCGGGCGCGTCCGCCTCGTTCGCACGACCTCTTGAGCCTGCAGATAAATGATTACTGAAAACGTGCGCGAAACAGGCCCGCGCGCGTACTTCGTAGCCCCTGCGCGACCGCTTTGTTTCAGTTGAAAGCCCCATGTCAACAAAGGGAAATCTATACTGGCAAGGTAATAGTTAACCTCGCGTCAACCAAGATTACAGCCCCGCTACCGCCACCCTTCACATTGACGAGGCGCAACCGACGCGCGCTTCCTTCGAAGCCGGCGGCAACCTGCGGCCGCCATTCGCTTTCCGAACCCAAACGCACGAAAGCCCGCGAAGGGGGACGCGGGCTTTCGTGTTGTGGCGACAGCAAGACGAGGAGAAGCTTCGCCACCCAGTAAAACAAGAAGAGAGGAGGTGTCGCAGCGCTCTCAGATGCCCCCGTCACTCTCGCTTCGAAGGAGCCTGGGCCCTGCTGACAAAAGTTATAATAGGTTAACTAATCTTAGGACGCAAGAGAGTTAGACAAGGTTTACACGTTCTCCACAACTGACGTTGCCCTCGCCGACGCCACAGGCAAACCCCGCAAGCCCAGCAAGCAAACAAGAATATCTCTCGGTTCTTTCAGAAAGATGAACGCTTATTTACGCCACGGTAACTGAGCGCATCGGACCCTTCCCGGCGACGCTTCGTTCCCTATACTGCAAACCAGCGAAACGGAAAAGAAGCTCTCTCCTCCTTTTCCCCTTTCCTTTCCTTCTTCTCTCTTTTGGAAGCCGGGAACCCCCCACACAGCCCGGCTTCCGCGAGAACGAGATTCCTCGATTCGTTCTCGAACCCCGCAAAGAGGCGGCTCCCCCAAGCCGCCTCTTCCTTTTCCCGGCATTCCACAAAGCTGGCGGCCCGCTCTTTTTTGGCAAAAAATCGCGATATGGACACGTTCCGCAAAGAGAGCAAAACTGCGCGGGGCTCTGACCAGGTATTATTGCTCCCCCCTTGCTCGCACGGCGTCCAAAGCTGCTGAAAATGTGTCCATTTCGCCGCTATTTGACCAGAAAAAATTTCGCTAGGGCAAATAACCGCGATATGGACACGGGCCAAAAAGGAGAGGCGCCCGAAAGCGCCTTCCAAAGTTGCAACCGATGCGACCGTCGCTTATTGTTCGTCGAGAATCTTCAGCGCCCGCTCGTAACCGCCGGAGCCGTAGCTCAGGCACTTCGAGACGCGGGCGATGGTGGTAGCCGAAGCGCCGGTCTCGGCCTCGATGGACGCATAGGACTTCCCCGCCGCAAGAAGCCGCGCGACGCCCAAACGCTGGGACGTCTCGCGAATCTCGCGCACGGTGAACAGGTCTTCAAGCAGAGCGAAGATGGCATCGGGGTCATCGAGCGTGGCCAGCACGCGCAGCAAATCGTCGACGTCGGACGTGCGAATCTCAGCCATTAGACCTCCGTAAGCCAATCAGCGTACTCTTCAATGCGGCCGTAGACCAAGTCGAAGAAGCGATCCTGCAAAGCGCGGGTGACCTCGCCGGGCTTGCCGATAACGCGGCCGTCCACCGCACCGACAGGCGTGAGTTCGGCGGCCGATCCGGTCATGAACACCTCATCGGCGATGTAAAGATCGCTGCGGGTAAGGCTTTCCTCCACCGCCGGGATTTCCAAATCATCGGCCAAGCACAGCACGGTGTCGCGCGTAATGCCCTCGAGCAGGCCATCGGACAGGGGCGGCGTGGAAAGCACGCCGTTGCGCACGAGGAACAGATTCTCGCCCGTTCCCTCGCAGACAAGCCCCGCCTCGTTCAGCATGATGGCCTCGGCATACCCGTGGGCCTTGGCCTCCATCTTCGCGAGAATGGAGTTCATATAGGACGCCGTGGCCTTTACCGCCGGCGGAATGGCGTTGTTGGAGCGCTGGCGCCACGATGAGACGCCCACGGACACGCCGTTTTCCAGGGCCTCGGGACCGAGATAGGCGTCCCACGGCCACACGGCGATGACCACATCCACCGGCGCGCCCGACGGATCGACGCCCATGACGCCGTAGCCGCGGTACACGAGCGGGCGGATGTAGCAGGCCGGCAGCTTGTTAGCGCGAATGACCTCAAGGGTGGCCTCGCACAGCTCGTCCACGCTGTAGGGCAGATCGATCTGGGCGATTTTGCAGCTGCGATGAAGGCGCTCCATATGGTCGCGCAAGCGGAACACGAAGGACTTGTCGGCATCGGGCACTTTGTAGCAGCGGATGCCCTCGAACACGCCGGAACCGTAATGCAGCGAATGCGACAGCACATGGGTGGTCGCCTCCGCCCACGGCACCAGCTCGCCGTTCTTCCAGATGTAATCGACCTCGGTGATGTCGGCCATGAAACCATCCCTTTCTCAACGAAAAAGCGCCCGCGCGATGCCGCGAACAGGCGCAATCCATTGTACTCCAACACGCTAAAGCGCAGGAGCGGTTTCACGAAGGCGGCAAAATCGGTGGGGATGACCTTTAATCGTCAGCACAACAACTCACACGTCCGCAAAAGCATACCTGTTAAACAAAAAGGCCCGGGGCGTATGCCTCGGGCCTTTGGGAGGGGGCAAACTCGGATCAGGTTTCCCTTACCCCAGTTTCGCTATTTGAAAAGCGCGATACCTTCTTCGGCAGTATCGATTGACTGCTGATAGTAACCTGCCATTGCATCGGCGGCATGGGGAACCTTGCTGCCAGGAACCCCGGCATCACCATTCGCGTAACCTTGATACCAGCGAGCTTTGATATAGATTTCACGTGCCTGCTTATCGGTCTGATCGTCAACGCCACCGGCAACGATAAGGTCATGCAGTTCATCGATTTTTTCCTGGGCCGCATCGTACTGGGCCTTGGATTCAGCCTGCTTGCCCTTAACAAACTTCACCATCGCCTCGGTATCGTCAATGCCCTGCGCTTTATGGCACGTGAGGCAGTACTCGAGAGCATCTTCGCTCTCGAGAGGAGAGCCCGACGCATTGTGATTCGTATAGGCTTTTCCATCCTCGTTCTGAGTTGAAGGCATATGGCAGCTCGCACACGTCAGCCCCAAACTCTCGTGGGTGCTCCCCTGGAAAATCTCAACGTCCGGATGGCCTGCATAGAAATACTCGACGCCATCCTCGTCAACCTTGAGCGTATCGCCATCTTCAATAAATGCCTTATAGATTGCATCGGGATCGGTGCCATAGCGATAGGGCTCCAAATTGGTTAAATCGTTGCCCTCAACTGCAGCCAGTCGACGAGTGTAACCGCCAAGAATATTATGGCACTGCCCACAAGCCTGATCGCCCGGATCGAGACTGTTGAAGTAGTCGTCGCCAACCAGCTCGCGGTAAGACATGATAGCGCCTGTCACCTGAGTACCCGGCTCATTTTCATGGCACATATAGCAATCCCAATACGCATCGATATCGGCAGCGACATCTTTATAGCTCACTCCCCAAAGATCCTCACCGTATTGGGCATATAGATCGTTAAAAGCCGAGGACTTACATGCGATACAGCCGACACCGCCGTCTTTGGTGGCGTAAACATCGCTAGCAGTCTTCTCAACCTTCTGACGTAGCGAAGCATGGCTATGCAGCTTTCCGTCCTTGTCCTTCACGTCGCCAATGCCTGACATAAACGATGCGTACTCGTCGGGGTAGCTCGCCGCCCATTCTGCCGGGGTGGGCCTTTCGGACGTTTTGCCCTCTGTGTCTGCCAGCGCATCGGCCGGCGCGGCTGCGTCGTCCGAAGTAGCGCAGCCGGCGGCAAGGGCGCCGCACCCCGCGAAAAGACCCATTGATAGCAGGAGCGCGAGAACCTTTTTACCCTTCCTCATTTTTCCTCCATTCGTCGCTCACGTTTCGCCGCTCTACCACTGAGATAGGGCGACTCCATTGTGGTCAAGAATATCGAGGAGGCTCATGCGGTTCAATTGACCCATTCTTAAGACTACTCTTAAACTTTGTTCATCATTGCTCACCAAAGGGCTCATATTTGTAGCCAACCCTCCAAATGGTTTTCAGCCTCTTAGGCTTCGAGGGCTCTTCTTCTATCTTTTCCCTAATACGCCTTATAAATACTGCAATGCTTGTCGTTTCAGAAACAAACTCCTCCCCCCAAACTTCCTCGATGATTTGATCTTTCGTAAAAACCGTTCCGGGGTTTTGGGCAAACAGCAATAGAATGCGAAACTCTTTGGGCGTCAGGTCAATCTGCGTCCCTCGCAAAAAAACAACCTGGCGTCTCCCGTCTATCGTCAAGTCTCCCGAAGCAATAACGTCCTTGTCCATCCCCACAAGCCGCTGATAGAGTCTCAGATGAGCCCTGATGCGAATCAATAGTTCCTGCGGTTCGAACGGCTTCACAATGTAGTCGTCTGCCCCCGAACGAAATCCCACCGTTTTATCGACAAGATCTCCTTTTGCCGAGAGAAACAAAATCGGTACGGTAACTCCTTGACCCCTTAGCTTTTCGCACGTAGCAAAACCGTCCATCCCGGCCATCATGATATCGAGAACAATTGCGTCTGGCTCAATAGTGCGGCACTGCTCTACTGCTTCATCGCCATTGGCCAAAAGAACGCACTCGTAGCCCTCTCGCTCGAGAACTCGCTTGGCAAGAGACCGAACGTCCGCATCATCGTCAACAACCAGAATCCTCATTCCATCTCCTTCCATATTCCACCTCCAGCAGGCAGCACAAGAGCGAATCTGGAGCCCACGCCGACCCTACTCGCGGCCTCTATAGAGCCCCCCAAAGCGTTAGCCAAGGCTAACGCTACCGACAGGCCGAGCCCTGTTCCCCCTATCTCCTTTTCGACCGCAAATTGACCGCGCCCGAAGCGCTCGAATATTCCATCAATATCTTGGCAGGGGATTCCACAGCCAGAATCCGAGACTGCTGCGACAACGCACTCTTCCCCTTCTCTAACCTCGCGCGCTATTTCTACAGTCACGTATCCACCAGCGTCGGTAAACTTTATTGCGTTTGAAACGAGGTTCTCGAGTATTTCTCGGATCTTTTCTCCATCCGAATAGAGAACAGGCACGTGGGGGTCAATGAAAAGCGACCAATCAAGCCCGTTTTTCTTCGCTAAGGGCAAGGCCATGCCCTCCAGTTCATTCGCTACATCAACCATATCGACCGGCTCATGAGTAACCACAAGCTTACCTGCTTCGGCTTGAGCCATTTCTAAGATGTTGTTAACTGATGTCAAGAGCCTCTTCCCGCTGCCCTTGATCTCGGAAAACGCGTGGGCTGCCTCTGGCTCTTCACAGGACGCCTCCGCAAGACCCAAGTCTGCATAGGCAATAATTGAGGTCAATGGCGTTCTCAAATCATGACTCACCATGGCAAGGAAATCCGACTTCCTCTCGCTCTCCTCAGCCAACTGCTCGTTAGCACGCTGCAGCACCTCTCCTTGCTCTCGCAATGCACTATTTGCTTCCGATAGCTCACGCGTACGGTCCTCGACCTGCTTTTCCAAGTCTTCATGCGTGGCTTTCAGGTCCGTCGCCATTGCAGTGAACGACTGGACAAGGCCCCCGACCTCCCCATAGGTCGGTCCTTCGATTTCTCCTACATCAAAGTTTTTGGCGCTTACTTGTCGGGTAAACCGTTCGAGCTTGCTAAGCGGATTGGTTACAAAATGCGACACAAGAAAGAACATGAGGAAGGCAACTGCCACGATGGCAAGACCCAGCCCGGCAATTTGGCGCAATATGTTTTCCCAAAGACCACTGCTGTAGAGCTTTGTGGGGATACCGATGCTCATAATTCCTGCAAGATCGCCGACCGCCCTCCCCTCCTTCGGAAATCCCGCCGGGTCTATTTCGCCCAATGGGCCGCCGTGGCAATCAAGGCACGATTCCTCTATCCAGAGGGGCGCAGCATATCGAAACGTCGTACCATCCTCGCTTCTGGCGAAATACTCTTCGCGCGTAGGATTATTCGCAAACTCTCTTAGGGCTTCTAGCTCAAAATCATTTGGAGAGTCGTTTGCGTTGCGTGTCGAGAAATTAGTGAAGGCGATTTGATAGTCGGTTTGGTCGCTGATCCTCCGCCCGATTTCTTTACCGGCAATCGCACAGTTGACCCCCTTGAATCGTCTCGACCCATCAGAATCTTGCTCAATAATTTCTTGCTTCTCCTCTATGTAATCCCACGTGGCACCCATCTGCGCCCGAAGTATGCGAGCCTTCTCGAGCATCTCAATCTGCATCTGATGCTCTTGCTGCTGCACCGTCATCACGCCCACTATGCCCATCAGCGCAATGAGCACGACTCCCGTAGCCACAGCCATGAGCACACGGAGGCTTTTCGCTCGATTAAAGAGCCCTTTCATAGCTGGACCTTTTCAGGACAAGATGATACTTCTCTCGAAACGCCAGCAGGCTCGCATTCCACGAAGACCCAGAGTTCTCGTGCTGCCACATTTGAATTCAACAGGGGAATCCTCATACGGACTTGCTGCGAGAAGGGCCGATCTCCCAACTCGGCAAGTCGACCGAAAGCCTCAACGGAACACGCGCCCCGCGCGTCTTCGGATACGACGACTGCTGATAAAAACGAACCCTCGGGAGCAGAATCGACAGTTACCTGTGCAGAAAGAAGATTCCCTTTTCGCTCCCACGCCTCGCAATGCGGATTCGGCATCTGGTCACTTTTTAAGAGCATCGTAACCACATCGCCGATTTCGCACTGCGAAGGCCGCTCCAAAAAACTAGTGAAGCAAACGTCTTTGCACAGCCCTTGCTCTTGCAAGCCAAAACAAGTCAGCAGCAGATTACTCTTGTCGATGTTGATCGCAGCGCGACCTCCTAGGCGCATTCCCTCATAACTGGCAAATAGTTTCCCTTGCTGATTAACGCCCCATGCGCGGAGCGAGTCGCCCGCGACCCGCGATCTTGTCCACCATCGTTCATCGGGCGTTTCGACATCATCAGCGAAGCCTTCGCTGACAAGAAGCAATTCCCTCTCATATAAAGCGTCAGCTACAGACGGTAGAAAAACTTTATCTCCGCTCAACGCTGCTTCCTGATAAACACCGTCAGCGACGCCGTTGGTGAACGTTTCTACCACCGCATTGAGCTCGCTCGCCGAAAGAGACTCTTCCACGTCCGATCCCCAGGTCTCCAACGTTTCTCCCGCTCCCCGGTCGACGTAGGAGCAGTTTGAAAGCAATCCTAGAAAGGACTGCGAGACCGCATAAATGCTTTCCTCTTTTTTGGACGTACGACAGTCGAAATCGTTATCCAAAAAGAGCGCCTGCCAGATAATAGGCTGCCCGTTCCCGGCATCACGACCAAAGGCGAAGATGCAGGGGGCGCCTTCGGCTCGCGCTGCTTCAAGGCACCCGTCCCCTACAGCATAACGGGGCACAGTACTCAGTTTGTAATTATCTAGAGGCGGAATCGCAGTAACTACAGTCAGCGCAGCTAGAATAACAATCTGCATGATAGTTTGAAATAATTTGCCCACGATGACCTCAGCACTTCCGCCCGTCGTTCAACTATCATACTGGGATGACGACTTCTCGGTTGATTAATTTTTGTTAATCATGAGCGTTGAATCACAACGCATTCTTTTTCTGCAATAGGCAAAGGGCTCGAGCCATAAAGTCTCGAGCCCTCCCCGCACCGAACCCTTTTATTGGGCGATTTTAAATGCGTGGAGCTACGCGATCAGCTCCATGCCCTCGTCGATGAGCACGTCGGCACGCTCGAGGCACTGGCGCAGCACATCGGGGTTGTGGGCGATTTGGGCGCCATCAACCGGGTCGAACAGGTTACCCTGCTGCTCCTTCACGTACCAGTTCGCAAGCGAATACTTGTCCTTGGCCGCTTCAAGATCAGCCTCGTCGACGCCGCCGTTGTTCACAGCAGCGAGAATACCGTCATAAAGTTCTGCCAGCTTCTTATCGACCTCGTTCTGACGATCGGCCTGAGCCTTCTGGTTCTCCTTCAGGAACGCGCGCATCTCATCAACCGTCGAGATGTTATTTTGCGTCTTGTGGCAGGTCAGGCACTTTTCCATGGCGGCATCATTCTCGGCAACCACCCCCGAGGCGTTGTGGCTCGTGTATGTCTCGCCCGAATCACTGGTCGCCTGGGTCATGTGGCAGTCGACACAGGTAAGGCCCATGGACTGGTGGATGGAGCCCTGGAACACCTCAATCTGAGGATGGTTCATGGACACCATCTTGATGCCAGTGTCCTCATCGACCACGTAAATCTCATCCTCGACCATCGCCTTGTAGCGAGAACCCAAATCCCAGCCGTAGCGATAGGGGTCGTAGGACTGCTGGGTGGCCTCATCGGTGATATAGGCACGCGGGGAAACCGTGTTGTGGCACTGGCCGCAGACGGCCTCCCTGGGGTTCAACGTTGCGATGGACTTGGCAACGTTGGGGGCGAACTTCTCGTTGGCCCAAGCGGCGTTGGCCTGGATGGTCCATTCGCCGTCCTTCACGATATGGCAGCTGTAGCAATCCCAATACTCGCCATTGATGGCCTTCATGCCCTCGGCATCGAGCAGACGATCGGTGTAGGCCGTCAGGCCATCCTGCTCGTAGAAGTCCATGAAGTGGCTCGTCTTGCAAGCCACGCACTTCATAGCCACGTCGCTTTTCTCCGGGTCGTCCTCGTCCACCACCTCGATGATGGCGCCAGAGACGTCACGAATAGCGGGAGTCTCCATGAGGGGCTGGAATCCAGCATGGCTGTTATCCTCGCCTTCCTCATCGGTCTTGCCCATCATGGCGGAGTTGTACTCATTGGGATACATCTCGATGAGTTGGGCATAGGTCGGATTTTCCGGCATGGTCGATCCGGTTTCTGCCGCAGGTGTCGGTGCCGAGTCGCCTTGCGGAGCGCAGGCAAACAACGCAAGAGACAGCACTGCCATCGTCGCGCAAATGACGCCGGCTACGACGGCACGTTCCTTTCTCGTCTTCATTTCCTCTCCTTCCATTTGGCGAATCACTTCGATTCGACTCTCCTAGCGTGAACTATACGGAAGGGAGAGCCCATCACGCCATAAAGAGGTCCTTGCCGTTTTATTGTGATTTCACAATAACTGTCTCGCTAGGCCTCAAACGAGTAGCCCACGCCCCAGACCGTCTTGAGGAAAACGGGCTTGGCGGGGTTGTCCTCGATCTTCTCGCGGATCTTGCGAACGTAGACGGCAATGGAGATGGCACCGTCGACATACTCCTCGCCCCACAGCGTTTCGATGAGCTCGTCCTTGCTCATGACAGCGCCCGGATGCGAAGCAAGGTGATATAGCAGCTGAAACTCCTTGGGCGTCAGCACAATGGCTTGCTCGCCACGGAGCACCTCATGGCGCAAGGCATCGAAGGTGAACTCCCCCAGCGTGAACCGCTCCAGCGGAGCCGGAACTTCCGCAGCGTCGCTCGCGGGGCGCTGGAGACGGCGGGAACGTCGGACCAGCGCTTCTATGCGCAGGATAAGCTCTTCTTCGTTGAACGGCTTCACCATATAGTCGTCCCCGCCGAAGGAGAAGCCGATTCGCTTGTCGATGATGTCATCGCGCGCCGAAAGGAACAGCACCGGCACGTTCTCGTCGGTCTCGCGAATACGCCGACACACCTCGAAGCCATCCACACGGGGCATCATGACATCGAGCACGACCACATCGGGCCATTCTTTCACAAAGGACTCGAGGGCTTCGTCTCCGCTCGAGCACAAAACGCACTCGTAGCCGGTGTCTTCGCACACCGATCGAATCAAATTGAGAATGCTCGCCTCGTCATCAACAGCCATTACCTTGATGGTCATTGCTCCTCCATTGCCTTGCAGGGAATCACAACGCAGAACACACTGCCTTCGCCCACGACACTTTCCACACCGGCACTCCCGCCCAGCAGCTCGGCCATTTCCTTCACCAGGGCGAGACCAAGCCCGCTTCCCCCATAGCGCCGGGAAATGGACTGGTCGGCTTGGCGGAAGCGCTCGAACACGAAGCTCAGCTCGTCTTCGGGGATGCCGATACCGGTGTCAGACACAACGATGCGCATGTGGGAGCGGTCTTCTTCCAGTGTAATCTTCAAGTTCACCGATCCGCCGGGTTCGGTGAACTTGACCGCGTTCGAAAGCAAGTTCATAAGCACCTTGTGAACGATAGAAGAGTCAGTCATAACGAGGGGGAAGCTCGGGTCGACAAGCGCCTCGAAGGCAACGCTCTTTTCGCGCGCCAGAGGCTCGACGGTTTGCTCGACCGCGTTCACTGCATCCAGGATATCCAGGGGAACGATATCAACCCTATAGCGATCGGCCTCCAAGCTAGCTGCATCAAGCGTGTTGTTAATGGTGGCGAGAAGGTTGGCGCTGTTTCGGCGTATCTCGGCCATGAGGCTTTCTTGCGATTGTCCCTCGCGGCCCCGCTCGCGATCGCGCTCCCACACGTCGACAAGGGCGATAGTGGATGCCAGCGGAGTCTTCAGCTCGTGACTCATAGTGGCAAGGAAGGTTGACTTGTACTCACTTTCCTTCACGAGGGCATCGTTAACCTGGGCCAGGTGTTCGTTTGTCTGCTCGAGCTTCTTGTTCATCGCCTCAATCTGACGGCTCTGGCGGCCGAGTACGGTGTTGACGGCCACCGCGCACGCCACAATGAGCGCCGCGAGAGCGACGAAAAGGCTCACATTGGCCGCGGTGCGCGCCGCGGCCTCTTCCTCGTACAGCTTCATGGGAATGGCCAAGCTCACCGCGCCAGCCAAATCTCCAAGTTGGTAGCCTTCGCGAGGAAACCCCGTCTCGTCCAGCTCGCCAGCGGGTTCGCCGTGGCAGGTCAAGCAGCCGTACTTAACGGGAATAGCGCGCAGATAGCGAAACGTCGACTCGCCGTCGACCGAGACGACATCGTAGTATTCCGTTTCCCCTTCTTCGAAATGCGCGAGGGCCTCGGCCTCGAAAGCATCAGGGGCATCGGGGCCGGTGCGAGGATTTTCGCGCGTATAGCGCACCACGCAATCGGTGTTCTGCGAGAAGTTGCGGGCGATGGATTTGCCGGCCACCGAGCAGTACACGCCCTTGAAATCGTAGCGGCCATCGGAGTTGTAGTTGATGGCGTTCTGGGCTGTATCGACGTAATCCCACGCTGCCGCCATCTGCTCGGCCAGAAGACGCGCTTCTCCCAGCACTTTTTCTTCGCTGGCAATGCGCTGGTCATCGGTGCTCCACAGCGAGTAGACGCCGATAACAGCGAACAGGACGAAGAGCAAGGCTCCCGTAAACCACCACGACAGTCGCTTGTGCCCCATTGCGGCCGCCCCTTCCCTCATCCTGCAAACCACCCGCTTCGCGAGTTTACTGGGTCTTTTCAGGATACCGCAAAATGAAACGCTTCAATTATTGTCATTTTATTGCGTAGGCCGCTACACTAGATAATGGGAGCCAGCGCAACACAAATCACCATAGACCTCTTTTCTCTTTATCATATCTTTATCAGACGAGAAAGACCTTTCCTGAACATGCTCTTCAATCGAGCGCTTAGGCCACAATGCTTCTCATGCGCCGGGCGTAGAGCGCAGCGCAGGCGAGACCCGCGAGGGCGACAATCAGGGCTGCGGCCATGGCCCAGGCGAAGCCCGTGGCGGAAGCTGAAGCTGCGACAGCGCCCGCGGCGGCCGCTCGGGCAGCGGCGGTGCTCATAATGCCCACGTAGGTGGCGGGCCCCAGGCAGGCTGCCAGCTGGACGGCCATGGACATGAGGGTGACGCCGTGGGAGTCGAGCTCGTCGGGCAGCCGGCGCAGGCCCGCCGTTTGGGCCGGCGAGAGCACCATGCCCGTGCCCAGATAGCCGAAAAAGATTCCGATGGCGACAACGGCCACTAAGCCCATAAGCGATCCGGCAATCGTAGCCGCCAAGCCAAGCGCGGCGATTCCCAAACCCGCGGGCAACAGCGGCCACTCGCCACGACGGTCGAGCACGCGGCCCGACAGTACCGAGGCCGTGGCGTTGGCGAGCACCGGCGCCACCATGAGGACGCCCGCCACAGAGGCGGCCAGCCCTGCGGCCTCTTCGAAGTACAGCGGGGCCATGACGCTGAGGGAGAAATAGGTCATCATAGTGACCACGACAATTACCGCCGCCGGCCAGAAGCTGCGACGGGACAGAGGCTCAAGGGAGACGAGCGGCTGGGCGCGCCGGCGGGAGCGAAGGGCGAAGGCAGCCAGAGCAAGGGCCGCAGCCGCCAGGTACCCGAGACCCGCGATGGGCCGCTGCGAGATTTCCGAAAGCCCTACAGAGAGCAGCGTCACGCCAAGAGCCACTAGCAGGGCTGAGACCACATCGAAAGGGGTGCGGGCGGCCGGGCGGTCGTCGCGCACCACCACCGCGCCCAAAGCCAAAAGCACCAGCGCCGCCGCCAGGGGAACGAAAAACACGCTGCGCCACCCGAGATCGCTCACGAGAAAGCCCGTGACGATGGGGGCTGTCGCCGGGCCCAAGGTAATCATGCTGCTGCCCACGGCGAGATAGGTGCCCATGTTCTCGTGAGGCACTTTGTCGACAATGACGTTCATCATGAGCGGGATGAACACACCCGTGCCCACCGCCTGCACGAGACGGGCGCCCATAAGCACGGCGAAGTTCGGCGCCACCAGCCCGCCCAGCGAGCCGGCGACGCTCAGTGCCGAAGCGGCGAAGAACAGCGGCCTCATGGGAACGCGCCGATAAAGGTAGGCCATGCAGGTGACTACCACCGTAACGGCAATCATGTAGCCGGTGACAAGCCACTGCGCCGTGACGGCATCTACGGCGAAATCGCCCATGATGGCCACTAAGGCCATGTTCACGAGATTCTCGTTGAAGCCGGCTAGAAACCCGCAACCGTAGAATACGGCGAGCAGCGCCGTAAGAGATGGCGTGGTACGCTGGGTGGCTGTACGACCTTTCATGAAAGCCCTTCCGATCATCTTCGTCGTTTCCGGGCCTTAACGCAAAAGACCCCGGGCAGCGTAGATATTACTGCGCCCCCGGGGCCGTAACCGCGTTCTGCGGTATATGAGTGTAGCGCACGCTCCCCCCGTTTCACCGACCTGTTACGGCCGACGGCGAAACCGTTGAGGATCGCTAGGCCGAAAGCTCCGCCTTAGGGCTTTCGCCTGCCGCGCCTTCGTGAGCCCGCGTCGGGTTTTGCGCCGAGCCATCCTGGCCCTCGCGGGCCTGGTCTGCGCCGTCCTGGGCTGCGCGCGGGTCGCCGCCGCGCTGGCCGCCCATACCGCCGGGACCGCCCATACCGCCCATGCCAGCTACCGGCGTGGTCGACACGGTGAAGTCAACCGAAGAGGAGCCGGCGACCAACTTGGCCGATCCACCTTCGCTCAAGCCCGGCACCGACACAACGGCGCACTGGAAGGCCTTGGGCACCGTATAGGAGGCCAGCACCTCGCCGCTCTCGCTTTCCACAGACAGCTCCGTGCCCGCAGTGCCCTCGATGTTCACCAGGGCAAAGGGTTGACTGCTGCCGTCGGTGAAGCTTTCCGCCATGCCCGTGGAGCCGGCCATGATGACCACACCGCCGCTGACGGTAGCGCCGTACTCGTAGTCCAGGGCGCTGTCGCCGCCGGTGGTGGAACCGCTAACGAGCACCGTGCCGCCCGTCACTTCCACCGTGCCATTGGAATCCAGGCCGTCACCGCCGGCATCCACCTTTACCGTGCCGCCGTTGATTTGGATGAGGCAGTCTTCGCTGGCGTTGGCGGCCACCGGACCGCCCGCTCCACCCTCGGGGCCGCCGAAGCCGCCGCCCTGCTGGCCCTCGGGCATCTGACCAGGCTCGACGCCCTCGGGAAGCTCGGGGCGCTCGCCATTCTGCCCGCTCGGCGGCTCGGGCATCTCGCCATTCTGGGCGCCCTCCGGAAGCTCGGGGCGCTCGCCTTCCTGGGAGTCGAAGCCCGCGGGAGGTTCCGGCCTCTGGCCGTCCTGGCCATTCTCGCCGCTTTGACCGCCACGACGCTGCTGCTCGCCATCGGTGGCGGCGTAGGCGCCTTTGGCACCCTTGGGTCCCTCAGCATCCGTCGCTTCAGGGGCTGCATTCTCCGTGTCCGCACCCGCGCTGGCCGCCGCATCGTCTGCAGCACCCGCCGTCTCCTCGGCATCATTGCTGGCACGCTCGGCCACAGCGGCGTTGATGCCGTCATCGGAAGCTGTGATGTCCAAAGCGCCGTCGTTGATGATTACCTCCTGAGCCTCGATGCCCTCGTCGCAGCCTGTCACCACCAGCGAGCCGCCGTCCATGGTGAATTTCGTCTCGGGATTCATGCCCTTCCCACCGGCTTCCACAACGAACTCCCCGCCGGTCATGGCTGCCTCAATATCGGAGCGCAGGGCATGGTCTCCCGCCTTGATTTCAGCTTTACCACCGGCAAGACGCAGGTAGGTAGCCGCCTGGAATCCCTCGTCGCCAGCCTCAATGGCAAAGGTTCCGCCGTCAATAGCCACAAAGCCGCACGTCGGATCCTCGTCGTTACTCGACTTCACGCCGTCGCCGCCAGCCGTCACCGTGAAGGTGCCGTCGGCGATCTTCACGCAGTCCTTGCCGCGCAGACCGTCCTCTTTAGCCGTCACCGTGATGGCCCCGCCCGTGACGACCAAATCGTCCTTGGAGTTCACGCCATGGCGGTAGTTGCCCTCAACGGTAAGGGCACCCGTGCCGTTGATGGTCAGATCGTCCTTGGAGTACAGCGCCGCATTAGGCTCGTCCTCCCCTTCGGCCAGGTCGTAGGCCGTGCCATCGGCCAGCGTGTTCTGGGTGCCCTCGGCCAGCGTCACGAACACCTTGTCGGCCTGCTGCACGTTCAGCGCCGGGCCGTTCTCGTTGCGGATGGTCGCCCCGTCGAGCACAATCTGCACCTTGTCCTGATCGGTCGCGTTCACCACCAGCGAACCGGCGGAAAGCTCGCCTTTCACCACGTAGGTGCCCGCTGAGGCGATGGTCACCGTAGAGCCCTCGACCGCAGCGCCTTCGCCGGACACCGTGGCGCCCTGGCCCGTAAGCTCGATGATCGTCGCCGCCGCCTCGTCATAAGAGGCGTCCTTGTCGCGGTCGGAATAGTCGAAGTCCATCCCAGGGATATCGATGAGCGCATCCCAGTCCACCGCGCCGTCCGTTCCCTGCTGAGCGCTCTGTCCCTGCTCGGTCTGCTGCGCGCTGCCCTCGTCGGCATCTTCGAAATTGCCGCCCGAACACCCCGTCAGCGCCAGCGACCCCGCCAGCATCGCCGCCAGCGCCCCACGGCCAAAAGCCCGTCGCCGCGCCGCGCAGGCGCCCATTACATCCTTAACTTCCATCATTGCTACTCCCTCTCATAAATATCGTTTGTCAGGTCTGAGAGACTCTCCGTTAAAACTCAGCTCAATAGGCTCCCAACGAAAACCCTCGAGGTGCTTCCCGGCACCGGCGCTCGACGACCTCTGCGCGCCCCCTGGAGAACGCGGCTCTTAAGAAACAGCTCCACTTCAGCAGCAAGCGCGCCGGGATAGTACCGACTAGCGTGCGCTCCTTCCGCTGTTTCTTTTGCCGCGTTCGGAAGGGGGATCAGCGCGCAGCGGGCAGTGAGCGCCGGTGCCGGGAAGCGCCTCGAGCGAGCTACAGCGTTTCGCGCCCCGCCGGCGTCATCCCCAGCGAAATCTTCAGGTTCCCGTTGAGGCAGCGCAACTCGTCGATCATGGCCTTCTCGAGCCCCGGCTCGCGCAATCGCAGTTGATAGGTCAACTGGAACAGGCTGCCCATATTGGTCGTGGTCACTTCCGTAAGCTCGGATTCCGCAGCGTAGCGGTTGAGCACCGCATCGAACACGCCGTCGAATTCCAGATCCTCGGGAATGGTGATACGCAGCGTCTTGCCCGGCTCGCGCGGCTTGCCGAAAGGCGTCAGCACGAACACCAGGTTCACGATGGCCACCACCACGGTGAACACGCAGGCCAGCACGATGAATCCCATCCCTGTGGCCAGACCGATGGCCATAGCGAGGAACACGCTGCCGATATCTTTGGCCGAACCGGGAATAGAGCGGAAGCGCACGAGGTTGAACACGCCCATGACCGCAATGCCCGCTCCCAGATTGCCGTTCACCAGCGTGATGACCATCTGCACGATAAGCGGCAAAAGCGCCAAGGTCACCACGAAGTTCTTCGAGTAGCTGTGACGGAACATGTACACACCGGCGCAGGCAGCGCCCAGCACCACCGAGAACACGCAGCACAGCAAGAAGTCGGCCGTCGACACCGCTCCCACGAGCGAGTCGGCCGTCCCGAAAACGGACGTGAACGTTGAATCAAACATGGAATTCCCTTCTCTCGGACAAGTTTTTTCTTCCTATTTGCAGAAAAAAGGCGTTTGTTTGCAGTCCGCCTCCCCTTTTTTCGTCCCTGCTTGGACTTAAAGGGGTTTCGCCAACGCGTGACCAGGCCTTTTCTCTCGCTTTCTCCTCAGGTCGAAAGACGGATGTCTAACAAACCCGCCTTTCTTGCAAAAAACAGCAGCAAACTTTTCCTGAGCACGCGAGCAAAGCTGGTAGGCGTTGCCGTACTTGGTGAACGAGGCGGGGTAAATGGCGTGCGCGGAAAGCGACGCCACAAGCCACGCCGGATAGGGCCCGGCGCTCTTGATCTCC
Source organism: Adlercreutzia shanghongiae (assembly GCF_035830635.1). NCBI lineage: Bacteria > Bacillati > Actinomycetota > Coriobacteriia > Eggerthellales > Eggerthellaceae > Adlercreutzia > Adlercreutzia shanghongiae. The sequence continues at coordinate 4,958 of NZ_JAYMFI010000027.1, read as the reverse complement.
ATGATGGACTCGGCGGGTTCGATGATGGGAAGCCAGCCGGAGCCGGAACGGGAGTCAGCGCCGCCGCAACCAGGCACGCCGCCCAGGCGACGGCAATCGAGGTACTCGAGGCAGTCGTCAAACGTGATGCGCAGCTCAGCATCGAAGAGGGCGTCATCGGCATGATCGGCCAGCGCCGCGGACCGAAAGCCCCAGGCCTCGCGGTCGCAGGCGATGCCCATAGAAGGCACCAGCGGCAAATTGCGGTCCATGGCCGCCTCAAGCTCGCAGGCAATCTGGCGCGTTGCCGAAGACAGCGCCGCCCGCGCAGCCGCCTCGTCGGCCAAGGGCCATCGAGCGCACGCCTGCTCATAGGGCAGTCCGCTCACGAAAGCCAACGCCGCTGGCAGCGTAAGCGCGAGACGGCGCTTGTACACGATGCCCTTGAACTTCTTCTTAATGCCGAAGAACACCATCGTGGCGCACAGCTCCCCGGCGCCTGCCGATTCGTCGTCGGCAAGGCTCTCTGCCTCCCGGTCAGGACGCTGTGCAGCCCGCACCTCGCTCGAACTCACTTCAACAAGAGAGCTGCACGCGCCTTCAGAGATCGCCCGCGCTGCCTCAAGGCCAATGCGAACCCGGCGCTCCACCTCGGCATCGGACAGCGGCACACCATTGGCCTCACGCACCACCGGTCCCGCGCCAAAGGCGGCCATAAGCGCTGCGCCATCGGCCTCGCCATAGGCGCGCAGCCGCAGCTTCTCCTTGTACAGCGGCTTTTCCACCGAGCGAGCAATCATAGCGCGCTCCGGCGTATCCAGGTACAAGCTCGTAATACGGGTGCGCCCGTAGGCGTCCACCTTCATCAAGCCCGAAGCAGCCGCCTCCACGGCCGCGCGCTCGGCCACACCGATGCGGTACTTCTTCTCTACGCGCTTGAACACGCTGTTGTAACCGGCCATAACGCTCCTTCTCCTTATGGCCCACGAAGTCCTGATCCCCCGCAGGCCGGCCATTACAATACGGGGACTTCCTGAAAACTGCCTGAACCAGCCGATTCCTTTCAGGTTGCCTTCAGGCGGGCCGCTACAATGCTAGAAGCACACAACGCGCCCGCTGCGCCGCAACGCGCCCGACGCGCAGGCAACGAGCACCACGCATTGCCGCCCCTCAAGGAAAGGACCGCCCATGCACGTTTTGGTTGTGGAAGACGACACCCGTCTCGCCGAGGCGCTCGCCCGCATCCTTGAGGACAACGGCTACACCACCGACACCGTGCACGACGGCGCGGCGGCCCTGGAGTACGGCCAGTCCGGCACCTACGACATCATCATCCTGGACGTCATGCTGCCGAAGGCCGACGGCTTCACCGTGGCCCAAAGCCTGCGCCGAGCCCATGTGAGCACACCTATCCTGCTGCTCACGGCCCGCGATGCCATCAGCGACAAAATCACCGGCTACGACTCCGGCGCCGACGATTACATGACCAAGCCCTTCTCCCCCGCCGAGCTTCTGGCCCACCTGCGCGCCCTCACGCGGCGCCAGGGCGACGTCGTGTTCGAGACCCTCGCCGTGGGAGACCTTACGCTGAATTTGGAATCCATGGACCTCACCTGCGAAAACGAATCCATCCGCCTTTCCCAGAAGGAATTCGCCATCGCCCGCATCCTGCTCGGCTCGCCCGGAGCAGTACTTTCGAAGGAGCAGCTCATCAGCCGCGCCTGGGGTCCCGCCTCCAGCGCCAGCGACAATAACGTGGAGGCTTACATCTCGTTTCTCCGCAAGAAAATGGCCCATGTGGGATCGAAGGCGAAGATCGAGACCATCCGATCGGTGGGCTACCGACTCACCGAGGGAGACTAGGCTTTCATGACCCGCGCTCCCCAGCCGACCAGACCGGATCAGCCGCGCCCGGCAAGCGACGCGGCCCCCATGCTGCGCCGTTTGCGCGCAAAGTTCATCGGGCTGAACATGGCCATCGCCGCTCTGGTGCTGGCGGCCTCCTTCGCCACCATCTGCTACGCCGACTACCGCGCCGACATCGACGACGTGCGCGACACCCTCATGGTGGCCGCAAACCGGTCGCTGCACGAGCCCCAGCTCATCCCCGACCACGAGCCCTTCCAGCGCGACGATGGCGTGGAAGAAGGCTCCATCCTCTGGGAAGGCCCGCAGACCAATGTGCAAGACGACCGGGAAGAAGCCGAAGAAGACGACCGCGACGACGCCGAAGAAGCGTCCGTAGATTCCGCGGAAAGCGCCGGCTGGAGCCCCGCAACCGCATCAGGCGCCAAGCCCGAGGGCCATCGCGCCCAAGATGCGAACCGACCCGCCGACGAAGAAGAGCCGACTCCCGATATCGGCGCCGGCACAAGCGACCCGGGCTTTGCCCCGCCCCAAATCGGCGGTCCCACGGCCGTGGGGGAAAGCTCGCTTCCCGTGGCGGTTTACTACGTTGCCGGCCGCACCGTCATGCAGATGGCCGACCGCTCCGGTGCCACGGTGCCCGATTCGCTGCTCCAAACCGCCATCCCCGAGGTCATTCGCTCCCAAAGCCCCTGGGGCTACCTGCCCGAAGCGGGCCTCTACTTCGCCAAGCGCGATGCCGGCCCCGACCTCGTCATCGCCTTCGCCGATGGGGGCGCCGCCGATGGCTGGCGCTCGCTGGCCCTGGTGCTCTCCATCGTGAGCCTGGGCGCGCTGGCCCTCTTGTTCCTGCTGAATCTTGTGTTCTCGCGCTGGGCCTTACGGCCGGTGCAGCAGGCCTGGACCCAGCAGCAGCAGTTCATCGCCGACGCGTCCCACGAGCTGAAGACGCCGCTCACGGTCATCCTCGCGAACAACGCCATCCTGCGCCAGCGCGGGAGCGACACCATCTCCAGCCAACGCCAGTGGATCGACAGCACCCAGGTGGAAGCCGAGCGCATGCAGGGGCTCGTGGCCGATATGCTCGATTTGGCCCGGCCGACAACGGAATCCGGCGCGGCCTCCTATGAGCCCGTGGATTTCAGCCGCCTGGTTGAAGGCGAGGTGCTCACCTTCGAATCGGTGGCTTTCGAGCGGGACATCATCATGGAGTCGACCGTTGAAGAGAGCGCTGTCGTCCGCGGCGACGAGCGCAAGCTCCAACGCGCCGTGGCCGCTCTTTTGGATAACGCTTGCAAATACACCGATACGGGCGGCTCCATTAGCGTGCGCCTGGCCACAGACGACCGCGCCGCCACCTTCGCGGTGACCAACTCCGGCGAGCCCATCCCCGCCGAAGACCTCCCCCACCTCTTCGACCGCTTCTACCGCGCCGACAAGGCCCGCACCCACGAGGCTCCCGCCGGCTACGGCTTAGGCCTCGCCATCGCCCGCGACATCGCTCAAGCTCACAAGGGAGCCCTCACCGTCGCAAGCTCCGCCTTAGCAGGCACTACCTTCACCTTGCGCCTCCCTTTAATCTAGTCTTAAATCTATCGTTTATCATCTAGTTCAACGAAAACCTTGCAAAACGCAGGAATTCCCCTTCAAAACGTAGGTTTTCCCACTCAAAAAACTTTGCATAAGGTAGGGATTGCCTCACAAAAATCTCGACGTCCCTCCTAACACCATGTCCGGCAATCGCCCAGCATGCCAAATGACCGAAGTTATATCGTCCAAATAACCGATATTAAGTCTGTCAAATGACCGAGGTTATTATTGCCAAATGACCGAGGTTATTTTAAACTTCCTGATATAAGGAGGTTTTCATGATTGAATACTATTCGCGCGTTGTCGACTCCCAGCTTGACTTTAAATTGCGATCAAGCGGCGCTGTGCTTATCCGAGGCCCCAAATGGTGCGGAAAGTCCACCACCGCCGAGCAGAGAGCCCAAAGCGCCGTCTTCATGCAAGATCGCCAAACGAGTGCCCAGAATATCGAGCTTGCTAAAAACGCCCCCTCGCTGCTGCTAGATGGACCCACCCCCCGCCTCATCGACGAGTGGCAGGTCATTCCCTTTATCTGGGACCAAATTCGCTATGAAGTCGATCGGCGGAACGGGAACGGGCAGTTTATACTCACCGGCTCCGCCACCCCCCTTGCCGATCCGGACGAAAACGAGGCAGCGCCCTATGAGCACAGCGGCATAGGGCGAATAAGCCCTCTAACCATGAGAACCATGTCGCTCTTTGAGTCCCGAGACGGCAATGGAAGCGTCTCCCTGGCATCGCTCTTCCAAGAGCAGTCCTCCGTGGCTGCCCAGTGCGATGCGACGCTGAAAGACTACGCCTACCTCACCTGTCGCGGCGGATGGCCCCGCGCCCTCGATCTTGATCGAGAAGCCGCCCTCGAACAGGCCTTTGTATTCTACGATGGCCTTGTTCACGAGGATATCAACCGCGTTTTCCGGCGGGCGAAGAATCCCGAGCGCATTAAGCGTTTCATGCGTTCCTACTCTCGCGCCGTCGCCACTGAGACCTCTCTGGCCGAAATCCGCAAGGACATGGCCGCCAACGACGAGGCGACGCTCAGCGACGAGACCATCTCGCTCTACATCTCAGCGCTAGAAAAACTCTTCGTCATCGAGAACCTTCCTGCATGGAACCCGAACCTGCGATCGAAAACCGCCGTGCGGACATCGGAGACGAAGCACTTCGTCGATCCGTCCATCGCCTGCGCCGCCCTCGGTCTCGGCCCCAATGACCTCATCAACGACCTCGAAACCTTCGGGTTGCTCTTTGAGTCTCTCTGCGTACGTGATCTGCGCGTCTACGCTGAGAGCCTTAACGGCCAGGTCTACCACTACCGTGACAAGAAGGGACGGGAAGCCGATGCTGTCATTCACCTGAGAGGTGGAAGCTGGGCACCGGTGGAAGTGAAGCTCGCCAACCAGGAACGCATCGAGGAGGCGGCCCGAAACCTACTCGCCTTCGCCGCCGATATCGACACTGCCAAGATGAAGCCCCCTAGCTTCCTCATGGTCGTCACCGCTACCGGCTACGCCTACCGCCGC
>NZ_JAYMFI010000026.1:0-50411 GCF_035830635.1 Adlercreutzia shanghongiae | reverse complement strand
CGAGGAGGCGGCCCGAAACCTACTCGCCTTCGCCGCCGATATCGACACTGCCAAGATGAAGCCCCCTAGCTTCCTCATGGTCGTCACCGCTACCGGCTACGCCTACCGCCGCTCCGACGGCGTCTACGTCGTCCCCTTGGGCTGCCTGAGGCCGTAATCAATTCAACTGTCTTAGATTGTCTCACCCCAAAAAGTAGCCCCCGGCGCCGTGAAGAGGATAGTGGCGCCGGGGGCGAGCAGATTGAGACCGGGGTGACCGCTTGCGCGGACGGGAGATGCGGCCTCGCCTGCCTTACGAAGGGGTTCCAACTTTGCGGGCGAAGCATCATGTAAGCGATGCTTCGCGGTGATGCCTCCTTAGCGTTCGAAGATGTCTCCGTTGAAATCGAGGCGGAAGGTGTCAAGAATTTGATGCGGGTTATCGACGAGACTCACCGGACGCGGAGTCATGGCGTAGCGATGGTGGCTACCGTCGGAAAGCCACGTCGTGGGAACCGCGTCGAGCAGCGTGATGGCATCAGCCGGACACACGTCCTGGCAGCTGCCGCATTTCACGCAGTCGGCAGGGGCGTGGGTCACGCCCATGGCGCCGTCAGCCTCGTCGAACTTGGCGATGGCCCCCGTGGGGCAGAACGTCGCGCACATGCGGCACGAGACGCACTTGGTGCCGTCGATGACGACCGCGCCCCACAGGCGACTCTCCAGCTTGCCTTCCGTCGGCTCGCCGATGCGCGCAAGGGCATCCAACAGGCGCTCGCGGCGATCGGGGAGGAAGTGGGGCAGCGTGCCGTCCTTCATAACATGCATGGAATGGGCCGCCACCTTGCGCGTATGGCCCGAGTTCCAGTAGAAGCGCATGCCCGGACCCGCCGTCGAATCGGCCGCCTCGGCCTCGGGGGATGAGAGGGATGCCGGCACAGCGGGCGCGTAGGCGGCCGTATCCTCGGCAGCCTCGGGGAGATCCTTCGGCTCCGCGCCTGCGGCGCTGTGCTCAGGATGACACACTGGCGATGCGGAGGCTTCCGGAGCGTTCCGCTCGGCGTGGCACGGGAGGGGCTCGCAGGCGCGCTCTTCGGCGAAATAGACATCGCAGGCCGCGCGGGCCGCCTCGGCCGACACGCCGTCAGCGAGCACGCCCTCGGGCGCCTCGTCGGTCACGACGATGTCCATGGAAGAGCCCCAGGCGTCCAGCAGCGTTCGGGCCGTCGCGGCCACCAGTTCGGCCGTGTTGCGGCCGTGGCGCTGGGCGCACCGGTCGCACATTCCGCACAGCACCGTGACGCGCTGCACGCCTTCGGCCGCAAGTCCCGCCAGCAGCGATTCATCCACCCGTCCGGCGCACACCACCGGAGCCATCGATTCAGAAATCGCCAAATTGCCCAATGCCTCTTCCATCTGACTGCAGGCGATGACCACTTCCCCATCGCGAACGGCGGCCGCGCAGGCGGCCTTCAACTGGGCATCGGTCGGGTTCAGAGATTCCAACGCGCAGGTGGGACACACCGTAGCGCAGGTGCCACAGCCGACGCACTTCGAGGCATCGATGGAAAGCTCGCCCTCTTCGAGAGAGATGCAGCCCGATGTGCAGGCGGCGGCGCACTTCAGACAGTCCACGTTGCGATTGCGCACCTTGGCACACCGCTCGCGGTGAACACGGATGGCCGCGCTCTCCACGGCCGTAAAGGCGGCACCCACATGAGCATGGGCCGCCGCATCAATCGTCTCAACCATAGTTGCTCCTCTTCAAAGGCGGCAAGGCCTCTCCCAAAGCCCTCCCGCTCTTACAACTAAAGTAATAACAAGAGTAATCTTCCTTACGCTGGGCTCCGCCGCCCGTGGTCGATGACCTCTGCGCGCCCCTCGGAGAACGCGCATCGCCCAGAAATCTTCCTTACGCTGGGCGGGGCATCGTCGGCCGAGACCTCTGAACACTGCCTATCTGCGACCGCAGGTCGCTCCTTAAAAGCATGAAGGAGCGGAGCGCCTGAGCCGAAGGCGAACAGCGAAGCGGGGGCTCAGACGATGATGCCGCGCCCAGCGGCGAGCGACCCTTAATCCAGCGACGGCTTCAAATCGTCGTCCATAACCGGATCGGGAATCTCCACAACCGTCTTGCCCGCCTTCTTGCCGACGAACACCGGCATGGTGATGGCCTTGGTCGGACACACATCCACGCAGTTGCGGCAGCGGGTGCAGTCGGCCATGGTACGCAAGCCGAATTCCGGATGACGGATGTTGATATCGGCCTCACAAGCCTCGGCGCATTTGCTGCAAGAGGTGGCGCGAGCGGTCTCCAGGCATTTCTCGTCGTTGATGGTGGGCACGAAAGTGCGCGAGAAGCGGCCGACCAGGTTCATGAGCGCCGAGAGCGGGCAGAAGTTCGAGCACCACTTGCGCAGAACCACCAGCTCGATGACGAGCATGGCCGGGATGAGAATGAGTCCGATGGTGGCGTCGCCATGGGCGAAGGCGCGCCAGATAACAAGCACCGTAGCAAACGTGAGACCCACGGGGCACACGAGGCAGAACACCGGGAATCCGAAGAGGGCCGTGGAGAGCAGCGCGCCGCCGAGCACCGCGTGGCGGGAATCCACCTTGCCGTGCTTCACCGGCTGGCACTTGCCGCAGGCGCCGCAAGCGTGGCCGGCCTTGGCAGCCTTCAGGCTCTCGATCTCCTGCTGGGAAATAGCTTTGATCTCGGAGTTCTTCTTCTCGGCGAGCTCGCGGCGCTTGCGCGGCGAACGGAAGAAATCGCGCACGCGGTCGACGAGCATGGTCGGGCACAGCCACGAGCAGAAGGCGCGGCCGAACACGAGCACGAGCGCGGCGATGAGCAGAAGCGACACCACGGCGCGGGGAATCATGGTCTTGGTGGCGATCATGGTGCCGAGAGCGCCCAAGGGGCACAGAAGCGAGAACGTGTCCCAGCCGAAGCCGGACAGGGTGCCCATGGACACGCCGGCAATGAGGCCCGCGGCCATGCCGACGAAAACCACCGCGCCAACGACCGTGCGCAGCTTGCGGGTCTTCAGCTTGGCATCCATGGCTTTCAGGCTGTCTTTCTTCGAAGCGGCCTCGACAGCCGCGGCGTTCTTGGTCTCTTTCACAACCTACCCCCTTTAACCCTGGATGGGGCGCACGACAATGGCGCGCTCGCTGGACTTGATGGAGCCGGAGGACAGCGACAGGCACACGGCCTGGCAGGCGCCGCAGCCGTTGCACTTGTCCTCGACGACGTAGGGAATGGGGTTCGCGCCTCCCTCGTCCTTTAGCTCGATGGCGCCGTAGTTGCAGGCGTCGTAGCAGTCGCGGCAGCCGGTCAGGCGGTAGGCCAGGCAGGTGCGCGGGTCAATTTCTGCGGTGCCGATGATGATGTCACCGGTCTCGCCGGTCTCGGGGTTGCCCACGGTGTAGTCGGCGGGAAGCTCAAGAGCGCTGGTGGGACACACCTGCACGCACAGGGGCACGCCGCCGTTCTCCTCGTAGCAGAAGTCGCAGTAGTTGCCCGTGTTGAAGTCGAGCATGGGGCTACGCATGCCCAGCAGGCCGTCCTCGATCTTTGCCGGCACGATGGCCTGGCGCGGGCATGCCTCGTAGCAGCGCTCGCAGCGGATGCAGCCGCTCACCAGATGGGCCTCATCGGTTCCTCCCGGCGGGCGATTGATGGGGTTGTGACCCGCGTAGCGCAGACCGCCCAAGCCCAGTAGGGCCACCGTGGACCCCACGCCGATGAACAGGCCGCGCCGCGAGATGTTGCCCGCTCCCGCGCGCTTGGGCTCGGCCGCCGTCTCCACGCCGGCCGCAGCCCCGGGAGCAGCCGCGTCGGCCGCAGCTTCAGCCGCCGTCGTCTCGGCGGCAACTCCCTCTTTCTTCTCCTCGGTCATTGATTCCTCCTCTTCAAGAATCATCTGAGAGCTTGCTCCTCTTCAAGCACTTTCGGAGAAAATGCTTGAAGAGAGGCAACGACTCCCGTCGCGCCGAAATTCGCGTCCGCAACCCGCGAATTGCTTTCAAAATGACGGGTAGCGTAGTTTTCGGCGCGATTTCTCGCTTCCCGCGCTTTCAAAATGACGGGTAGCGTAGTTTTGGGGTACGCCATCCGTCATTTTGAAAGCAACTCGCTCTCGTCCGTATTAAGCGAAGCGGGCTCGGGCGTTGCCTGCGGGGCTTGTCTGTTAGAAAAGCCCGCCTCGCTTAGGTTCTCAAAAGGGCGCCGTCCGACCGACCAGAGACGGACGGCAGCCCTGCGTTCAACTTCTTACTGAAGCGCCCACTGGAACTGGATGAGGGCGTTCACGGCTACTTCGTAGAGCAGCACGCGCCACACGATAGTGCCGATGATGGCGCACGCGATGGCGACCACGGCCACGATGAGCGCCTTGTCGGCGGCGATCTTGCCGCACATCACCAGGGCGGAGAGCACGGCGGGCACCGCGCAGCCGATCGCGATGCAGCCCAGCCAGAAGGCCACGGCATGCTCGCCGGCCAGGATGGCGCCGGTGACCTCTTCGGTCTGGCGCATGGCCACGTCAGGCAGCGTCGGGTCGAAGTAGTACTCCATCTCGGTGAAGTGCTCGCCCATGCCGGAGATGGCGACCGCGTAGATCACGGTGACCACGGCGCAGACGACAGATCCGATGAGGGCCACGGTGGAGGACAGCTTCACGGCGTCCTCGCACTTGGTGGCGCCGGCGATGATCATGGCGGCCAGGCCACCGAGCATCACCGTGGCAACCACGTAGTACAGAGGCAGCAGCATGGTGTCCCACACCGGGATGGCGCTCATGAGGTAGGAATCGCCGGTCGCGAACGGCAGGGCCACGGACACGACGATGGCCAGGATGGCGCACCACGCAGGGGCCACGCCCTCCTCGGAGCGGCGCATCATCAGGAAGTACAGCACCACGGCGATGGCGAACACAATCACGAAGATCAGCTCGATGGTAATGCCGGAGGTGATGTGGCCGAAGCCGTTCAGCATGCGCAGCGGGTGCTGGAGGTGGAAGAACACCGCCAGGCCGCCGATGCACAGAGCCACGATGGCAGACACGCAGGAGGCGAGCTGCATCTGCTTGCCCTTGCCGGACAGGGTGAGAATACCCTGCATCAGGAAGATGCCGCCGGCCAGGCAGTTAAAGAAGGTGAAGAGAATAAGGGGCCACTGAATCTCCATTGGTTATTACTCCCTCCACTTTCGACCCTCGCGCAACAGGTACATGAGCTTGGGATCATTGCCCTTGTTGGTGAGGTGGTGAATATCGTTCTCGGTAAAGGCTTCCACGTAGTCCTTGAGCTTGACGCGGGTCTTGGTCATCTCGTCGTACTGGCAGCCGGGGGAATCCGGATGAGCCGGAGCCTCGAAGTTCTCAACGCCATTGTCGAGATCGCCGAAGAAGCGGGCGCGGGCGCCGCACTGCGACACGCACTGGGGCAGCTCGCCCTGGCTCGTGCGCTGCTCGCACAGCGTGCACTTCTCGACGACGCGCTCGGTCTGGTTCAGGTAGCGCACGCCGTAGGGGCAGGCCATGGCGCAGAACTGGCAGCCGATGCACTTGTCCTTGTCGATCTGGATGGTGCCGTCCTCGGCCACGTGGGAGGCCTCGGTGGGGCACACCTTCACGCACTCGGGGTTCTCGCAGTGCTGGCACTGAACGGGGAGGAAGTACATCTCCACGTCCGGGTAGGTGCCCGAACCGCCCTCGATGGGGTGCGGACCGACGCGCAGGGTCTTGATCCAGAAGTTGCCCACGTCCACACCGTTGATGGCCTTGCAGGCCACCGTGCAGGCGAGACATCCCGTGCAGCGGTTGAGGTCCGTGATGATTGCGTAATTGGACATCGCTTGTTCCTCCTTCCTTTATTCCTTGATGAGGCTGATGGTCTGCAGGCCCTTGGCATCAGAGCTTGCGTAGGTGAGCTCGACCTTGGAATCGGCCAGACGCGGGTCGTTGGCCAGCCATTCCTTCAGACGCGGGTCGTTGGCGTTGGTGATGGCCTCGTTGCCCCACGGGTCGCACGGCACGGGGTTGCCGAACGGCGAGTTCTCCGGGGTGGCCTTGTAGACGACCATCGGGTTGCCGCGCAGCTGGGAGGCACCGCAGATCCAGCACTGGGCGTACTTGTCCATGGTGCAGTTGATGCCGACGAGCTCGAAGCCATGGGCGGAGTGGTCCATCTCGGGGTACCACCAGGCATGGTTGGCGTTGGTGGTGCCTTCCTTGATGCCGTAGTACAGATCGGCGACCTCGCGGATGGCGCCCCAGGGGGTGCGCACCCAGATCCAGTCGCCCTGCTCGATGCCGAGGCGGGCAGCGTCGTTCGGGTTCATCTCGAAGCGCGGGGACGGCCACAGCTCGCGGCACCAGGGCAGCTGACGGTGCTCGGAGTGGAAGTAGACAGGCTGGCGAGCGCCGGAGGTGCAGATGAAGGTGGCCTCCGGGTTCTCCTTGACGGCCTTCTTGTAGGCCTCGAGGTTGTCGGTATCGCCGTTGTCGGTGGCCTGGCCGTTGCCCACGCCGGCAATGCCGTGGTAGGGCTTGTTCAGGTAGTTGTCGCTGTTGTAAGAAGCGGAATCCACCAGGCTGGCATCGTACCACTCGGGCGCCTGGACGCGGGAGTTCTTGGGCTCGAACCAGTGCGGGAACTTGTCGATGTCCGGGATGTCGCCGGCATAGGCGTCGCGGTCCGGCGAGCACACGTCGGCGAAGTACGGGGTCTTGTCGCCCACCTTCGCCGTGGTGCCCGGCGTCTCGAGCACGTAGGACTCGCTCACCGTGTCGCCGATGTAGGACTCGCAGATGGTCGACCAGATTTCGACCTTGCCGGTGGGGGTGCCGAAGGCGCACTTCTCGTCCACGGCGGCGTACAGGTTGTAGCCGGCCTGCTGGCGACGGTAGCCCATCTCCCAGCGGCGATAGGTGCCCCAACGCTCGGGATGCCACTTGCGGCAGTCGAACCAGCCCTCTTCCTGGAACTTCGCAGCGTACTGCGGGAAGTCGGGGCCATCCGGGTACTCCTCGGTCTTCCACCAGTCGGTGGCGTCCTTGAGCACGCGGTACTCCTGCTCCTCGTAGCCCACGCTACCGCCGGCCTGGATGAAGTCATGGTAGTCGAGGTTCAGCCACTCGTCGTATTCGGGGTCGCGGTCGTTGAACGGCACGCCCATGGACTTGTGGAGGCACACGACGAAGGTCGGGTCGAACACGACATCGCCGATGGGCTCCACGCAGCGCTGGCCGGCACCGAAGATGCCGCCGGCGCCCTGGGACACACGGCCGGTGTTGGTCTCCAGCCAATGGGTGCAGGGGAAGACGTAGTCGGCAGTGCCGTTGTTCGGGCAGGACCACAGGTTGATGTCCACCCAGAAGTCGAGCTGCGTGAGAGCGTCCCAGGCCTCGAGCAGGTTCGACTGGTTCATGAAGTCGCCGGACATGCAGATGCCGCCGTAGAGCTTGTAGGGGGAGTCGATCTCGCGGATGGCGTCCCAGATGGAGGAAGCGTCGGTCCAAGAGTTCCAGAAGCGCAGCAGCGGGAAGCGCTCGGCGGAAATCTGGTCGGCGTTGTTCTCGAACGGGGTCTTCAGGCCGGGGTAAGAACGAGAGCTCTTGTAGTCGCCGCCCTTGCGCATGGCGATGATGCGGGCTTCCTCATCCGTGGGGATGTGGTTGCCGTAGCGCTCCATGAGCGGGGAGTTCTCGGCCTGCAGGTACTTCACGAAGTTCTGGATCAGCGGAATCTGGTCCTCGATGGTGAGGTCGCGCGGCGTGTTGCCGAGCTCCATGGTGCCGATGCCCTCGCGAATGCCCCAGTCGACCGGATCGTGATCGGTCTTAATCATGTTGGCGCGGCCGCAGCAGCCGTCGACCTGGGCCTTGGAGGAACCGCGGTTGCCGGCGGGCTCGTCGGAGTTGCCGGTCAGGCAGGCGATGAGCTGCAGGGCGCGGGTGTTCTGCACGGCGTGTCCCGTCTGGTCGGGAGCCAGCTGGTAGTGGATGCCGCCGTTGCCGTGAAGCGGGTTCAGGCGCGTCGTGTAGGTGCGGACGGCCTCCTCGATCTTGTCAGCGGGCACCTCGGTGATCTCGGAGACGCGGTCGAGCGTGTACTCCTCGAGGTTGTGCTCCCACTCCTGCCACACGGACTTGGCCTCGATCATCTTGCCATTCGCAAGCTTGACCTGAACGCCGTCGGGCCACAGCTCCGGGTCCTTCGGCAGGCCCTTCGGATTGGACTTCTTGCCCTTCTCGTTGCCCTCGCCGGTCCAGTAGGCGTCGTAGGCCGGGTCGGCCGGGTCGGCGAACTTGGAGGGATCGGGAAGCCACGCGTCGGCGATGATCGGCTTGTAGGGATGCTCGATCCAGGTGCCGGTGGTCGGGATCTTGTGCTTCTCGCCCTCCCACTGGCACTCCTCGGCGTCCCAGTAGGTCGGCTTCTCGTTGGCGGCGTCCCAGCAGATGAAGCGGCGGTAGGAGTACTGCTCCGGCGCCGGCTCCCAGAACTGGGAAACCCACTCGCGGTCCAGATCGGCCTCGGTGAGCAGGCGGCTGGTCATGTGGATGCCGCCGTTCATCTCGAGGAAGTAGCCCTTGTAGGTCTTGCCGTCTGCCTCGGGGTTGTAGAGGAACGGGCCGTTGGACCAGCGCTTCACGAAGTTCTTGTCATAGGCGTCGTTGTCCACGATCCACTTCAGCCAGCCCAGCGACAGCGCCAGGTCGGTGCCGACGCGGATGGGCAGCCAGATGTCGGCCTCCTTGCCCAGCGGGCTCATGCGGGGGTCGACGAGGATGTGCTTGTAAGCACGCTGGGAGCAGTCCACGACGGTACGGTTCGTAGAGTCGTAGTTGGAATACTCGGAAGCGGTACCCCACTGCACATAGACGATCGGGCCCTGCTCCACTTCCATCCAGGGCGAGCCCTTCTCATCGGTGAGCACGCCGCCGAAGTGGCGGGGGCCCTTGCAGATCTCGTAGGCGGAATGGAAGTTGTGGGTGCCGAACACGGACTTCAGGGTGCCGTAAGGCGGCTGCGCCCACACGCGCGAGGTGCCGCCCATGGAGAAGATCGACTTTCCACCGTACTTGTCGATCAGCTCGTTGTACTTGGCGCCGATCTCGTCCATGGCCTCCGCGAAGTTCACGCGGACCCAGCCCGGATCGTCCTCGCCCTTGGGGTTGGTGCGCTTCATGGTGTAGCGCAAACGATCGGGATGATACAAAGCCAGCATGGACGACTGCGACTTGGCGCAGCAATGTCCGCGGCTGTGTGCATTGGACTCGTCACCCTCAACCTTGATGACCTTGTTGTCCTGCACGGTGACCCACACACCGCATTCCACCTTACCGCATGCACGGCAGCAGGAACGGATGCGCTTGACCTCACCAGCTGATTCGTCGACGCCCTCGGCCAGAGCCGCAGACGGAGCAGCGGCGAAGCTCAAGCTGCTCGCAGCGCCCGTGACGGCGGCGGCCTTCAGGAAGCTGCGACGAGTCAGTGAAAGTTTAGCCATGGGTCCCTCCTCTCTCTTAGAGTAGATAGCTTTCCAACAAAACACCGGAGGCCCTCGGCGGCCGCATCGGCGCTCCGCAAGTGGAGGGGGTGGAGCGCCTTCGAAGCTGTCGAGCGGCCACCGATGTTTTGTTGCCCAACGGCGAGAAATGATACGAAGCGGTTACATTCCGCAATCATAAGAGCAGGCCGATTTAGGCCCCAGCAATCATCCCCCTTGGTCATCTTTACGGGATGATTTCCCTGCTAGAACCCCTTCTATACTGGTTGGCGAAGAGGATAGGCGGCAGTTGTGCCCGCACCAGAGATGTGCCACGGGGGCACGATGCGGAAACTGCCAATCAGAAAGGAGAGACGGATGAGCAAGCCCCATCCTTCCTGCGCCCTGCTGCTCGATTTGGACGAGCGCATTGTAAGCAACGACCTTCGCCTGGAAATCGACCGCTGCTACTCTTACTTGGGAACGCCGGTCGTGCGCACCCATGAGGCGAGCGAGGGCGAGCCGGTCAACAGCATCCGCATGATGGTGCGCGTGGGAGCGCGCGAGTATCTGGATTCCTCTGTCGAGGGAGCCGATGCGCTGTGGAACGACTATATCGAACACTGGCTTTTGAACCAGGTTCACGCCGTGGACAATCAGATGAAGATTTTCAATCGCCGCCAGCGCGAGGAGAACAAGCCCGAGCTCATCTTCACTTGGCTCGAGATCGAGCTGCAGGGCGGCCGCCTCATGGTGCGCATGCGCCTCGATTCCTCCTGCGGCATCGACCCTAAGGAGAGCATTTGGGTGTCCCGCGTGCGCGAGGCCCTGAACGCCGGCGCGCTCGGCCAAGGCGTGGTGACCGTGACGTTGCCCTCCGAGGCCTCCTATAAAGAGCAGTACGCCGCGGGCATGGCGGCGCTGGCCGCCCGCAAACTGGCCGAGCAAGAGGCCGAGCGCGCCGCTGCCGAGGCCGCCGCTGAGGCTGCCGAGGCCGCTGAAGAAGCCGCCGAGGCCTCCTTCATGACCTCCCCGGCCCTGGTGGCCGAGGCCGAAGAGGCGGCCCTTGCGGCCAAGGAAGCCAGCGACATCGTCGTGAAGGCCCGCATTCAGAAGGATCTGGAGGCGGTCGAGCGCGGCGAGCTGGAGAAGACTCCCGAGCAGATCGTGGCCGAGCGCATCGCCGAAGAGGCGCACCTGGGCGAGGACATTCAGAAGAAGTACGCCCTGCCCGAGGCCGACTTCCCCCTCGCCTTCGACCAATGGACCGTCACCTACGCCGACGGCTCGACCCGCGATTTCGACGCCACCAGCGGCGTTCTGGCCGACTAGGAGGCAGCCATGACCGAGCTTGTGAACGAGATTGCCGCCTTCAGCGGCCGCATCGCCAAGGTAGCCGGACCGGTGCGCTCCGGCAAGACCGAGGCCCTTATTCGCCGCGCCGCCGCCTGCGTGGCCGAAGGCTGCGCTCCTGAGGACATCCTTATCGAGACCTCCACGGCCGAGGCCGCCCGCCTGGCGCGCCGCCGCCTGGCCGCCGCCCTGGAGGCGGCCGGCGTGGCCGATGCCAAAGCGGCCTCCGAAGCGGTGGTCATCGCCACGGCCCAGCAAATCTGCCTGGCCGTGCTGGAGACGCCTGAGGCCCGCGAGGCCACGGGACGCGCGCCCCGCGTGCTTACCCCCTTCGAGTACAACTTCTTCCTCGAGGACATGAAGACCCTGGGCACCCCCATCCGCCGCCTGCGCTCGGTGCTCAACCACTTCAAAGTCCAGTGGTGCGCCCTGGCCCCCGAAGACGAGTGGGTCACCCCCGGCGAAGAGCGTGAGACGCTCGACCATGCCCGTCGCCTGCTCACGACCACCGGCGCCATGCTCGCCGACGAGGCGGCCTACCTGTGCGGCACCTACCTGCAAAGCGACGCCGGCGCCTGCGCCCGCCAGCAGTTCGCCCACGTGCTGGCCGATGACTTCCAGAACCTTTCCCTCGCCCAGCAGACCTGTCTGTGCCTGCTCGCCCGCGACCAGGTCATCGTGGCCGGCAACAGCGACGAGACCGTGGCCTGCGCGACGGATTTCCCCGCACCCGAGGGCTTCGACACCTTCGACACGCTGCGCCGCGGCGTGACCACCTTTACCCTTGAGACGGCCTTCGGCAACCCTAACATCACCGACTTCTGTGACAGCGTTGCCGCCGCGGGCAACGAGAACGCCCTCACCGCCATGACGCGCGAGGGCGTTATCCGCGACATCGCCACGGTGAAGTGGAACACCCCCGACGACGAGTTCAACGGCGTAACCCGCTACCTGTTCGCCGTGAATGCCGAGAACCCCGAGGCCCCGCAGTCCGGCATCTGCCTGGTGGCGCCTACCAAGCAGTGGGCCCACGCCTTCTCCCAGATGCTCGTCAAGCGCGGCTTTGCCGTGTCCTCCTTAGGCTTCGAGCGCCTGACCGGCGATCCGCGCGACATGAGCCGTGCCCGTGCCCTTGTGGCCTACACTTCGCTGAACCTGCTTGCCGATCCAGAGGATCTGTTCGCCTGGCGCGCCTGGCTCGGCTTCGGCAACTACCTGACCTACTCCGATGGCTGGAATTTCCTCTTGAACTGGTGCGACGAGCATAAGAAGGGCATCTTCGACGCCCTGGAGGCTGCCAGCGCCGCCCGCGATGCGGGTGACGCCGAGCCCTTCCCCCGCGGCGAGCGTTTGGCCGAGCGCTACGACGCCGGCCGCGAGCTTATCGCCGCCCATAGCGCCCGTCGCGGCCATGCCCTGCTTGCCGCCGTCGGCGCCGAGGGCCTGCGCGATTTCGCCGCCCTTTCCGCCCGCATCGTGGGCGATGAGGACGCCGCCACGCTCTACGCCCTTATGCGCGAAACCCAGTTCAACCCCGTGCACGAGGACGATCCCCGCACTGTGCGCGTCAGCTCCTATGAGCAGATGTGCGGCTGCAGCTACCGTGCCGTGTACGCAGTGGGCTGCGTGGACGGCTACGTGCCGGCCCGCGACGCCTTCGAGGTGGTTTCCACCGACGCCGATCGGGCCCGCGTGCTTGAGGACAGCCGTCGCGCCTTCGTCGCCGGCGTGTCCAAGGCCTCAGACACGCTCATGTTCTCCACCTTCAGCAAAGCCCCACTGGAGCTGGCCGAGCGCACGAAGATGCAGGTCTCCCGCGTGCGCATGGAGGCCGGCGAGCGCATCGCCACTTTGCGCCCCACCTGCTTCCTTGAGCAGGCCGGTGCCGCCGCCCCCATCACGCTCGGCGGACAGGCCCTCCTCGCCGACATGGGCATCGACTAAGACGCAAGCCCCGCAACAACGCGAAAAGGCCTCATATGAGGCCTTTTCTTTTGCCCTTTTTCAGCACCCTTCCTCTGCCCAGCCCGTGCGCCGCCATCTCTTGTGCGGAAATCAACCGAACCTTGCGCGAGCCCAGAAACTGTCCCTAGATATGCGTCGACCCCGCTTAAAAGGGAGGGAAGCGGGGTCGAGCAAGGAGGGGAAAGAAGGGAGGGAGTTGGTAAATAAGGGCGCTTAGGCCTCCACGGAGTCGAGCAGCTCGCGCAAGACGGCCTCGTCTTCCTGAAGCGTGCCGAGCGTCAGCTGGCCCAGGCCCTGGTAGAAGAGCGTACGGGCGTGCATGCGCATGTCGGTCACCATCATGGGGACCCAGTTGAGCAGGTGGTTCTGCAAGAACTCGTAGGAGGTGCGCAGGTAGGCGACGGCCTCGTCCTCGGCGTCGTCGGAAAGGGCCTCGGCGGCGCGCAGGGCCATGCGCTGCATGAACTCGAGCTCCAAGGCGATATGATCTTCGGCCTCGTTCCAGTTGCCGCGCTTCAGCTCGTTCTCGCGCAGGGTGGCGAGCACCTCGGCGCGGGCCTCCTGCATGAGCAGGCGGCGCTCGGAGGTGTAGACCGACTCATAGGGGTACGCGGCCGAGTAACCGTTCACGCCGTGGCCAATGAACGTGCTCACGTAGTCGATGGCCAGCTCGGTCACCGAGTCGTCCCAGGCGCGCTTCAGATAGTCGTACAGCTGGTGATAGCCCTCGTCCACGGCGGCGTTGCCCGTGGCCTGGGGAAAGCGCATCTGGCGCAGCTCGCGCAGCGTATCCAGGTCCACTTCCTCGCGAAACAGCCGCGCCAGCATGCCGTAGGAACGGGCGCGGGTATTCATCAGCTCGACGAGGTCCACGTCCTCGGCGACGGCTACTTCTTCGATAACAGCCATGGCTCTAAGCCTCCTTACGATCTTTCAGCTCGGCGAGCATCGCGCGTCCCAACTCGGTCAGATTCCAGGCACCGTCGCCCCAGATGACGCAGTCGGTGGTCTCCAGAACGTCGATGAAATGCTGGCCGAAACGGCGCGGCGACTTGGTGATATCCATCTGGTCGGTCAGCTCCTCGATGGCCGCAAGCTTGCGGGGCGCCTCGGCGAGCGCCTCCATGACCGCCTCGTACACCTCGGCGTAGCGGGACTCGTCGGATTCCATCACGATAGAGCGGAAGTGCTTGCCGGACAGGTACTCCTCGCGCAGAGCCAGCGCCTCGGGGGTAGCGCGCCACACCGGGTCCACCGCTTCCTTGATCTCCAGATACGCCACGCCCTCCTCGGCGCTTTCCTGCTCTTCGGCAGTCTCGGGCATCTCCAGCACCAAGGCCCCGGCGCGCTCGAGCATGCGGCAAAGCGTCATGGGAGCGTACACCGACCAATTGTCGCGCTGCCACTGCTCCACCTTCTCGGAGATGACGCTGGAGGCGCAGCCGTTCTCGCACAGCCCGACAATGCCCAAGAGCACGGGGCGGCGGTTGGGGTTCCTCACGATGAGCGCCTGCAGGGCCGCTGTGACACTGCCCTGGCGCTCCGGGGAATACACCGGGTCGTGGTGCACCGTCTCCGGCATGTTGCGCATGGTGGGATAATCGATGGTGTCGTAGGGGTTCTCGTCGTCCATCCATTCCTGGTCGATTTCCGAGTTGTCCACCGCCAGCGGATCGAACTCGTCATCGAAGGCGAGGAGCTCGAGGGTGTCCTCGGCACTCGCGCCAGAACCCTGAAGCTGGTAGGCCATAAAGGTTCCTCTCTCGTTTCTCATCGCGGCCCTGCGCGCTGCGGGCTCTCTCGACCCGCCGCGGCCGTGCCGCTTCCTATCCTCTTCGCGTTCCATTCTAGGGAGCAGCCCGCCGACAAACTCATACGGCCAGGCCGTTCTTTAGGGAAAACGGCATCATCCTCCCGTGATGATTTGCGGGTATATCCGGGATGATTATGGCCTGCACCAGGGGTTTTTCCCTTGACCTTTCCCGTGTGCGCGTCATAATGGGCACTGCGTTGCGAATCTGCGGGGCGACCACGATTTAGGGAGCACTTATGACCAACGCAGCATTCGGCAAGAAGGTTCTTGCCATCGCGGTTCTGGCCTGCCTGTGCGCAGCCCTGATCGCTGTCCCGGCGTACGGCTTCTATTACGTGCACGACGACAGCGTGTCGGACGGATCGAAGGGTCTGGGGAGCTACGAGGTCTTCATGGTGGTCGACGAGACCGCCGTGGGAGGCGACGTGCACTCCGATTTGATGTTCGTTCCGGCGGGCAGCACGGCGGATGTTGTTCTCAACGAGGGCATCATCTCCAGCGAGAACCAGAACGGTCTGGACGCCATCCACAACTATGACGTTCAGTCGGTGGCCGACTACCTCGCCGCCAACGGCTACAACGCTGAGATCAGCGTTTTCGCTACCGGCGAGCAGCAGGCCTACAAGGACGCGGAGGGCGCTTACGCCGCCACGTCTCAGAACGTGAGCGAAGCCTACACCGCCCCTTCCAAGGGCGACGGCTCGACCGTTCTCGATCGCTACGACAACGTGGTGATCACGGTGACCAAGTAGGTCGCCACTAAGATGCAGGGCCATCGTCGACCAGCGGTGGCCCTGCGTGCGCAGTTGGCGCACGCCAAAGACAAGGCCGCTTGTCCCAAGCGGCACCTGGGGGAATACTTGACGCTAAGTCAGGGGGTATCTATAATCCGCTGACTTAGCGTTAAAGTGGCAGGCATTCTGGGAAAACGACAGGATTGCAGGCCGGAAGGGGGATCATGGGCTTTCAGGTTCCGCGCGTCACCATCAATATCGATTTCAAAGAGGGCACCTCTTTCGGCGAGTTGAGCCTCATATCCCTCGGCTACGGCCTGCATCAGGCCTGGATTTACAGCTCCATGTTCGACAAGGGCGGCATCTTCGGAACGGGCGGTCTTGAGGCCGGCCCCTTCAACGACCAGCTTTCGCTCGCCTATTTCGCCTCCATTCTCACCTACGGACTGCTGCTGCTCATCGCGAGCATTCTCGATACGAAGCTCGTGCGTTTCCTGCACGCCACGCCTACCTTGGTGATTTCGGCCCTGCTCGGCGCTGCGGGAACGCTGCTTTTGCTCTTGCCTGGCAACTCGGTGGTCGACGCGGGGATGCTGCAGCTGCTTTCCGGCGTGCTCACGGGCGTGGGCTCTTCGGTGCTGCTCCTTGCCTGGGGCATCGCCTTCTCAAGGCGCGACTCGGCTTCCATCATTATCAACGGGGCCATCTCCATCGCCATCGGCTTTGGCATATACGGCTTGGTGCTGCACCAGATTCCCTTCCCCTGGGGCGGCGCGGCCAGCGCCCTCATCCCTTTCGCGGAAGTGGCTCTGCTTCTTATCCTGCGCCGTCATGTGAGCCTCGATTTCGACAATCGCCAACTCATCTTCCAGCCTTTGCCCATCAACCACGCCCGCTTCGTCCTGCGCTTCGGGCTGCCGGTGTTCTTCTTGGGCGTCGCTTTGGGTATCATGCGCCAAACCTCCATCGAGACCGTCCTGCCCGGCGCGGCCTTCGATGACCAAGCGCTGCTCTTTGTTACCGCCTGCTGCGCCACCGTGCTCATCATGGTGACGTTCTTGGCCCTGGGCGGCGACGAGCGCTGGCACACGTTCTTCCGCCCGCTCATCCCCTTTATCGCGGTGACGGCCGTGTTCATCCCCTTCACCGCGGGCGCATCGTCGTTCTGGGGCACCTCCGTCGTGCTTGTCGGCTACATGTCCTTCGAAGCGCTCATGTGGATCTTCTTCTCCGAGCTCTCCCAGCGCTTCCGCCTCTCTCCCATCTTCGTGTTCGGACTTGGGCGCGGAACCATGGCCCTAGCGGCCCTGGGCGGCTCTACCTTGCCGCTGTTCTCGGGCGCCTTCGCGCTCCCGGCCGGATTCGGCGAGATGGGCATTGTGCTCATCGTGCTCGTCGCCATGATGGTCGCCTACGCCCTGCTTCCCGATGAGCGCGAAATGGCCTCCATCGTGCTTGTGGGTCCCAAGAAGATCGACGCGACGCAAGCCGCTTCGCGCACGCCTCTCATCGTCGTAAACGAGGGCGATGTCGCCTCGTCTGCGCCGGCCGTCAGCGAGCCGCAGCGCGAGAGCGCCCCGATGCAAGCCTCCGTAAGCGAAGCAATCGAGAGCCCCGAGCGCAGCGACGGCAACGCGCCCAGCGAATCGGATGACACTGAGCAAGCGCTGGAAGAAACGATGGCGGAGGCTCCGGCTCAAGCCGCCTCCGCGGCCCGCCAGGCCATGGATTTCTCGCGCTCCATCTTCGCCGAAGAGGCCGCCGATACCGCGCCCGTCATAGATGACACCCCCGCCAGCCGCGGTCGCTTCCGCGAGCGCTGCGAGGTCGTCGCCAACACCTACCTGCTGTCCCGCCGCGAGAGCGAGGTCATGTACTACCTGGCCCGCGGCTACAAATCGTCGTTCATCCAGCAGCAGCTCTATATTTCCGAGGGCACGGCGAAAACCCACATCCGCCACATCTACCGCAAGCTGAACATCCACAGCCAGCAAGACCTCATCCACCTCATCGACGAAGTGGAGCTGTAAACACTTCGGCCCATCCCTCCGCGGTAGCTAGCCTAGGGCCTCCGTCACTCCCTACAAGTAGAAATTTTGTTATCATCCGAACATTTTTTCCGGAAAAAATGTTAGACTAGCGACATTATTTCTACTTAGGAGCTTACTGATGCAGCGTAAAATCACCTCAGCCCTCTCCCAATGGAAAGATTCCCCAAGACGCAAACCGCTCGTTTTGCAGGGCGCTCGACAAGTGGGAAAAACCTATTCGGTGCTGGATTTCGCCAACGAGGCCTTCGACAATCTCGTCTACATCGACTTTTCTGCCCAGCAAAATTACGCGTGCATCTTCGAAGGGGATATCACGCCGAGCGCACTTCTGCCGCAAATCGAAGTCTTAGAGCATGCGGAGATCTCGCCTGAACACACTCTTATCTTCTTCGACGAAATACAGGCATGCCCGCGTGCCCTCACCTCGCTTAAGTATTTCTGCGAGCGTGCGCCGGAATACCACGTAATCGCCGCCGGTAGCTTGTTAGGCGTCGCCCTCGGTCGCGAGGAATACTCCTTCCCTGTGGGGAAAGTAGACACCCTTGAAATGCATCCGCTTGACTTCGAGGAGTTTCTCTGGGCCATAGGCGAAAAGCAACTCGTCGACCTCATCACCTTCGCCTATCGAAGCAACGCCCCGCTGGGCCTTCACGAACACGCCTTGGAGCTGTACCGCTCCTATCTCCTTGTGGGTGGCATGCCCGAAGCGGTAGCAGCGCACGTCTCCGGCGCCGACTTTAACGAAGTGCGTGGCATTCAACGCGCTTTAACCGACGCCTACCTCGCCGATATGACCAAATACGCCTCGCCCATCGACTCTTCGAAGATTCTCAATGTGTGGCGCAGCATACCCGAGCAGCTGGCGAAAGAAAACCACAAATTCCAGTACGCGACCATAGCCTCATCAGCGCGCGCCCATCAATACGAAGCTCCCATTAATTGGCTTCACGCGGCAGGACTCGTGTCGTTTTGCTATCGCGTCAGCGAAGGCACGACACCGTTGCAAGCTTTTGCCCAACGCGATTTCTTTAAGCTCTATCTACTTGATACGGGGCTCCTCGGAGCACTTCAGGGGATAGAGGCCACCGACCTAATCCCTAACGCGGGAAAGGGTGCGCGTTTGCGAGGAGGCATAGCTGAAAACTACTTGATGCAGCAACTTGTCGCTTGCGGCCTGGAGCCTTTCTACTGGGGAACGACGAGCAAATCAGAGGTTGATTTCATCGTGCAAATTGGCGGAAACGCCCTTCCTCTTGAGGTTAAATCGGGAAAGAACGTCGGCGCGCGAAGCCTCGAAGCCTACCGAAAAGCCTACAAACCACCTCTTGTCTATCGTTTCTCAACGAAAGGTTTTGGGCTCGAAGCAGGCATCCGAAGCGTCCCACTTTATGCCGCTTTCTGCCTTGGACTCGAAGAGATATCGAAAAAGGAAGGCTAAGGGAGCCCCATGAGAGAGGCGGCCCAGGAGAAGGGCTGGTGCCTCAAGGCTTCCTCTATCACCGAGCTGGCTGAAGTTACGGGGCTTACGGCGCTCCCCGAGACCGTGACCGAACACGATGGCTTCATGGCCACCGGCTCCGATCCCGACTTTTTCAAAGACCCGGCGTTCCTCCAGCCCATCGAGAGCGACTCCCGCTCGGGCCTTTCTCAATCTTCGGGCCGTATCGCAGCACGAACCATGGTGAATTACCTGAACGAGGCGTAAACCCTGCAAGCCCACCCTGCGCAAGAGGAAGGCGCAAAGCGGCTTCCTCTTTTTTACCCAGCAAGTAGCGGGCACGCCGCTATCGCCGAAACCTCTCGTTTCGCACGCTTTCCGCCAGCCGGCCGTTGATGGCGCATTTGTGTCGATGGCGAATTCAACCTTGATTCAACGACTCATCAAAAGTATTATTAGATTCTATTAATACTTTTCAACCCAAAGAGAAAGGAGAAGTATGGCCTGTTCATTCCGCTATTTCCTACTTAAACGCTGCCAAGGTTTGACCGGTTTAAACACAACGAGCACGAAGAAGTTCTTCGCCGCCGCCGAGGATGCGCACCCTGAGGCGTTCGAGCCGCTTCTTCTTCTGGCTATCTGCGATGGGCGCGAAGACTACCTGCTCAGACGCGCAGAAGGCACAAAAGCAGCGGTGATTTTCAACCAGTTCATCAACGACTGGCAAGCATCGGGCCGTCCGCTCGAGGTGTATCTGGGAACCCTCCCCGACCAGGACCGCTTCAAAACCGTCCTCATTGAGTGGCGCACCGACTCGTCGCGCCTGGCCGCCGATCGCAAGATTTTGAAGTACGTTTCCACGGCCTTCAGCGACCTGCTCTCCGACAAGAACATGACCCGTGCCGAGGCCTGCCGTATCGCCAACTTGAACAAAGGCAACTTCTACGCCTTCCTGAAGGGCGATACCTCTAAGATCAGCCGCAAGACGGCCATGAACGCCTACCGGGAAATCGCAGCACTGTAGTTTAGAGAGCTGCAAAAACATGCGGGGGCTCGGCGTCAACCGAGCCCCCGCACGCGTCCTGCCTCCAGCACCTGCCGCGCTAGCTCACGTCAGGAAAACCAAGGGCGATAGCCAGCTCGCTTCCATTGATTGCCGCCGAGACTTCGATGCCCTGCGCCTTCGCAAGGCTCGCTACCACGGCAAGCCCCAGCCCCGTGCCGCCTTGGGCGCGGGCCACGTCGGCACGGTAGAAGCGCTCGAACAAGCGGCCGACATCGATGGCGTCGGGTTCGGCCACAGTGTTGGAAAACACGAGCTGCCGACCGTTCTGCGCCATGGCGGGCGCCGCGCTGCCGTAGCGCAGAGCGTTGCTGACGAGGTTCTCGAAGATGCGCTTGAGGGCCTCCTGGTCGGCCTCAACCGTAAAGGCCTCGTCGCAAAAGCGCACCTCGGGTTCCCAGCCGCGCTCCTCAAAGGCAGGAAACTGGCCGGTGAGCACCTCGGCGAGCACGGGCAGGACCGCAACGGGCCGCAGATCGAAATCGGCGGCGGGGTCATTGGCCCGCGCATAGGCGAACAAGGCATTCAGCAGTCTTTCCATGTCGCCCAGGCGCGTGCGGGCCTCCTCTAGATAATAGGTGCGCCGCGCGGCATCAGGCTCGTCGGCGGCCAGTGCCACATAGCCCGACGCGCCCATGAGCGGTGTGCGAACGTCGTGAGACAAACTCGCCAGGTCACGCTGGAACTGCCGTCGCTCAGACGCCGCCCTCTGGCGCTCGTCGTCCGCCGCGTCTAACGCCTCGTTCACGGCTCGCGCCATGGCGGCGAAACCCGGGCCGGGCATCTCGGTGGTCATGCGGCTGTTCGACTGCGCATCGTGCGTGCGCAGCCACGTCGCCATGCGCCCGAGTTCGCGCCCATACAGCACCAGCACGACAAACGCGCACAGCGCCAAGCCGCCGAAGCACACCGCCAATGTCATAGCCTCGTCCTTTCCCGTCTTCCTCGCAGCACGTCCCCCGGCCGCCTACACATCGCGACGGCGCAGCACTGAAAGCGCCAGCACCGCGCTCGCCGTTACCCAGAACGCACCGACAAGAGCGACTTGCGCGCCCACGGGGATGGCCCACACGGCCCCTTCCGCGGGCAGCAGCAAGGAGGTCGCCGGCAGCGCCAGGTCGTGGTTCATGCACGTAGACAGCAACCAGGGCTGCACCGCCGCCAACGCCGGCACGGCCGCACCGAGGTTCTGCAGCAAGCCTCCCGCCACGGTGCCCGCAATGCCCGTGGCCACCACGAGCGCGAAGGCGACACCTGCTTGGGCGCTGCGCGTGAGCCACACGAGCACCGCCGTCAGGCAGCCGTAGGCCGCAAGGCACAGCCAGCTCAAGCCGAGGAACACCAGCAGCTCAGCCGCTCCGTCAAGCGCGGCAAAGGTGAACCCGGCCGCTGTGAACGCCGCCAGGCTAAGCACGCATCCCACCGCAAGGAAGTACAGGGCCACCACGGCCACCAGCACCAGGCGGCCCCCATAGTAGGCCACCCGTCCACGCCGATCCATGGGCAGGTTCCGCACGAACTTCGTGGAGAAGTCGCTCGCAAGCAGCAACGCCACCACCACGGACACCAACGCGCCGAGGAATCCCCCGCTCACAAGCATGTCGCCGAACATAAACGTAGGTGCTTCAATAGTGCGCATCTCGCGCGAGGTCTCCTCGAAGTCGGCGGCAGACAAACTCGAGGGGTCCCCGAATTCCAGCAGCGCCTCGAAGCTGGCGCTACCGCCGACGGTGGCGCCGTCGTCTTCGCCCTCGCCGCCCTCTGCGGCGGCCTCGGCCATCTCGCGCGCAGCCTCGTCGGCCGCGGCGTCCAGCTCGTCGGCCTCCCCCACCGTCACCGTGGCGCTCATCTGCGCCGCATCGCAGAGGAACTGCGGGTCGGACACCCAGTGCATCATCGCCGCGCACAGCACGATGCACCCGGCCAGCACCGCCGTGGCCACCCAGAGCATCTTGCCGTGCACAAGCCGGTACACATCGGATTTCAACAGGTTAAACATGGGATGCGCCCCCTTCCATCAGCTCGACGAAGTAGTCCTCGATATCGCGGTGGTCCTGGGTAAACTCCAGCACCACCTGTTCGTTGTCGCGCAGCGCCTGGGCTACGGCCGCGGCA
The DNA here is from genome assembly GCF_035830635.1 of Adlercreutzia shanghongiae. Lineage (NCBI taxonomy): Bacteria > Bacillati > Actinomycetota > Coriobacteriia > Eggerthellales > Eggerthellaceae > Adlercreutzia > Adlercreutzia shanghongiae. Next base: position 28,398 of record NZ_JAYMFI010000026.1, on the reverse strand, counting down.
TCGCAATCGCCCGATATCGCCAGCGAGCCGTCGGGCTCGGCCCGAAACGTCAGCGCGGGAAACGCCTCTTGCAGAAGAGCCAGAGCACAGGCGGTATCGGCCGTGCGCACGCGCAGGCTGCTACCGCACTCGGCCGCCACCTCGGCGGCACTCATCTGACGCACGAGGCGCCCTTCGGCAATCACACCGTAACGCGTGACCATGCGATCGAGCTGGTCGAGCACATGCGAGCTCACCACCACGGTAATGCCCAGACTCTGGTTCAGACGCACAATAAGGTTGCGCATGGCGCGCGTGGCCTCGGGATCGAGCCCGTTGAAGGGCTCATCCAAAAGCAGCACGTCGGGATTGCCCAGAAGCGCCAGGGCAAGCCCCAGCCGCTGCTTCATCCCGAGGGAGAAGCCGCGCACCTTCCGCGAGCCCGCGCCGGCAAGCCCCACCAGGCGCAGCGTCTCCTCGCAGCGGGCCGGCGCATCCACAATGCCCCAGGCCAGCGCCTTTGCCATAAGATTACGATAGGCCGAAAGCCCGGGCAGAAGCCCCGGCTCCTCGATGAGCACGCCGATGCGGCGCGCCCCCTCCCCCTTGCCGCGGGGCGCCGACGCGCCCGTCGACGCAGGCGCCTCTCCGTCGGCCTCGCACCCGAACAGCACCACCTCGCCGGCCGTGGGCGCCACATCGCCGCAGATCATCTTCATTACCGTGGACTTGCCGGCGCCGTTTCTCCCCACGAACCCGTAGATGTCGCCCGGCTGCACCGTCATGGCGAAATCGTCCACCACTCGTCGACCACCATATACTTTGGTGAGTCCGCGCGTCTCTATCGCGTACACGATGCGCTCCTCTCGCCCGATCGTCTCACGTTGTGCTCCTCTCGTGTCGGGTATACCTTATCGTTAGCGCATCCCAGTGTGGGCAGAAACGTTGAAGGAACTTCTGCCGAAGCATTAAGAAAGTTTGAAGATGGCGCCGCGACCCGCGCGGGCGTATTATGCTGGCCCCATGGCAACGTCGCTGAACATACTCGTCATCGAGGACGACCCCTCCATCAACGAAGTGGTCTGCACCCACCTGGAGCGCTTGGGCCACCGCTGCACGGCCGCCTTCTCGGGAACGGAGGGGCTGCTGCGGCTCGATGAGGCTGCGCGCAGCACGCCGTTCAGCCTGGTCATCACCGACCTCATGCTGCCGGGCGCCGCCGGCGAGAACGTCGTGGAGGCCATCCGTCGCACCGATGCCGAGCAGCCCATCATCGTCATCTCGGCGCGCATCACCCCCGCTGACAAGACCATGCTCCTGCGCCTGGGCGCCGACGACTACCTCACCAAGCCCTTCGACTTAGACGAGCTGACCGCCCGCATCGAGGTGCAGATGCGCCACCGCGCGAGCAGGCCGTGCCGCCCGAACGCGCCCGGTGCCTCGCGTGCGGAAAACGCGGACGCGCAATACGGCCCTGCGCCCGACGAGACGCTCGGCAACCCCACACGTTCGGCTCTCCTCACCTTCCGCACCTGGGAGCTCGACCCCGAGGGGCGCACCTTCCGCGCGGCCGGCGCCGAGGTGGCTCTCACGCGCACCGAGTTCAACATCCTGGAGCTGCTCATGAGGCGCCCGTCGAAGGTGTTCACCAAGCAGGAGCTCTTCGAGCTGGCCTGGGGCGAGCCCTATTCCGTGGAGGACTCCACCGTGAACGTGCACGTGTCGAACTTGCGCCGCAAGCTGAAGCCCACCGGCACCGACGGCTACTTGCAAACTGTCTGGGGCATGGGCTACAAACTGCAGAAATAAGCGCGAGGAGGGAGGCGGCCGCCTCATTGATGACCAAAATGCTTAGATTTGTTATTGACCAGAGCGCCGCTTAGTCAACAAGAGCGCCAAAAGCCCTGGATGCCTATGATGGTCTGGCAATTTCTCCTAAGTTGAGGTGGTGAAACTTCAGGCGCTGTGAGACAATGGCAAAACTTGTTCGACGACCCCGGTGAAAGGTCCCACCGTGTTTGATTTCTTCCGCAAGAAGGGCAACAACTCCGACGATTCCGCCGATTCCAATGCGCCGCAGAGCTCCGAAGGCGCCGCGGTCGGCCGCACCACGCGCGACGTGCTGACGGAGTTCACCGCCACACCACTTCCCGACGCCATCGACGGACTGCTGTTCCGCGTCTCTATGGCCGATCCCGCCGACCCGGCCTCATCGTCGGGCTTCGACGCCTACGCCGCGCGCCTGCTGTCGGATGCCGAAGCGCCCAATCTGCGCGCTATCGCCGTCGAGCACCCGGTGGAGCTGCGCCGCCTGAACACCACAGGGCTGTTCTGGTCCATCTTCGACGACAGTACCATCTCCGCTGGCAACCGCAGCACCATCTTGCGCATCGAGTCCGTCCTCGATCGTTTGGCCCTTATCTCGAAGTCTCTGGAAGGTGACGAGGGCACGGCCTACGTGAGCGCCACCACCGAGGGCGCCTGCAGCGAGCTGGATTGGCAGGTGCTGCGCTCTATCGCCAACGACGCGAACGAGTACCTGACCGCCGCCGACCGCGACAACAAGCTGGACACCCAGTACGGCACCACGGGCACCCGCGGCGGCAACTGGGACCTTTCCACCCGCTTCGCCTCCGCATGCGAGGCCATGGTGCTCCCCTTCCGTCTGGAATACCGCTTTGCCTGCGACTCTCACAGCGGCACCATCATCGCCGACATATCGCTGCCCACCCCCGATGTGTTCCCGAAATCGCGCTTCAACGCCGCGACGGGCCAGTGGGCCGACTGTACCGCCCAGCGTCCGGCCGCTGCCGCCGCCTACGCGCTGCGCCTGGCCGCGCTCATCGCCTCTGCCGCCTTCGGCGCGTCTGTGGGCGTGACCCGCGTCGTTGTGAACGGGAAGGAGGGCTCCATCGCCGGCGCCACGGTGCTGTCGCTGGAGTTCGGCCGCATTCCCTTCACCATGGGCGCTATGACGAAAATCCGCAGCGGCGAGTTCGCCGCGCCGGCCACGGAATGCGACCCGGCGGCGCTTTTCGACATGCTGCATCTGGCCCAGTTCGCCGCGAACATCGACGATGCCGGCATCATGCAGCCCGTCGACCCGCTGGACGTCAGCCTTACCGTGCCCTACACCCCCGTAGCCGACGACGACCGTCCGCTGCCTGACGATTTGCGCGCGCTGCTGCATGCCGACACGGTGCGCGAGCTGGATGTCATGAGCGAGCAGGATGCCGATTTGGCCGCCCGCTACCGCGCCATCATGGAGGAAAAGGACGACTCGCTGCTTCTGGCCGTGGCACAGCTGGAGGACATCGTAGCCGAGACGGACAAGCTGGCCTTGGGCGAGGTAGAGCTCGATGAGCTGGCCAAGCCGTCCGAATCGCGCCGCATCCTCTACTGCGAGAACGTCTTCGCCCGCTACCTCACAAGCCTCGTGGAAAGCGACCCGTCGGTGCGCTACGCGCGCGCCTCGGACATCGGCCAGGCGGCCCGCTCCTCGCTGTCGCGCATTTACCGCGACATGGGCGATTTGGACGCCGCCGAGGCCCAGGCCCGCATCTGCATCGATCTGGCCCCCACGAGCGCACCGGCCTACAACGACCTCATCACCTGCTTCGCCGAGGGCGACCACTACGACAAAATCGTCGAGGTGGCCAAGGAAGCCCTGCGCGTGGCCGTCACAGGCAACGACATCTCCTACGTGTACTACCGCCTCGCCTTCGCCTACTGGCAGACCGGCCGCTTGAACGAGGCCCTGGCCTGCTACCTGCGCGTGCCGGAATCGAGCCCCATGGGCGAAGCCGCTCTGCGCGAGCGCAACGACCTGGTCAGCGAGATGGGCAACAACGTGCCGGGCAACGAGTGGGACCCCACGGCTTGCCTGCGCACCGCCGGCGTGCCGCTCGCGCCGCTCGATGACGTCATGGAAGTGGTGGGCCGCGCCCTCATCGAGCTGTGCGACGCCAACATGCCGCTCGCCGCCGCCCCGCTGGCAAGCCTCGTGGCGAGCACCCAGCGCAACGACGTCCTCCACGCGGTGGCCGCCAGCCTCCGCAACGGGGTGTAATCTCGCGATTCAATATACCCTTTGATGCAAAGCGAGCCCGCCGAAGCGGGCTCGCTTTATGCTTGCAACGTTTCTTCCGCGCCTAGGCGTAAAACAGGATCTCGTTATACGTGGGCACGGGCCACGCCTCGCGCTCGACGATGATCTCCATCTCGTCCACGGCGGCGCGCAGCGCATCCATCACCGGCACGATCTCGTGCGCGTTCATGTTCGCGCGCTCCTGCTGGTCGACCACCTCGCGGGAGGCGTGGTGCAGCTCGTTCAGCTTCTCTAGCTGGATGTTGATCTCAGCGGCGCCGGACACGAGCCGACGCAGCTTCTCCTCCATGAACGAGGTGTCGCCGTCAGGCAGCACCTCCTTGATGGCCGTGATGCCGTGGGCCAACTTGGCCGCGTAGCGGTTGATGGCCGGCAGGTAGTCGCGGCGCACCAGGCGCTTCATCACCCGGCACTCGATGTTCATGATCTTGTTGTACTTCTCCAGCTTCACCTCGTAGCGGCTGCGCACCTCGGTCTCGGTGAGCACGCCGAACTCGGCGAACAGCTCGATGGACTTCTGATCCACCAGGCAGGGCAGCGCATCGGCCGTGGTGCGGTGGTTCGCAAGACCCCGACGGGCGGCCTCTTCCTCCCACTCGTGAGCGTAGCCGTCGCCGTTGAAGATGATGCGGTCGTGATCGCGCAGGGTGCGCTTCACGTAGTCGATGGCGGCCGCCTCGAAGTCGTCGCCGGTCTTCCCCTCCATGGCGTCGGCGAAGCCCTTGAGCGATTTCGCCATGGCCGTGTTCAGCACCATGTTCACATCCGACAGGTTCTGCGCCGAACCGGGCATGCGGAACTCGAACTTGTTGCCGGTGAAGGCGAAGGGGCTCGTGCGGTTGCGGTCGGTGTTGTCCTTGATGAAGTTGGGCAGCACGTCCACGCCGAGGTCCATGGACACGCGCTCGGCCGACGAATAGTCGTGCTCGTCCACGAGCGCGTCCACGATGGCACCCAGCTCGTCGCCGAGGAACATGGACACGATGGCCGGCGGGGCCTCGTTGGCGCCCAGGCGATGATCGTTGCCGGCGCTGGCGGCCGACATGCGCAAAAGCTCCTGGTACTCGTCCACCGCCTCGATCACGCAGGTGAGGAACACCAGAAAGCGCAGGTTCTGCATGGGGTTCTCGCCCGGGTCGAACAGGTTCTTGCCGTCGGCGGAAATGGACCAGTTGTTGTGCTTGCCCGAGCCGTTGATGAACTCGAAGGGCTTCTCGTGCTGCAGGCACACCAGCCCGTAGTGGCTGGCCAGAAGCTTCATCTTCTCCATGGTGAGCAGGTTCTCGTCCACGCCGCGGTTCGTCTCGGCGAAGATGGGCGCCAGCTCGTGCTGGGCCGGGGCCACCTCGTTGTGCTTCGTGCGGGCCGACACGCCGAGCGCCCACAGCTCGTCGTCGAGCTCCTTCATGAACTCGTTCACCGACGGGCGGATGGCACCGAAGTAGTGCTCTTCCAATTCCTGGCCCTTGCAGGGGGAATAGCCGAAGAGCGTGCGGCCGGTGAGCATGAGGTCGAGGCGCTGCTCGTAGTCCTTCTCGGAGATGAGGAAGTACTCCTGCTCGGCGCCGAGCGTGGTGGTCACGCGCTCGCCGGTCTCGCCGAACAGGGCCAGCACGCGCTTTGCCTGGCGCTCGATGGCCTTCATGGACCGCAAAAGCGGCGTCTTCTTGTCCAGCGCCTCGCCGGTGTAGCTGCAGAAGGCGGTGGGAATGCAGAGCACCTCGTCCTTGATGAAGGCGTAGGAGGTGGGGTCCCACGCCGTGTAGCCGCGGGCCTCGAAGGTGGCGCGCAGGCCGCCGGAGGGGAAGCTGGAGGCGTCGGGCTCGCCCTGGATGAGCTCCTTGCCCGAGAAGGTCATGATGGCGCGGCCGTCGGGCGTGGGGTCGATGAAGCTGTCGTGCTTCTCGGAGGTGATGCCCGTCAGCGGCTGGAACCAGTGCGTGAAGTGCGTGGCGCCCTTCTCGATGGCCCACTCCTTCATGGCGTGCGCCACCACGTTGGCCACGTCGATGTCGAGCGGCTCGCCGCCCTTGATGGTGCGCATGAGCTGCTTGTAGGTGGCAGATGGCAGGCGCTCCTGCATCGTGTGCTCGTTGAACACCATAGATCCGTAGATATCGGTCACTTTCGACATAACGGCTTCGCTCCTCACTCGGGCCGATGATCGGAATAAGATACCACGACGCGGCCGCTCCTCCGCCGATGATCGGGCGTTTACCAAATTAAAGGCGCATTGTGTCGGGAAGGTTTCCGGCCGAGAAAAAGAGGCGACCCTATTCCAGATGAAGTCGATAACCGAAGTGGCGCCCCGGGCACGAACCGCATTCTCCTCGAGCGGGCTTTTTTGCAGAGAAAAGTGCGATTGTGCGAGTTCGAACGTTCTTTTTCGGGGCTTCGTGCAACAAAAAGTGCGATTGTGCGAGTTCGAACGTTCTTTTTCGGGGCTTCGTGCAACAAAAAGTGCGAGTGTGCGAGTTTTTCAAGACTCAAAACTCGCACAATCGCACTTTTTGTTGCACGAAGCCCCGAAAAAGAACGTTCGAACTCGCACAATCGCACTTTTTTCTGCATCATCGGGCAAAAAAATGAAAACGGCCCCCGCCGGAGCAGGGGCCGCCGATGAAGAAGGAGCCACCGGCCGCGTCGCAAATCCAATCGATGCGCTTGCCGCAGCGCTAGTCGATATGCTTGCCGTAGCGCTCCTCGGTGATCTCGTCCAGGGTGCGGCCCTGGGTGTTGGGGCACCACACCACGCCCACCACGAGCGACACCAAAAGGAAGCCGCACATGATGATGCCAGCTGTCACGAAGCCCGCGGGCGTTTCCACGCCAAGGCCCGCCACCGCCACGAGCGACCAGATGCCGAGCACGCCGCGCACCAGGAAGAACATGATGCCTTGCACGCCGCCGCGGTACAGCGTCGGGAACAGTTCCGTGGACCACAGCGCGTAGAAGCACTGGGCCGAGAAGCCGGCCGAGATGCCCCACAGCGCCACGAACACCCACAGAAGCCAGCCCCAGCTGTCGGCCGCGCCGGCCTTAAGCTGCATGCCGAAGAACACCATGACCACCCAGGCCGCGAGCGCCATCACGGCCGTGGCCGCGAAAAGAATGCGGTGCGGAATCTTGTCGCCGAACTTCGAGAAGATGGCGAGCGAGCCCACCGCCGTGAGCACCCACATGACCGCCTGCAGAAGCGAGATGGTGGTGTCGTCCAAATGCCCGGCCGCCGCGTACATGTAGGGCATGAACTGGCCCATGGTGCCGGCCACGATGTTCCAGGTCAGGTACACCGCCACCAGGAACACGATGGACTTCACGTTCACGGAGTTCGTAAGCGCACGGCGCATCATCTGGACGAACGTGTCGCGCGGCGCGCCGGCCTGCTGCTTTTCCGTCCAGTCCTTCGACTCCTCCAGCTTGCGCTGCAAGTTCCACGCCACGAGCGCTACCACGAACAGGATGAGGAACAGAAGCCTCATGCCGAACAGGCCGTCGAAGGGCCCGTAGGTGCCCGCGGGCAGAAGCGCGCCGTCCGCCCCGAAGGTGGGGAACACGAACGAGAACAAAAGCGCGATGAGGAAGATGACCGCCGGGCCGCAGGACCAGGCGAACTGGCTGATGCCGATGTTGGCGGCGCGGCTTGTGGAGGACGACATCTCCGAGATGTAGCTCCACGACGACGGCACGCCGGCGCCCACCGACAGGCCCGAGATGACGATGCCCGCACACAGCATGGGCAGGTTCACCGCGCACATGATGAGGAACACGCCGGTGGCGTACACGAGCAGGTTGTAGGTGTAGATGAACTTGCGCCCGAAGCGGTCGGCCAGAAAGCCGCCGATGAGCGCGCCCACCGCCGCGCCGAAGGCGTTCGCGCCCACGGCGCCCAAGATGGACACCCACACGTTGCTGAAGTTGAAGGCGATGGCCCATGCGGCCAGCGCAACCGACGAGGCCACAATGCAGCCCGAGTCGAGGAAGTTGGTGAGGGAGACCGCAATGGTGCCCTTTTTCTCTTGTGACAGTGCCATAACCCTTGGTTACCTTTCTTGGTTGATGCCCTGCGTGGGCGGTCTTCAGCCCGCCCGCAAACCGCGCCTAATCGTTTTCCAAAGCCACGGGGAAGCCGAGCATGGCCTCGTTCACCTTGATGCCGAACTCGCGGCCGATGGCACGCAGGCCCTCGTCGGTGATAGTGTTCAAAAACTCGTCGGAGCCGCCGTTGATGGCGCGGGCGCGCACGTAGATGTCGGCGGCCTTCTCCACGGTGTGCATGAGTCCGAAGGTGGTGTCGAAATCGGGGCCGGCCGCGAACAGGCCGTGCTGCGCCCAGATGACGGCGTCGAAGGTTTCCATCATAGCCGCCGTCTCACGCGCGATGTCGGCGCCGCCCGGCACCATCCAGGGCACCACGCCCACGCCGGCCGGGAACACCACCACGCACTCGGTCATGGCCTTCCACAGCGCCCGGGTGAAGGTGCGCGATTCCAGGGGCAGCACGAAGGTCATGGCAATGACGTTGTTGGGATGCGCATGGTAGAGCACCCGCGACGCGCCATCGGTGGCGCGCATGCGCACGGCATGGCACATGAAGTGGCTCGGGAACTCGGAGGTGGGCTTGCCGCCGTCGGTGAGGCCCCATACGATACGCCAGGCGTCGCCTTCGGGGTTGATCTCCACGATGCCGATGTTATGGGCCGGATCGCCCGCCACGTTGCGCATGTAGCGGCCCGAGCCGGTGGTCAGGAAGAAGGCCCTGCCCAGGTCAGCCGCCTGCACTCCCATGGGCGCCCATGGGCCGGGCTCGGGATTGAAGAAGGGGCGGGCGGCCGCCACGTCCTCGTCGCGCATGCGGTAGGTGAGGTTGCCGCCGTTGCGCTCGTGCCAGCCCTGGCCCCAGCCGTCGTCGCACAGGCGCACGAAGCCGCGCACGAAGCCGAGCTGCTCCACCGCCACGCCCGACACCGCCCCGCGGGCCGTATCGAAGCCCTGCGAGAGTATCTCCTGTGCTTGATCTAAAAATGCCATATCTTTACTCCTTGTTTGAAACTCTCCGGGGGCGGAACCGCCGGGTACCTTGATTCGCTCAGACAGTCCTCGCTTTGTGAAACAGCCCACTGGGCTGTTTCAGTCGCTGCGGAACTCGCTCGGTCAAGGCACCCGCCGTTTCCGCTTCACTCAACCATGGTTGAGCAGGCGGGGGACAGGAGGTGTGCCTCCACGCGCAGTTCCGCAGCGAACGGAACAGTCCAGTGGACTGTTCCGCCGAGCGAGGACTGTCTGAGCATGGAGGTATGCCTCCTGGCCCCCGCCGGACAAAGCCCTACTGGCGCTGGGGCAGCACCTTGGCTTCGTAGGCGGCTACTTCGGCGAAAAGGCCACCGTCGAGCGGGCAACCCTGGCGGCGGCAGTACTCGTCCCACACGGCGCCGAAGGGCATCGACTTCGCCTGCTCGCCGAGAATCATCTTCTCGGTGAACTGGTAGGTGTCCTGCAGCTCCTTCAGGCGGGCGGCCGGCTGCAGCAGCGCGTACAGCAGGCTCTTCTCCATGGCGCGCGTGCCCGTGGCCCAGGCACCCACGCGGTTGATGGAGGCGTCGAAGAAGTCCAGGCCGATGATGACCTTCTCCCAAGCGCCGGGGGCATGGGCGATTTCCATGGCCATCTCCTTGGTGGGGTCATCAAACAGAATCACATGGTCGGAGTCCCAGCGCACGGGACGGGTCACGTGCAGCGGCACTTTGTCGAAGAACAGCAGCAGCGCCGAAAGCTTGTCGGCCACGTTCTCCGTCGGATGGAAATGGCCCAGATCCAGCAGGTCGTACACCCCCGGGTGCGTGGCGGCATAGGCCAGGTAGAACTCGTTGGAGCCCACGGTCATGGACTCAAGGCCGATGCCGAACACCTTCGACTCGCAGCAGTCGATGACGCGGTCGTACTTCTCGGCATAAATCTCGTCGAGCGAGTCGCGCAGACGCTCGCGCAGGCCAAAACGGTCGGCGGGCACGTCCTTCAAGCCGTCGGGAATCCAGATGTTGCACAACGTCTGGTCGTCGAGCGCCTCGGCAATCTGCTGGGAGATCTTGCGGCAGGCCTTGCAGTGGCGGATCCAGAAGTCGCGCGTGGCCTTATCGGGCGAGGACAGCGACAGCTCGTTGTTCATCATGGGATGACCGAAGATGGTGGGATTGAAGTCGATGCCGAAGCCGTGCTCACGCGCCCATATCACCCAGGGCTCGAAGTGCTTGTACTCCAGCGCGTCGCGGTCGACCCAAGGGTTCTCGTCGGTAAATACGGCATAAGAGGCGTGCAGGTTGATGCGCTTGGCACCGGGCACGAGCGCCATGGCGGCCTCGAAGTCGGCGGTGAGCTCCTCGAAGGTGCGGGCGCGACCCGGGTAATCGCCGGTGGCCTGAATGCCACCGGACAGGCCGCCCTCCTGGTCGAAGCCGAGCACATCATCGCCCTGCCAGCAGTGCACGGAAATCGGCTTGGCGGCCAGCTTTTCCATGACAGCCTCGGTGTCGATACCGAGGGCGGCGTACTCCTCGCGGGCCAAATCGTACATAGTAGTCATCAGGCTTCCTTTCTGTTGCTTCCGTTGCTTGGTTCGTTCTGTCGGGCTGGATCCATTAATTCGGTTGCCGTGCCAAGAAACTACTCGTTCGTGCAGAAAAGTCGAGATATATAGACACTCGTTGAACGTTCCTGCATATTTCTCGACTTATATAGGCTTTTCCGCATTCTTTCGCGTCCTCCTTTGTCTATATATCTCGACTTTTCTGCATTTCAACATCACTTTCTGTCACCGATCAAGCGCAAGCCGCCACGCGCGAGCATGTCGGATGCAGGGAATCGCATCACGGCTCCACCTTCTGCACGTCGAAGGATTCCGCAATGGCGGCGCGCACGGCTCTTAAATGCGGAAACACGCCGTCGGCGAGCATCTGCACCGCCAGGTTGCCCAGCGCCGTGCCCTCCACGGGACCGGCGTACACCGGCAGCCCGCACAACTCGGCGGTGCGGCGGTTCAGGTGGTCGTCACGGCAGCCGCCGCCCACGATGTTGACGGAGGCGTAGCCGTGGCCCGCGAGCGCCGTGAGCCCCTCGACGGCGTCGCGATAGCAGCGCGCCAGGCTCTCGTACACGCAGAGCATGAGCTCGCCCAGCGTCTCGGGCACCGGCTGGCCCGACTCCTCGCACGCCGCGCAGATCTCCTCGATCATGGAGTCAGGCGCCAGGAATCGGTCGTCGTTCACGTTCACGATGGACGCCACCACCCCGGCGGCCTCGGCCTCGTCGGCAGCCTTGATGAGATCAGGAAAATCGATCTCATGCCCCAGGCCCTCCACACGCATGTACTGGTGCAGGCGCCCCTTGCGGATGGCCTTCTCGTCCACCACGTAGGTGATGCCGTTCAACTCGCGGCGGATGGACTGGATCATCCACAAGCCCATGATGTTCTTCAGGAAGCGATAGCGGAAATGGTAGCCGCCCTCATTGGTGAAGTTCGCGCGGAAGGCGCCTTCCGCGCAGATGGGGCTGCGGTTCTCGACGCCCAGCAGGCTCCATGTGCCCGACGACAGGAACACCGCCGGCGGCTCGCACGCGGGCACGGCCAGATATGCACTGCCGGTGTCGTGGGTGGCCGGCAACACCACGCGGGTGTCATACCCGATGGCCTGGGCCACCTCGGGCCGCACGGGACCCAGGCACGCGCCGGCGTGGGTCACGTTCGGGAACAGCCGCCGCGGGATGCCGAAGGCTTCCATCACCGTCTCGTCCCAGGCGCCGGTTTCCGCGTTCAACAGCCCCGTGGTGGACGCGTTGGTGTATTCCACAGCCTTCACGCCTGTGAGCAGGAAGTTCAGGTAGTCGGGAATCATCAGGAACGCATCGGCTGTCTCCAGCTGCTCGGGGTTTTCCCGCTGCAGGGCCAGGAGCTGATAGATTGTATTGAAGGGCTGGCGCTGAATGCCAGTGCGGCGGTACAGCTCCTCGGGAGCCATGATGGCGTCGGCCACCTCGTACATGCCGCCCGTGCGCGCATCGCGATAGGCCACCGCATCGCCCACCAGGTTGTCCTCGGCATCGAGCAGCACGAAATCGACGCCCCAGGTATCGATGCCCACCGACTTGGGCGCAAAGCCCTCGTCCCTGCAGCGGGCCAATCCGCGCACGAGCTCGCTGGAAAGCAGCTCCAAGTCCCAGCAGTCGTGGCCGCCCCGGCGCACCTGACGGTTGTCGAACCGGTGCACCTCCTCAAGTCGGATGCGGCCGTCCTCCACATAGCCCACGACCACGCGCCCCGACGAGGCCCCGATATCCACGGCCGCGTAGCAGTCGGCTCTCACACCAAGCGCTTCCTGCGCCATATCCCATTCCTATCTATGAGAGTATTTCTCAGCGTTGAACGGGGGAAATACTCAATCGACGAACAATGCGCCGCACAGTGTAACAGCTGTTTGCTCCACGCGAGCCCACACTCCAAAAGAGGTGCGCGGCTGTAACAAATCAACAACAATGACCTCATGGGTAAGGAACAAAGTCACGCACGTCCGCCCTGTCGCTTCGCCGCAGTCGAGCACCTCCTCTGCGAAGCGTCACGCAGCCGCGAGCCGTCGCCCTGCGGCGCCAGTGGCGGACAATATGTCAACTTTGGCGAACAACGGACCTTCCGGGCCCCTGGAAGCGGTATGATCGCCTTGACAAATCCGCTCAACTCTGTACCGCCCGAAAGGAAGGGACCATGCCCCAGAAGCACCGGCACCGCGAATACATCGGGTACCGCGTGTACTCCACCCAGCGCGCCCTGTACCGCAGCCTGGAAATGGGCCTGGCCCCCTTCAACCTGACTCCCGGCCAATGGAACGCCTTAAACCAGCTGGAGGAGCACGGCGCCATGACCCAAAAGCAGCTGGCCGAGCGCCTGCAGAAGGAGCCCGCCACCATCGCGCGCTCCATCGAGCGGCTCGTGCAGCGCGGCCTGGTGAAGCGCACGCCGAGCCCCAGCGACCGCCGCGCCAACATCGTGGAGGTAACGCCAGCGGCCTCAAGCCTGCTCTCCGAGATTGAGCCTGCCGTCACCCGCCGCCACGAGCAGATTGCCGAGGGCATTTCCGAAAGCGATCTGGACACTTTCTTCGACGTACTGGAACAGGTGGAGGCAAACGCCCAGCGGCTGCTCGCCGAGCACGGTCAGCGGCGCGCCTAGGCCCGCCCGAAGCGGCTCCTCCCCTCGCGGGCCCGCCGAGCCCCAGCCAGCACCTTCTTGCATGCGCCCTACGGGGCGCTTCTTTCTTTTCCCACCCCCTTGCAATATTTGTTACAGGTGTTACTATTGCAACATCAATAGTTGCATAGCTAATTATTGGTTAGCTAACAACTTGCGAGAGAGAAGAAGAGGACGACAACGAAAGAGGAGGAGAGGACCATGTCATTGAAGCTGAGCCGCCGCGACTTCGTGAAGGCCACGGCCGTGGCTTCGGCATCGGCCATGGTGCTGGGAGCCGCCGAGGCGTCCTTCGCCGACGAGGCCGCCGATGGCGCGACCGCGGGCGACGACGTCAAGGTCATTCCCAGCGCCTGCCGCCAGTGCTACGGGCGCTGCGCCCTGTTCGGTACCGTGGAGAACGGGCGCCTGACGAAGATCGAGGGCAACCCCGATCTGTTCAGCGAGGGAACGCTGTGCGGCCGAGCGTTCGCCATTCCCCAGGAGATGTACAACCCCACCCGCGTGCGCTACCCCCAGCGCCGCGTGGGCGAGAAAGGCTCCGGGCAGTGGAAGCGCATTACCTGGGAAGAGGCCTACGAGGAGGCCGCGAAGAAGTTCACCGAGATTGGCGAGCAGTACGGCTGGCACACCATCGCCCACCAGTACGGCACCGGCCGCGACATGCTACAGTTCCAGGCCATCAACAAGCTGTGGCTCGAGCTGGGAAGCACCGCCACCTTCGGCGTGGGCAACCTGTGCTGGGTGGGCAGCTACTTCACGAGCCAGCGCCTCTACGGCGACGAGACCCAGTACACCGGCTGGGACGGCAACAACACCGACTGCATCGTCATCTGGTGCCGCCAGGAGCGCAGCCGTGGCTACTACGACTGGCTGACCGTGAAGCGCGCCCAGGAGCGGGGCGCCAAGGTGGTCTGCGTCGATCCGCGCTTCACCTGCACCGCCAGCAAGGCCGACCTGTGGCTGCCCATCCGCCCCGGCTCGGACATGGCGCTCGTGCTGGCCTTCATCAACGAGATCATGCACTCCGAGAAGTGCGCCACCGACTTCGCCCGCCAGTACACCAACGCGCCGTTCTTCATCGACGAGGAGGGCACCGGCTACCAGCTGCGCCAGTCCATCATGCGCGAGGGCGGCAACGTGGAGCTCTACCCCGCCTGGGACGAGGCCCACGACCAGCTCATCTACTGGTCCGGCGACTGGCAGAACACCGCCGGCGTGGGTGGTCCGAAGGCCTTCCAGTGGCTCGACGAGGCCGGCAACATCGTGCCCGACGCGAAGCCGGCGCTCACCACGCCCGACGGGGCGGGCCGCGAGATCGAGGGCAAGACCTACCGCACCGTGTGGGACATCCTGCTCGAGCACGTGACCCCCTGGACCGTGGAGCGCGCCGCCGAGTTCTGCGAGCTGCCCGCCGACAAGATCCGCGAGGCCATCGACATCTACATCGCCGCGAGCCCGCACGCCTGCTTCACCCGCGGCCAGAAGGTGGAGTTCTCCATCAACACCTCGGGCATCTCCCAGGCCTTCACCATCATGATGGCCCTGGCCGGCAACTTCGATTCGAAGGGCGGCCAGAACATCGGCCGCGAGCCCGCCACCGGGTACGACTCCTTCATGTTCGACGTCGTGCCGAATAAGGAAGGCCGCATGGGCGAGCGCCGCAAGCAGACGGCCATGAACATCAAGCAGCTGTCGGTGTGCCAGAACACCGGCTACCAGCAGATCCTCCAGGCCGACAACGCCACCGGCGAGCTCGTGGAGGTCACCCAGAACTCCGGCGGCCAGGTCATCTACGGCCAGCAGGGCGGCTTCGGCGCCGTGACCACCAAGGCCATGGCGAAGGGCGACCCCTTCCAGATTCACGGCTACTGGCAGCAGACGAGCGAGCCCATCCTGTCCATCGAGGGCGGCAAGGAGATCATCGAGGGCTTCAAGAACCTGGACTTCTTCGTGAACGTGGACATCTTCATGACGCCCTCCGGCGAGCTGGCCGACATCATCCTGCCGGCCGCGCACCCCAACGAGGTGGACCGCGTGGAATGGGCCCACTCGGGCCACGGCTACCCCACGAGCCACACCTACCTCATCCGCCAGCCCTTCCACGCGCCGCTCGGCGAGGCCAAAGACGACATGGACATCTGCTTCGAGTTCGCCGAGTACATGGGCGTGGACATGTACTGGAAGGACAAGTACGAGTTCTTCGACTACATGGTAAAGGGCCCCGAGACCCTGCCGGCCGAGCTGTCCTGCTCAAGCTTCGAGGAGTTCCGCGAGCGCATCTCCGTCACCGGCGTGGAGATGACCACCGTGCGCAACGCCCCGAAGTACGAGACCGGCTTCATGCGCAAGACGAGCGACTTCCGCCCCGGCTTCAACACGATGTACCGCGGCAACAAGATGGGCTCGGTCTACCGCTTCCCCGGCACCGAGCTGCCCGACGGCACCGTGATTCCGCCGCATCCGCAGTCGGACAACGGCAAGATGGAGCTGTGGAGCGAGGACTTGCTGCTGTACGGCAACGGGCCTCTGCCCATGTACATCGAGCCGCCCATCACGAAGAAGTCCCGCGAGGATCTGACCAGCGAGTACCCCTTCACCCTCATCACCGGCGGCCGCAGCCACGCCTTCTTCCACACCGAGTACCGCAACTCGCCGTGGATGCGCGAGGTGCACATGTTCCCCACCATGGACATCAACCCCGCCACCGCCGCCAAGCTGGGCATCGAGCAGGACGACTGGTGCTGGATCGAGACCTATGTGGACCGCATCCGCCAGCGCGCGAACCTCACCGAGGCCATCAAGCCCGACACCATCCACGTGGAGCACGACTGGTGGTTCCCCGAGCGCGCCGCCACCGACGATTTGCACGGAGCGCTGGATGCCAACTGCAACATCCTGTTCGAGAACAACGGCCCTTACGACCCGGCCGTGGGCACTGACAACTTCGGCGGCCTGTGCAAGGTGTACAAAGCCGAAGAGGGCGCGCCCGACAATATCTGCATGACCAGCGAAGATCTGCGCATCTTCCTGCCGCTGACCCGCGAGGAGCTGGCCCAAGACGGCCAGAACGACGGCGTGGCCATGCCCGTGAAGGGAGGGAACTAACATGACCCGTTACACCATGGCCATCGATTTGGACAGCTGCATCGGCTGCCACTCCTGCGCCGTCGTGTGCAAGCAGGAGAACAACGTGGGCCTGGGCACCTTCTACAGCAAGGTGCTCACCATCGGCCCGTCGGGCACCTACCCCGACCTGGAGATGTACTACCTGCCCGTGGCCTGCCAGCACTGCGACAACCCTCAGTGCGTGACCGTCTGCCCCACCGGCGCCAGCTACAAGCGCGAGGACGGCATCGTGCTCGTGGACCACGCCAAGTGCATCGGCTGCCAGTACTGCGTGATGGCGTGCCCCTACGGCGTGCGCGCCTACGACAACGACCGCGACAAGGGCGTCATCGAGAAGTGCACCCTGTGCGCGCATCTGGTGGACGACGGGAAGGTGCCGGCCTGCGTGCGGCACTGCCCGGGCCAGGCGCGCCTGTTCGGCGACGCGGACGACCCGGAAAGCGACGTGAGCAAGATGATCGCGAAGAAGCAGACCCACAAGCTCACCGACGTGGGCAACGCGCCTTCGGTGACCTATGGGCTGGACAAGTGCGAGTGGAAGGGCGGTAAGTAACCATGGAAACACAGTGGCCCCTGCTGATTTTCAGCATACTTCTGGGAATGGGCTCCGGCCTGCTCGTCTTCGTCGGCATCGGCGAGATTAAGGGCACGTTCCACAAGGTGCGGTTCGCCCTGGCGCTCACGGCCCTCGTTCTTTTGGGCGTGGGAGGTGTCGCCTCCACGTTCCATTTGGGACACATCGACCGCGCGTTCCACATTCTGGGCAACATGAGCTCGGGGCTTTCCCGCGAGCTGTTCGCCGTGGCCTTCGCCGGCATCGTGGCTCTGGCGAGCGCCATTTTGGCCCGCAAGGACTACCCCGGCGCCTCGAAGGTGGTGGGCATCCTCGCCCTTATCGCCGGCATCGTGCTGCCGCTTGTGGCCGGCGCCTCGTTCATGATGCCTGCCCGCCCCGCCTGGGA
Source organism: Adlercreutzia shanghongiae (assembly GCF_035830635.1). NCBI lineage: Bacteria > Bacillati > Actinomycetota > Coriobacteriia > Eggerthellales > Eggerthellaceae > Adlercreutzia > Adlercreutzia shanghongiae. Next base: position 10,985 of record NZ_JAYMFI010000026.1, on the reverse strand, counting down.
CAGCCTCACCCTGCCGCTCATGTACCTGGGTACTGGCCTGGGCATGGGATTCGTGCTCGCTGCGGCACTCGCGTGCGTCATGGGCGATGCCAAGGAAGCGCCGCTGGCGCTTAAGGTGGCGCTCATCGGCGTGGTGCTCTCCATCGTAACGGTGGTGGCTTACGTGGCCTGGATTGCTTTTGCGCCCTTCGCTCACGAGAGCCGCTCCATCGACCGTCTGTTCAGCGGCAGCCTGGCTATGGAGTTCTGGCTTGGGGTGGTGGTCGCGGGCATTCTGCTTCCCGCCGTGCTCGTGGGTCTGGCCGTGAAGAAGGGCGGCAACAAGCCGGCCCTGGCCGGCGCCACCGCCGAGGGAGCGGCGACGCTCAAGCAGACCGCCGGCTACCTGTGGGTCGCGCTTGCCTGCCTCGTCGTGGGCAGCGTGGTGCTGCGCACCATCATGTACGCCGTCGCCACCTCGGTTGAGTCGCTGATTTACTAGCAATCTTCGAGGAGCAATTCCTTTCTTCCGCATCCCGCCGGGCCTTCCCTTCCCTCTTAATGAAGGTCCGGCGGGCTCGGAGGAGGCGACTTCAGCCGCCAGCCACTGAAGTCGCCTCCTCCGAGCCCTTCCAACGTAGTCGAAGCGCTCGATTCGAGGAGAGGAGAACCTATGTCGGATGTTCTTTTGGACGAGGAGACCCGCAGCGGCCTTGCGGCCCTCATGGAAAGCCGCGCCAATGTGTATCGTCTGCTCTCGCGCTGTTTCCGCAGCGAAGTCGATGAGGCTTTGGCCTGCGATATCGCCGAAGCGTTTGCGTTCGAAAGCGACGATGCGGCCTTGATGGAGGCTCTCGCGGCCATGAAGCGCGCCGCGGCCGTCGCGGCCGGCGACGAGCAGGCCCTTGAGCTTCTGGCCGTCACCTTCGACCGCGTCTTCTTCGGCATGGGACCGCTCACCGCGCGCCACGCCTTCCCCTACGAGTCGGTGTATACCTCCGACCGCGGCATCATGATGCAGGAAGCCTACACCCAAGTCGCCCGCACCTACCGCGAGCAGGCGCTGGCCAAAGACGCCTCCTTCACCGAGCCCGAGGACCACCTGGCCGTGGAGCTGGCCTTCATGGCCACGCTTGCCGACCGGACCGTGGCCTTCCTGGGCACGGGCGACGGGGCGGCCGATGAGGCCGCCGAGGAGACGGTGCGCCAATCCCTCGCCTTCGCCCGCGCGCACCTGCTGAACTGGATCGATCGCTTCTGCGCCGAGCTGGAGGCAGCCGCCGCGCCCGATGGGGAAGAGGGCTTCTACGCCGCCCTCGCGCGCTTCACGGCAGCCTTCGTCGCCGGCGACGCCGCGCTTTTGGAGGAGATGCTGTGAGTGGCGAGGGGATAACACGTCGGCAGTTCTGCGCTGCGGGTGGCACGGCGGCCGTGCTCGTAGGCCTGGCCGGAGCCGGCGCGTTCCAAAACGCCCAGGGCACCGTGTATCTGCGACCACCGGGAGCCGTCAGCGAGACGCACCTGCTGGCGCACTGCGACCGCTGCCAGCGCTGTGTGCAGGCCTGCCCCTACGACCTGGTGCAGCCACGGCCGCTCACCGTGGATTTCCCCACCACGGGGACGCCCGAACTGCTGTTCAAGAACGGCTACTGCGATTTCTGCATGAAGTGCGTGGAGGTCTGCCCCACCGGGGCGCTCTCGTTCGAGGCGCCCACCGCCGACAACATCGGCGTGGCCAAAGTGATCAGCGACTCCTGCGTTGCCTGGGATTGGGGCGGATGCACCGTCTGCGCCGACGAATGCCCCGTCGAGGGCGCCATTACGCTGGACGAGCGCGGGCGACCCCATGTGAGCGAGGACCTCTGCGACGGCTGCGGGCTCTGCGAGCTCGTGTGTCCCGCGCCGTCGCTGCGCGCCTACGACCCGGCCACGCTGCCCAAGGGCATTTACGTGGCGAGCCGCGCCAGCGAGGCGGCGGTTGCATCCGGCGCCCTCACCTCGGCCCAGTTCGAGAGCGCCGCGGGAAAGGAGGCCGGCCGTGAATAAGATGCGCTATCTTCGCATAGGGGTGGCCGCCGGCGCGATCGCGCTCGTGGCGGGCGGTGTCGCCCTCCACATCCCCATCGGCACCTTGTGCGCGCTGTGCCCGGTGGGCTTCGCCGAGATCGTCGCGGCCGGCGGCGGCGTCCCGTGGGCGCTGCTGCCCGGCGTGCTGGTGCTGCTTGCCATCGTGTTCCTCTTGGGTCGCGCGTTCTGCTCCTGGGTGTGCCCGACGAGCCTTCTGCGCAATATCTTCGGCGGACGTGCGCCCCGCGGCCTCACGGGTCGCACGGGTGTTTGCGCTGGCTGCAGCGCGGGCTGCGGAGAGCCTGAAGCTGCCGACGCGCAACAGGGGAAAGCCCCAGGCGCTGACGATGCGGCGGACAGGCCGAATACCGTCAACCCCAACGACGCCCGCGAGCACAGCAACTTAAGGGCTCAGGGCATCGTGCTGGCCGCCCTTCTGGCGGTCTCGCTCATCGTGCACTTCCCCGTGTTCTGCCTCGTCTGCCCCATCGGGCTTGTCTTCGGATCGCTCTTCGCCGTAAGCCGCCTGTTCGTCACATGGCAGCCGGGCTGGGAGCTTATCGTGTTCCCCCTCATGCTGCTGGCAGAGGTGTTCCTGCTCCGACGCTGGTGCGCGGCCATCTGCCCGCTCGGCTTCTTCTTCGGTGTTCTCGCAAGCGCGCGCAAACGCCTGCCGTTTCTGCCCGGCCCACGCGTACGCAGGAACCGTTGCATCCACGACCAGGGCTGCAACGTCTGCGCCACCGTGTGCCCCGAGAACATCAGCGCCGCCACCGCCGACGCCCGCGACTTGGAGGACTGCACGCTGTGCCTCGATTGCACCGAGCACTGTCCCACCCGCGCCGTCTCCTGTAGGAGCCGCCGCTAGCCGCCAGCTCTCGCGACCTGTGGCGCGGGTCTCGTACGCCTAGCCGCACCTCGCGTCACGGGGCTCGCGCGCCAACCCGCCGCTCCATGGGTTCCGCGCGCCAACCCGCGCTCTTTGCCGCGAGCCCCGCCGACCCCCTGCCTCCGCGCACGAAAAAGCCCGCTGCGAACAGCGGGCTTTCTGCATGCAATATCTCGCTGCATCGGTATCCGATGCGCGCCTTTGAACTTAGCGCTTGGAGAACTGCGGGCGCTTGCGGGCCTTCTTCAGACCGTACTTCTTGCGCTCCACCATACGGGCGTCGCGGGTGAGGTAACCGGCCTTCTTCAGCTCGGCGCGATAGTCGCCAGCCTCGAGCAGCGCACGGGAGATGCCGTGACGCAGAGCGCCGGCCTGGCCGGACACGCCGCCACCGTCGATGTTGGCCTTCACGTCGAAGTGACCAGCGGTGTCGGTCACCTTGAAGGGGGTCATCGCGTAGTTGAACAGCGCCTCGCGACCGAAGTACTCCTGGCCGTCGCGACCATTGATGGTCACCTTGCCGGTGCCGGGAACGAGACGGACGCGCGCCACCGCGTTCTTGCGGCGGCCAGTGCCGTAGTACAAAGCCTCATCTGCCATGATTAACCCTCCAGATCGATCTTGCGGGGCTGCTGAGCGGCATGGGGATGCTCAGAGCCGACGTACACCTTCAGCTTCTTGCCCATCGCACGGCCAAGCGTGTTCTTCGGCAGCATGCCCTTGACGGCATGCTCGATGACGCGCTCGGGGTGCTTGGTCATGGCCTCGGTGAACGTCTCCTGCTTGAGCCCACCCGGGAACCCGCTGTGACGATAGTAGGTCTTGGTGGCAGCCTTGGTACCGGTGACCTTGATCTTGTCAGCATTGATGATGATGACAAAGTCGCCCGTGTCCACATGGGGGGTGTACTGCGGCTTGTGCTTGCCCTTCAGAATCTGAGCAGCGCGGGTCGCGACACGACCGAGGACCTGGTCCTCAGCGTCGATGATGACCCACTCGCGCTCAACCTCACCGGGCTTTGCATGATACGTCTTCACTGTTTTCCTCCAATAGATTGCAGGTTCTGTCGGGCGGGTGAAGCCTCCTCCCCCGCGACGGCGTGGCAGCCGCGCAGCCGGGGGCGGAACCGTCCGCCAGAGGTGTTTGTTTTCAAAAGTGCACGCTTCTCCGATGCCGGTTTCCTACGCCGACGCGCGGTGCTTCGGGCCTGGACTCCCTCGGCGAGTGCGCCTCATTGAAGCCATGCGTTTACGGGGCTTTTGAAAGCGAACTTTTGCATTTTCACCCGCACACGCGTATATGTCAACGAAACTGCTTTCAGAATGCGAAGAATCGTCAAAACTCCACCGACAAGCGGCGCATCGCTGAAACGCTTTCTGGGATGATATGAGCGTTTTTCGTAGTCCTGAAAGTCCATTTTCGTCTTCTGCTCTATTTTCACCTGGGCAAACACAGGGGATCGTCTATTCTTTTCAGCAAAATACTACGAAAAGCGCCCTTTTCTTCCCACTTTTTGCCATACTCGCGAAATGCAAGTTACCAGTCCACCTCCGCAGAAAGGAAGCCTGTGCGAGCCGTTGTTCAATGTGTTAGTGAAGCGAGCGTGAGCGTTGAGGGGGCCGAGGTCGGCCGCATCGGGCGCGGGTATCTGATTCTTTTGGGCGTGGGACACGGCGATGGCGAGGCCCAGGCAGAACGGCTGTGGGAGAAGATTCGCAAAATGCGCGTGTTTGAGGACGAAAACGGCAAGACCAATCTAAGTCTAGCCGATATCGGAGGCGATGTGCTCGTGGTCAGCCAGTTCACGCTCTTCGCCAACTGCAAAAAGGGCAACCGCCCCTCGTTCACCGATGCTGCCGCGCCTGCCGAGGCAAAGCGGCTCTACGAGTATTTCGTCTCCCTCGCACGGCGCGATGTGCCGCAGGTGGGCACGGGCATCTTCGGCGCCATGATGGACGTGGAGCTGGTAAACCGCGGTCCCTTCACCCTCTGCCTAGACACCGACAACCTTTAGCATCCTCGCCGGCGGACCATTCGTGGGTGCGCCGTTGCCGTGGGAAATGTTACCTTCGACTAACGTTTGCACGGCCAGCGCCATTTCGCGCACCGGAGTTGGCGCACAATAGGCGGCACTGTGTGAAACCTTGGGGTGTAAGGAAGCCTGCAAATCATGGAAGCACTATCGCCGTTCGCGTTCATTACGTTGGTCACGCTCATCTCCGGTGCCGGGGGAACGGGGCTCGGCGGCCTTATCGGCGCGCTGTTCAAGAGCGAGAGCAACCGCACCATCAGCCTGCTTCTGGCCTTTGCCGGCGGCGTCATGACCGCCATGGTGTGTTTCGACCTGCTCGCCGAGGCCGAGGAGGCCGCCAACCAGGTGTACGAGCACGGCGTGCTTCTGGTCATCCTCGCCGTGGCTCTGGGCGTGGCCGTGGTGTACCTGCTGAACCACCTTATCGACCGCAAGACGCGCACGGAGGTGTCGCACACCGCCGACGCGACGCACCCCGACACCCACGACAACATTGACGAGCTGGTGCATGCCGACCACCTGAACATGCACAAGCGCCACAACGATTCCAAGCTGTCGCTGTTCGTGGCCGGCGTCGTCATGGCCTGCGCCATCGCCCTGCACAACATTCCCGAGGGCATGACTATCGGCGCGAGCTTCGCCGTGTCCGACAACCTCATGTGGGGCACCGGCATGATCATGGCCGTGCTCATCGGCCTGCACAACATCCCTGAGGGCATGGCCGTGGCCGTGCCGCTTATCTCGGGCGGCACCGGGCGCGTGAAGGCCACGCTCATCACGGCGGCCTGCGGCCTGCCAACGCTGCTCGGCGCGTGGCTCGGCTTCTGGCTCGGCGATATCGGGCCCTTGGGCCTCACCCTGTCGCTCGGCTTCGCCTCGGGTGCCATGCTGTACGTGGTGTTCGGCGAGATCATGCCCGAGAGTTATCTCATCTACCGCAGCAAGCTGCCCGCCTTCGCCGTCATGGTCGGCCTGGCGCTCGGCATGCTCATGATCTTCTTCTAGTACAGCGAAAACATTAATTTGAATTGCGAATCGCCCGATTTTGTTACAGCTGCACTTACCAAGCTTCTGCTACGAATAACACGCATTGCGAAAAGGCGCGACAGAACAAGGAGTCGCAGGCGAACGGGGCATCGCGCTCTGCCGACGCAACACGGGGATCGACGGAAAGATAAACTACCTGCCGCTCCACATGGCTATGAGCCTTAAAGGCTCACCGAATCAGAGCAGCTCGATTTCGTGCTCTTTCCCTGAATAGGATTAGCAATCAATTGCGGAGGCTTGCCAAGAACTGCTATCCGAGGCAGAGGTTCTCGTCACTGCTGGAGAATGAGAAGAGGGAATTTGCGCTCTTGACCCCATGTTCGCGAAACCCGGAAAGAGCAGAAACCCAAAAGAAAACAAACGCTCCATTCTTGAAGATCCGCCCGAACCACTATTGCATGCAAGAAGAGCGCAATGCCCTTGAAAAGAGTAGCGAGCGCCAAGCCGATGGCCGCAACACGACGTTTTGCCCATACCCAAAACACAATGAGCGCGAGAAAGCAACCGCAGGAGCGGCCTTTCGCAATGGCTTCGAGGCCGACTCAAGGCATCCCGCAGGACAATATCACTAACGTACATATCGCAACAAAGGCAAAGAGAGCGGCAGGAAGCAACAGTCTACTAGCTTTCGCGTCACAAAACCGCTGACAACCCCATGCTTGCCCGCTCCAGAGCCATCCGAGGCACCGGCTTGTCACTGACGAACGTATGCTCTCCCCTTTTCCATCACTATGATTTCATCGGCAATACTATTCAATTCTGAAGCATCATGGCATGCTATCACCATCACCCGATCGCTGCGGCGATATTCCAGGATCGCACTCCCAACCAGATTGACGCCATCAGGATCGAGTCCATTAAACGGCTCGTCGAGAAGCACAACGCGAGGATCCTCCATGAAAGCGCAAGCTACCCCCAGCCGTTGACGCATTCCTAGCGAGTACTTTCTAAACGGACGTTTATCATTCGGATCCAAGCCAACTCGTTCCATGACGCTCCGGACGGACCTTTCGTCGCGCACTCCTTTTATCCGGGCAAGCAGACGGAGGTTTTCTATTCCGCTATATGGATCCAGAAAGGACGGAGTCTCTAAAAGCAATCCAAGACTCTGAGGAAAAGCGATATCTTTCCCGACAACCTTCCCGTCAATGCTGACAAACCCCCCATCAGGATGGATAAGACCAGATATGGCGCGCATGAGCATCGTCTTGCCTGAACCATTGGCCCCTCGGAGACCGTAGATTCGACCGGAAACAAGAGACAGCGACACCGTGTCTAGAACAACGGTGTTTCCTATCCGTTTTGTATACTCTCGTATGTCTATTTCCATCTTCTTCCTTCTTCCATGACCTTATCATAATATAATAATTTTCTCTCTACTTCAATACTTGTTATATTATAATAATTTTAGCAAAATAATCACGACAGCAGGCGCCGCTGCTGCACTGTATATCACGAAAAGGGAAAGGCCTATCATGAATCAAAGACGACATATATTGAAAGGAGGAGCGATTGCATTCATTTGCGCAATCGCTGTTGCCTCCTTCGGCTTAACAACGCTTGCCTATGCGGGCAATTCGGCTAACTCTCCGTATGCCTATAATGTTACTGCCAATGGTGGTACAGTCTTCACCAATGACCATCGCGCAAAAACAACTGACTCCTCTATCGGAGTGACCCCAAGCACGACGGGCTATTACGTGTCGCCCAATGCATACATTCCTCAAAGTGGAACGGCAATCCATTGCGGAAATCGCACGTACGTGAATTGGACCGGAACCGAGAAGAGCATCGTCAATTACATCAACGAGCGGGGCTACTCCTACGCCAAACTTGCATTCGACTCCGGCGGAAGCAAAAGCGTCACCTGCAGAGGAATATGGCGTCCTGACACTCGATAGCGTTCTCTGGGTTGGCGGCGGCGCAGCTACCGCCAACCCGCTCACCTTTAGCAAAGGATTGACCTCATGAACAGATTTCTGGTCATCACCTTAGTTGCTGCTTGCGCACTCATCGCGACAACCAGCCGCATTGCGAGTGTTAGCGCTCAATGCGAAAGTACCTACGCGCCTTCTGGCGTCCCATTTGTCTGGACTCTCAACGAAACGACCCTTCCATCAGAGTCTTGGCGCGTTCCTAGCACTCTTTTCCCTGGCCAGATAGCTGATAACCTTACAGTATCATTCGGCGACTTGGCCATAAAGTCCTACGATCAGGTAGCATCCGAGGTTACTTATCCTGAAGAATATGCCGAGTTCGACAATCAACAGAATACTCGAATTCTCTTTTTACCTATGACATTCCAGAACCATGGCGACAAAACCGTCGGCATTGAGCTTTTCGAATTTGAGATCTATCGCAACTCGATCCCTCAGAGATTTGCCTCGTATCTTACGCCGCTCTACAACGAACACGGCGAGGAGGACTACTATATCGAACCGGGAGAGACAAAGACAATTTCAGTTGCATTCCGAGCTCTTCGTAGCGGATATCCAAAAAGCTCTGACTGGGATGCATTCAGTCAAGGCCGATTCAGTTTAGTTGTCGTCGATTTCCCGAATCTGTACACAAAACCGTTGAACTTGATTGAAGGCTGCTAATGCTTCGAGCAGAACTTTACCGAGCGTTCGGCAACAAATTCTTCTTTCTGTCGCTTGCACTGGGGATTGGCATTGCTGTCGCTCATATCTTTCAATTCGTAATCCCTACCTCTATCGAGGAATCAGCCTACATCTACGACTTTCCGGCGAGCGCTTTCACCAGATGGATAGGAGGTTGGAGCTATCCCGTGCATCCCGATCTCTTCTATCTTGTCTCCCCCCTTCTCGCTGCTCTGCCGTTTGGCTGGTCATTCTCGACTGACTGGAACTCGGGCTACGCGAATCAAGTTTTTACCAGAGCGAGACGATGGCAGTTCTTCCTTGCAAAGGTGCTTGCGTCCTTTGCAAGTGCGGGCGTCGCTGTCATCGCGCCCTTGATCATTAATTTCCTGGGAACCGCTTGCGTTCTTCCCCTCATAACGCCCCACGTAACGGGTATCGGCAGCTTCATGGTTCTCCCGATGTACTTTATGGGCGACCTTTTCTTCGAAAATCCGCTTGCCTATCTCGGCACGTATCTCACCATCTCGTTTATTGCCGCCGGCCTTATGGGATGCCTGTGCTTTCCCGCATCGCTTTTACTGTCTAATAAGTACGTCGTTATTTGCTTTCCGTTCGTTCTGTGCACCATTCTTGCAAGTTTTACAAGCCGCACTTCTTGGTACTCCCTAGCACCCACCTCGTTTATACGCGCAGGACAAGATTTTGGACCCCTAGTACCCGATCAGGCATTGATCTTTTGCGGACTAGCCATAGGCGTAATAGGCTTTGGCCTTCTCTTGGCATCTCGGAAGGACTATTTATCTTGAGCACGATTATTGGCTGCTTCATAAGAGATCTGAAAGCAGGGAGCCAGCACATGGCTCTCTCGATTATAGCTGCTTTCACTCTCGCAATAGCGGTTTCTGCAGTCGCATCTGCGCCAACTCAATCGTTTGGTGGAGCTTTCTCGTTGCTTTTTTTTGGCGCCGCTCTCCCTACGCCAAACACCCCATTTCATGTCCCCCTCGACTGGCTCGGACTGCTTATGTGCCCTGTTTTTTCGGTGGCCTTCTACCCAAGCTTCGACTTGAAAAAACAGGGTTCGCAATCCGTAACACGCGCCAGCTCTTGGCTTTCTTGGCTCATTGCAAAAATGCTCTGGGTCACTTCAGTGCTCTCTTTGGACGTTGTCGCTTACCTGAGTGTTGCTGAAGGTCTCTCGGTGCTGTCTTTTCTCGATGGCAACTGTCAAATGGAAACATGCCGCAATTTGTCATTTATCCTGAACACAGTTCTTGTCCTTTTTACATTCGGATTCTGTTCGTTTGCATTTTCGCTGCTGCTTTCTCCTCTTATCGGCGTAGTGGCAAACATTCTATACGCCGTGCTATCCTCCTATTCTTGCAATGCACTCCTACTTGGCAATTTTGCTATGAGCGAACGTTTCACTATGATAGAAGCACCGTTTAATGAGTTTCTGTTTTGTCCCATACTATGCCTTACGATCATTTCGGCTTCCACAACGCTTTGCTTTCTCGCTTTTCCCAAGAAGGACGTTTTCTGATAGTTCCCATGTCGCTGCACCCAACTCTCCATGTCGAAAAGTATGGGATCGGGACCTCAATCATGAGATTTGAATCAAATCAAACCTCACCGTCGCGACATTGGGCATCGACCCATTGGCAAAGCGCTGAGTTAGCCTCTCAATGATCGTCGTATCGTTGAAACTGCTGCGTCATTTGTCTTCGCTAAGAGCGCCTCCCGATCCACGAGATCGCCCGTCAGCGTATCGTCGACCATTTCACGTACCCTAAGATCGCCGTGCTGCCTACTGTCAGAGTTGAACACCGGAAAGGAAAACTCGCATTTTCGTGAAGAGGCCGCTAGAGGCATGCTCTCTTGAGCTATCGCCCCTCTCATCTCGATAGGCGTTCTTCAATCGCGCAGCATCGCCACTCAACCGGCTCCATGCCCTACCGACGTGGAAGGCTCAGCGTTGAGCGTATTCACGTTTTTCCTTTAGAAGGCACGGAATTGTCCAAGCTTGGTACCACTCTGCCAGCTATTATCCGAGCCTACATATTCGAATTGTTGTTAGAGTCGGGTTAATTCAACCACACCTAAGTCGGAGATAAATCGCCAATCCTGGTCAAAGTAATTTCGCCAATACGCCAGTGTGTTGCGATTGCGATCTATCTCCGCTTGCTGCCACCCTAGGAAGTCGCCTTGATCGCCATCGGCGTCGTCTCCACCGAGAATATCTCAAGTTCGGCGCCGCGGAAGCTGGCGCCCTTCATCACGAACACCGACGCTCGGTCGAACAGGCGGTCCAGCGTGCACAGCAGCGTGTCGTCGCCGGTGAAGAACTCGTCCCAGTTGTTCGTGGGCG
>NZ_JAYMFI010000025.1:0-24688 GCF_035830635.1 Adlercreutzia shanghongiae | reverse complement strand
CGCAGCCCACCATGCCGCGTATGAGGCGCTTGAGCCTTCGGTGGGTCAACGTGTCTGGCTTGTAGGTGGGAACCCTGGGCTTCTCGATATGCTGGGTGGGGTCGTAGACGCGCATTTTCCATTTCGCCAGCGCCCACCGCACGATCTGGCGCAGGCACTTGTAGGCCTTCCAGGCCCCTCCCGGCCCCGCGTCGGTCTTGGCAAGCTCGTCCACCCACTCCTGCACGTCGTCGGGCTCGATCTCGGGGATGGTCATGCCGCCCCATCGTTTGTCGACGTACAGCCTAATGCTGCTCTCGTAGCCGTCGCAGGTGTTCGTGCGCCGCCTCTGGCGCTTGGCCGGGAGGTAGTGGTCCCAGGCGATGTTCGATATGGTCAACGATGCGTAGTTCATGGCGTCTCCTTCCGTCGGTGCGGCAGAAGGATAATCCCGTTTACGAATCGTTCTCAATCTCTTTGCGCTGTCAGTAGCGGACGACGGAAACGAACTTCCTCCCGTTGGTGACCATTGTTCGCTTGGTTGAAACACGTCTCCACCACAGAAACCAAAGGACCTCCGACAACGGGGGTCCTTTCTTGTTTGATGGGGGATGCGCGGGGGTTTGCGCCCTGCGAAGGGAAACGGCTCCGTGGGCTGTTCTCGGCCGAGTCGCCCTACCCGAACCATGCCTTCGCCAGGGCGCGGATGCCGGGCTCGATATCGTCCTCGGCGATGGAGGAGAAGCCCACGAGCACGGTGGAGCTCAGATGCCCCGCCGGGTCCATCCAGTACTTCTTCGTGGGATACACCGCCACGCCGGCCTTGGCGGCGATGCGCACCAGCTCGTCCTGGGGGCGCCCGTCGCGCACGCGCACGAGCAGGTGCAGCCCCGTGCCGTTCTCCATCATCTCCACGTCGTTGCCCATGGTGGCGCGCAGCATGCGGGTGAGCGTCTCGTACTTGCGGCGGTTCTTCGCCTGCACCCGGCGCAGGTGGCGGTCCCACGAGCCGTCGGTCATGAAGCGGGCGAGCACTCGCTGGTTGAGCCACGGCACCGGCGAGTACGAGCTCGCGAAGGCCTCGCGCCAGCGTTCGAGCAGCGGCTCGGGCAGCACGAGGTAGTTCATGCGCAGCGCCGGCGAGAGCGACTTCGAGAACGTGCCCATGTACACCACGCGCCCCCGGGCGTCCATGGAGGCGAGAGGCGGCAGCGATCGCTCGCGGTAGCGGAAATCGCGGCAGTAGTCGTCTTCCAAGAGGTAGGCATCGGTGCGCTCAGCCCAGCGCAGCACGGCCTCGCGGGTGTCGGTGGGCATGGCGCGGCAGGTGGGGAACTGGCTGGAGGGCGTGAGGTAGGCCAAGCGCGCGCCCGAGGCCTCCAGATCGGCTACGAACGTGTCGGTTCCCAGGCCCACGCGGCAGGGCGCCAGCGAGAAGCGCGCCCGCTCGATGACCGTGCGCACGCCGTCGTAGCCCGGATCCTCCATGGCAACGCGGTCACGGGATCCGTCGAAGAGCGCGAGCAGGTTCTGCACGCTCGTCTGGGTGCCGCCCTGCACAACGATCTGGCTTGGCGTGCAGTCGATGCCCCGCTGGGTGGTGAGCCGCCAGGCGATGGCCGCCCGCAGCCCCTCTTCCCCGAAGGGGTCGTTGTAGGCGTCGCAGCCGACGGCCTCCACCGACAGCAGGATGTCGTCGGTGATGGCGCGCCAGGCCGCGGCGGGGAAGGTGCCCGGCTCCAGGTTGCCGTAGGTGAAGTCGTAGCGTGCGCGGTCGGCATCGGCGCCCAGCAGGGGCTCGGGCGGCCGCGCGTCGCGGTCGGGATCGGCCTGCAGGTAGGCCACGTTCTGCACGATATAGCCCGACCCGGGGCGGCTTCGCACATAGCCCTCCTGGGCGAGCAGGGCGTAGGCGTTCTCCACGGTGTTGCGGGCGCAGCCGAGATCGGCGGCCAGCGAGCGGATCGGCGGCAGACGCGACCCCTCGGGCCGGGCGCCCTCCTCGATATCACGGCGCAGCTGGTCGAAGAGCTGTTGGTAGAGAGGCGCATCGAGGCGGTCGTCGAGGTGCACCGGTGCCTCCTTTCCGATGGGGCATGCCATGGGGTCATGGTAGCAAAATGAGGACATCAGGTGAATGCGTCCCCATCGATTGCCGAACCGTCCCCAACAAAGATTGGGAAAGCGTCCCCAAATGGGCCAATCGTCCCCATATATTCGCGGTTTGCCGTCCCTTTTTCGGCCAACTGTCCCCATTGTATGCTGGGGCCGTCACGGGGGCGGGTCTCGATCGTCCCTATCGAAAAGGGAGGGGGGCCTGTCCATGAACGTCGTCGCTGCCGCCGGGGCTGTCCTCGTCTTCGCCGCCGGCGCGGCTCTGGCCGCCACCCCGTCGCCTGCGCCCCTGCTGCGTCCACCCGGAGCCGGGCTTCCGACCGATTTCGCGGCCCGCTGCATCCGCTGCGGCCGCTGTCTTGAAGCATGTCCGTATCAGGCCGTGCACGCGGCCCCGCTGAACGCCGGGCGCGAGGCTTCCACTCCCTACGTGAACGCGCGGACCCAGGCCTGCCGCCTTTGCCGGGACTTCCCCTGCGCCGCAGCCTGCCCCACGGGCGCGCTCGCGGTGCCGTCCGAGCGGACGGCGGCAGCCATGGGCGTGGCGCGCATCAACGAGGAGACGTGCCTTTCCTTCCAGGGCATGCGCTGCGAGGTGTGCTATCGCGTCTGCCCGCTCATCGACGAGGCTATCCGCATCGATTACCGCCCGCGGGAGGGCGACGACATCCACGCCGTGTTCGCGCCGTCCGTCATCGATGGCTCGTGCCCCGGCTGCGGGCTGTGCGAGCAGCGCTGCCCGGTGGGCGATCCCGCACCGGCCATCGTGGTGGTGCCGACGGGGACTGACGAGGACGCCTATGTGGCTCTGCGGGAAGGGGCGGGATAGCGGCGGCGCTGCGGGGCGGTTTGCACTCGCATCTCTGTGGAAGACATTTCGGTAACGCGGGGCGGACAAGCCCCCTGTCATAAGGGAGGGAACCTATGGATTTGACCCGACGCAACTTCGTGAAGACCACGGCCGTGGCCCTCGCCTCGGCGGCGGCCGCCGGCACCATGGCGGGCTGCTCGTCGCTGGCGGGCACCGGCGGGGACGCGGCCGCCTCGGGTGGCGACACCGTGAAGACCGTGGGCGTGTGCCGCTTCTGCGGCTGCGGCTGCGGCGTGATCGTGGAGGCCAAGGACGGCAAGGTGATCTCGGTCACCGGCGACCCGGAGAACGGCTCGAGCCGTGGTCTGAACTGCGTGAAGGGCTACTACCTGGCCGGGGCCCTGTACGGCGAGGATCGCCTCACCGTCCCGCTCATCCGCGACGACAAATCCACCAAGGGCACCGATGGGGGCCTGCGCGAGGCCACCTGGGATGAGGCGCTCGATTTGGTGGCGGGCAAGCTCCGCGACACGTGGAAGGCCGACAAGAGCCGCCTGGCCTTCTGGGGCAGCGGCCAGCAGCCCATCGTGGAGGGCTACTGCACGGCGAAGTTCTGGAAGGCGGGGCTGCTCTCCAACAACATCGACCCCAATGCGCGCCTGTGCATGGCGTCGGCCGTTGTGGGCTTCATGAACGTGTTCCAGACCGACGAGCCGGCCGGCTGCTACGCCGACATCGACGAGACCGACGTGTTCGTCACCTGGGGCGCGAACATGGCCGAGGCGCACCCCATGCTGTACTCGCGCCTGACGGCCCGCAAGCTCGCCGACGACGCGGTGCGCCACTACGATGTGACCACCATGACCACCCGCACCTCGGCCTCGGCCGACAAGGTGCTCACCTTCCGTCCCGGCTCCGACATCGCCATCGCGAACGCCATCGCCAACTACCTTATCGTGAACGACAAGTACGACCACGACTTCGTCGCCGACCACGTGCAGTTCAAGCAGGGCACGGAAAACATCGGCAACGCCACCGACGACGGCTACGACAAGAGCGACATCGGCCAGGCGGTGGACAACGTGGAGCCCATCGACTTCGACGCCTTCGCCGCGCGGCTGGCGCCCTACACGCTGGAGTACGCCTCTGAGCTGTCGGGCGTGCCGGCCGAGGACATCCAAGAGCTGGCCGAGGTGTTCGCCGACAAGAGCCGCAAGGTGCTGAGCCTGTGGACCATGGGCGTGAACCAGCACAACCGCGGCACCTGGATGAACCACTGCATCTACAACATCCATTTGCTCACCGGCCGCTACGCCCGTCCCGGCGACGGCGCCTTCTCGCTGACCGGCCAGCCCACGGCCTGCGGCACGGCCCGCGAGGTGGGCACCTTCTCGCACCGCCTGCCCGCCGATCTGGTGGTGAAGAACCCGGATCACCGCCGCTACACCGAGGCCATTTGGGACTTGCCCAACGGGTACCTGGACGCCATCGAGACGCCGGGCTTCCACACGGTGAAGATGTTCCGCGAGCTTTCCAAGGGCAACATCGACTTTCTGTGGAGCGCCCACAACAACTGGGCCGTGTCGATGCCCAACCTCACCCGCTTCCTCGGCAAGGGCGATCTTGCGGGCATCAACGACGCCTTCATCTGCGTGGCCGAGGTGTATCCGACGCTGTCGTGCCAGTACGCCGACGTGGTGCTGCCCGCGGCCATGTGGGTGGAACGCGAGGGCGCCTTCGGCAACGGCGAGCGCCGCACGGCCGTGTTCGAGAAGGCCGTGGACGCGCCCGGCGAGGCGAAGTGGGACCTGTGGATGCTCATGGAAATTGCCAAGCGGGTGCTGGCCGGCGAGCAGATCGGCGGCGAGGACGCCTTCGAGCACCTGTTCGGCGCCTGGTACGATGCCGACGCGGCCGCCTTCAAGGGCACCGACCGCGAGGTGTGCGCGAGCATCTGGGAGGAGTACCGCACCTTCTCCAACCCCGACCTGAACCCCGACGCGGCGGCCATCAACGCCGAGGCGAAGCTGAAGATGGAGGCCAAGCAGCTGGCCCCCTACGAGGAGTACATCCACAACCACGGCCTTACCTGGCCGGTGCGCGAGGTGGACGGGAAGTGGCTGCCCACCCTGTGGCGCTTCTGCGACGGCCCCCAGGCCGACGGCTTCGACGAGCTGGGCGTGGAGGTCTACGGCGAGCACGACAAGGCCGGTGGCGTGAGCTTCTACAAGTCGGCCGACGCGCGCCCCTCGGTGGTGTTTCGCCCCTACGAGCCGCCGGCGGAGGAGCCGAGCGACGAGTACCCGTTCTGGTTCTCCACGGGCCGTCTGCTGGAGCACTGGCATACCGGCTCCATGACCCGGCGTGTGCCCGAGCTTTCCCGGGCGCTGCCCGAGGCGCTGCTGGACATGAATCCGGCCGATTGCGAGCGGCTCGGCGTGGCCGACGGCGACCGCGTGCGGGTGACCTCGCGGTTCGGCACCTGCGACATCACGGTGTCCACCGCCGGGCGCACGCGCCCGCCCGAGGGCATGGTGTTCGCGCCGTTCTTCGCCGAGGAGACCCTGGTGAACTTGGTGGTGCAGGACACTTACTGCCCGCTCTCCAAGGAGCCCGATTTCAAGAAGACTTGCGTTCGCATCGAGAAGATCTAGGGGGATGTCATGAAGAAGTCGAACTGCCTTGCCGCGCTCGTGCTCGCGGGCGTTCTTGGTGCTGCCGCCCTGGCCGGGTGCTCTGCGCCCATGGCCGATACCGGCGCTGTCTACAACCCCGGCGAGCCGCCGCTCATGACGGCGAGCCACGAGGGCCGCTACGAGCGTCTGGGCGCCAACGGCTGCTACGGCTGCCACGGCTCGAGCGACGCGGCCGAGGTGTTCCTGGCCCAGGCGCCGGCGCTGCCGGCCGATCACTACGCGGGCGGGGACGTGTCCACGCGCGCGGTGGACGGTCCCCGCGCCGAGTGCATCACCTGTCATCCTGTGGAGCAGGCGTAGCCATGGAAGCGGAGAAGGTGGTCATCTCGTCGCTGGTGGTGGAGGCGCGGCCGGAGGCGGTGGACGCGGTGCGTCGGGCGCTTGAGGCCATGGAAGGCGTGGAAGTGCACGAGGTGAGCGGCTACAAGATCGTCATCACCATCGAGGCTCCCTCCACGGGCGCTTCCCGCGCGGTGTCGAGTCGTATCGTGGCCGTTCCCGGCGTGCTGAACGTGAACCTGGTGTACGTGAACTTCGAGGACGAGACACTATGAAGATAACGGTGGTGCGGCGGGTGGTGCAGGTGGGGATGCTGGCGCTGTTCTGCCTGCCGCCGCTGTTGGCCGGATGGGGTCTGGCGGGACTGTTCGCGGGCGGCGATGGGGAGGTGGCCACACCGGCCGAGGGCGTCTTCTTCGGCAGCCTGTCCTCCTCCAGCGCCGCCGGCGTCACGCTGCTCGATCCGCTGGCGGCCCTGGAGGCGATGGCGGCCTCGCGCAGCCTCCTGACGGCATCGGCACTGATGGGCGCGCTGCTCGTCGTCGTGGTCTACGGGCTCGTGCGCGGTCGCGCCTTCTGCGGCTGGGTGTGCCCGGTGAACCTTATCGGCGAGGGCGTGGATGCAGTGCGCCGGCGCGTCGGCATCGCCGTGCCGGAGCGCACCGTGGACCGCCGGGCCAAGATCGCCGTGGCCGCGGCCGTGGTGGCAGCATCGGCGTTCGTGGGATTTCCCGTCTTCGAGGCCGTCTCTCCCATCGGCGCGGTGAACAAGGGGCTCGCTTTCGGCGGTTTCGCGGGGGCTGGCACGCTTGCGGCCATTATCATCGCCGAGCTGCTCGTCAGCCGGCGCGTATGGTGCCGCGCGCTCTGCCCGCTCGGGGGCGTTTTCCAGGTGCTCGGACGCGCGGGCCAGGTGAACGTCGCCATTGACCACGATGCCTGCATTCATTGTGACAAGTGCTCCGAGGTGTGCCTGGCCGATCCCCTTATCCTCGCGCCGGTGCTAGCGGGGGAGGACGCCGTCGTGCGCGCCGGCGACTGCATGGCCTGCGGTGCCTGCGTGGACGCGTGCCCCGCCTCGGCCCTCCGCTTCCGCCCGGGACGGTCTGGCCGCTGCCATCCCCATGAATATGACCGAAACCGTCCCTTTTCGCCGAGGGGAGCGGCGCGCTAAGCTTCAGGTATCGTTGCGGTCGCCGGAGGGCGGCCATCAGAGAAGCAAACGATTGAAGGAGGGAACGATGAAACGATCGACCTATAAGGCCGCTGCCGTTGCCGCGACCACGGTGGCCCTGGTGGCCGCCCTTGCCGCCTGCGCGCCCGCAGGCAACGAGCCTGCGGCGGCGCCGTCCGGGGGAGGGGCCGACGCCCCGGCGGCAGCGGCGCCGGCGGAGACCCCCGAAGCCGATTCCTTCGGCGTGGTGGTGGCCGATTCCTGGAAGGACATCTACCCGAACCAGTATCAGACCTATAAGGCCAACGAGTCCAACAGCCCCGAGGGCAAGCAGGACTACCTGACCGAGTACCCCGAGCTCGTCACCATGTACGCCGGCTACGGGTTCGCCAAGGGCTATGACGAGGCCGCGAGCCACGCCTACACCCTGCAGTCGGTCTCCGAGACGCCGCGCGTGAACGAGAATACGCTGGCGAACTGCCTCACCTGCAAGACGCCCCAGTACACCGCCATGGTGAACTCCGAGGGCGATGCGGCGTACCAGAAGCCCTTCGCCGAGGTGCTCATGGAGATGACCGAGCCCATCAGCTGCTACAACTGCCACGAGAACGACCCCTCGAAGGTGGTCGTCACCCAGAGGCACTTCGCCGACGCTTTGGGCGCCGATGCCGATGCGGTGTCCGTGAGCGCCGAGACCTGCGGCCAGTGCCACAACGAGTACTACTTCTACCCGGAGACCAAGGCCACGTCGAACCCCTACGTGGGGCTTGAGGCCATGACCGCCGAGGCCATGCTCGACTACTACGACGCCATGGACTTCAAGGACTGGGAGCATACCGAGACCGGCGCCCCCATGCTGAAGGCCCAGCATCCCGAGTTCGAGACCATCTACGGCGGCGCCCAGTCCTCCATGGCCAAGCAGGGCTACAGCTGCGCCGACTGTCACATGGCCCCGGCTACGGCGGAAGACGGCACCGAGTACAGCTCTCACAACCTGGTGAACCCTACCGAGGACCCGGCCATCATGGAGAAGTGCGAGGGATGCCATGCCGACCTGTCGAGCCAGATTGTGGCATGGCAGAAGGAGACCACCGACCGCGAGCACGAGCTGGCGGCCAAGCTGGAGGCCTACATCAAGGAGCTCGCCGCCCAGCGCGAGAGCCTTGACGCCGACACCCTCGCCGAGGCCCAGCAGGTTCACCGCCACGCGCAGTTCTATTGGGATTTCGTGATGGTGGAGAATTCCGAGGGCGCCCACAACCCGGGCCTGGCCCAGGACAACCTCGACAAGTGCGAGGACGAGCTGAAGGCCGGCTACGCCCTGCTGAACATGGCCTACTAGCAGCCCGACAATTCCGCACCGGCTCCTCCCTCCGGTGCTGCAGGAGGCGCGCATCCGAAGACGGTGCGCGCCTTCTGCTTTTAAACCATCAGCTTTTGCGTAGGGCTGGACGGGGGAATTACCCCGGTTGGGCGATGCGCTTGACTCTGCCCTCGGGATAAGGTTTAGCGTGGCGGCGGGCGTGGGGCATACAGCCTGCGTCGCAAGGGGCGGCCTGCATTGGCGTGCGGCCTGCATTGCAAAGCCGCAATGGTTGTAGGGAAATGGTAGAGCCGAAACTGCTTCTCGCCGCCATCGGCGCCAACTGCGTAAAATAGGCGAGATAACGTTCGGGCCTTGTGGGGAGGCGGGTCCGCCCATTAGCAGCTAGGGAACATAGGAGGACTATGAACGCTAAGATGAAGAAGAGGATGATCGCCGTATCCGGCGTCATCATTATCGTGCTCATCCTGGTGCTCGCCTTTGTGGGCGGCAACACCGCTGCCACCACCATGAGCATTGCCGAGGCCGCCGAGAATCCTCAGGCCGGTCAGAAGGTGCAGGTGTCGGGCAACGTGGTGCAGGATTCATTTGCCACGAGCGACGACGTGCTCACCTTCAAGATTTACGATCCGGACGGCGACCCGGGCACCCAGCTCGAGGTGCGCTACGACGGCGCCGCCTCGTCCACCTTCGGTAACGACGTCACGGCCATCTGCACGGGCAAGATCAACGAGGCCGGCGTGCTCGAGTGCTCCGAGCTCGTGACCAAGTGTCCGTCGAAGTACGAGAACGCCGATAACGCCCTCACGGTCGCCCAGCTTCTGGGCTATGGCGAGAGCGTCTATAGCAAGGTCGTCAAGGTGGCCGGCCCCATCGCGCCGGGCACGCTCACGGCGGCGGGCCAGGGCGACCGCTTCGTCATCGTTGATGCCGAGAGCGGCGAGACCATGCCCGTCATCTTCGAGGGCGCCCTGTCCGACGAGGTGTCCGACGGTTCCAAGGTGGTACTCACCGGCTCCCTAGGCGCCGACGGCAAGTTCACCGCCACCGATGTTGCACTGGAGGGCTAACCCATGTCGACCATAGGACTTCTCGGCCTGCTGGTGGCCTTTGCCGGCTGCGTCATCTCGGTGCTCTGCCTGGGCGTGGCCCATGTGCTCTACAAGAAGCGCTCCTTTGAGCGTTCCGACACCTTCGCCTGGGGCGGGCGCGTGGCCGCCGTGCTGACGGCTGCGGCGCTCACGGTGTGCTGCGCCGTGCTCGTGTGGTGCTTCTTCTCGGGCGATAATTCCATTCAGTACGTGCTGGACAACCGTTCCACGTCCACCAGTCCCGAAGCGTGGCTTTACAAGCTGGCGGGTCTGTGGGCGGGACGCCAGGGCTCGCTTCTGTTCTGGGCCTGGCTCATCGCCGTCTTTAACGCCGTGCTCGTGTTCGCTACGCGCAAGGACACCCGGCCTTTGGACAACGGGGCCCTGGCCATTTCCTCCATTGTGCTCACGGCCTTCGTGTCGGTGCTGCTGTTCTCCGAGGGCAACATGCCCTTCATCGTGACCGACTCCCGCTACTTCGGCGAAGATGGCACGCTGTCGGTCATGGCCTCGGCTCGCTCCATGAATGCGCTGCTCGAGCACTGGGCCATGGCTATCCATCCGCCGACATTGTTCGTCGGTTACGCGGGTCTTACCATTCCGTTTGCCTACGCCATCTCGGCACTCATCGTCAACGATGACTCCACGGCCTGGGTCAACCGCTCCACGCCCTACCTGATGTTCTCCTGGCTTCTGCTGGGCATCGGCATCGGCCTGGGCGCTGTGTGGGCCTACGTGGTGCTCGGCTGGGGCGGCTACTGGGGTTGGGACCCGGTGGAGAACGCCTCGCTTCTGCCGTGGCTGGTGGGCGTGGCCCTCATCCACTCGTTCACTGTGTACCGCCAGCGCGGCGCCTTCAAGCGCTGGAGCGTGTTCTGCGCCTGCCTCACCTTCTGCTTCGTGGTGCTGGGCACCTTCATCACCCGTTCGGGCCTGGTGCAGTCGGTGCACGCCTTCGAGGGCGACCCGGTCTCGCTCGTGCTGTTCGGCGCGCTCATCGTGCTGTCCATCTTGGCTGGCATCGTGGGCCTGCTCGTGCGTCGCAAGAGCTTCGGTGCCACCGATGCGGCCGATGACGACATCGAGTCCATGGCGTCGAAGGAGGCGGCCTACTACGTGAACAACCTCATCATGATCGTGTTCGCCGTGCTTCTGGCCTACATGACCGTGTCCTCGGCCCTGCCGAGCTGGCTGCCCTTCGGCGGCCAGTCGCTTTCGGCCGGCACCTACAACGCCATCGCGCGCCCCCTTGGCATCGCCTATCTGGCCGTGCTCGCCATCTGTCCGCTTCTGGGCTGGCGCCGCACCGATAAGGCTGCCTTCTGGCGTACCGCGCGGGTGCCCGCCATCTGTGCGCTGGCGCTGTTCATCGTGCTCATGATTTACTTCGTCACCTACCTGCTGCCCAGCTATCAAGCCATGATCGACATGGGTGGCACCCAGGCTTCGGGCCTGCTCGAGCAGGGCAACCCGATCTATTACAACGGCCTGGCGGTTGTGGGCTTCTTGGTGGCGAGCCTTCTGTTCTTCAACGCGCTGTTCATGGCGGTGCGCTCGCTTAAGAACCTGAAGCGCACGGGTCGGTTCCGCCGTCGCTTGGCTTTGTTCGGCGGCTCGGTGAGCCATGCGGCCATGGGCATCATTCTCGTGGGCCTCATCGGCTCGTCCATGTACGTGACCGAGATCACGGGGTATCTGCCCTACGATGAGGAGTCCGACTCAGTTTCCGAGACCTTCGACATTCAGGACTTCCAGCTCACCTATACGAGCAACTCCATCGATGAGCTCGGTAACGGCAACGTGCGCTATGCGCTTACCTTCGACGTGACCCGCGACGGCCAGTTCGTCGGCTCGGTGAACCCGGCCGTGCAGGTAGTGGCCGCCACCCAGCAGCAGAAGCTGGAGGCGAGCGTCATCGGCTTCCCGCTGGAGGATCTGTTCGTGGTCTACCGCGGCGTGAACGACGAGGGCGCCTTCTCCATGGATGTGCGCGTGAACCCGCTTATCTCCTTCGTGTGGCTGGGCTTCGCGCTGCTCATGGTCGGTGCGCTGCTGGCTCTGTTCGCCAAGCGCGCCGAGCGTCGCCAGGGCGCTGCGCCCGACGACGAGCCGCTGCGCCAGCTCATCGGCGAGGAGAAGCATGCTGTGGAAAAGGAGCCGCAGGGCCTCATCGAGGAAGCTGTGGCCGAGGAAGTGGCCGTGGTCGAGGACGCCGAGGGCGATGCGGCGGCCGATGCCGATGCCGCTGCCGCCAAGGCGGGGGAGTAGCGTCGTGACCGCGGCGCTCAAGGTCGAGCATCTGACGAAGTCGTTCGGCGGCCGTAAGGCCGTCGACGACGTGTCCTTCGAGCTTCCGCAGGGCGCGTTCCTTTCCGTGTTCGGCCCCAACGGCGCTGGCAAGACGACGCTTCTGCGCATGCTGGCCACCTTGTCGCGCCCCACGGGGGGCGCTATCGAGCTGGGCGGCATCAACTTGAAGGAGGAACCGGACAAGGCCCGCGAGGCTATCGGCCTCATCTCCCACAACCCCATGCTCTACCCCGACCTCACCGCCGAAGAGAACCTTATGCTGTACGCGAAGCTCTACGGCGTGCGCGACCCCCGCGCCCGCGTGCTGGAGTTGCTCGACGCGGTGGGACTCAAGCACCGCCGCCTCGACCGCGTGCGCACGTTCTCCCGCGGCATGACCCAGCGCACCTCCATCGCCCGGGCGCTTATCAACGATCCGTCTTTGGTGCTCTTGGATGAGCCTTACTCGGGGCTCGACCCCCACGCCATCGAGATCTTCGACGAGCTCATCGAATCGGTGCGCGAGGACCGTACCTTCGTCATGGTGAGCCACGACTTGGACAAGGGCCTCGCGCTCGCGAGCCACGTGCTCGTTCTCGCTCGCGGCCGCGTGGTCACCTTCGCCGAGAAGGACGAGCTCGCCCCTGATGGATTCCGCGAGCTGTACCGCTCCACCGTCGGACTAGGGGTGAGCTAAATGACCGAGAAAATGCAGTCCGTCGATACGGGGCGTTCCGACCGAGCGAGTTCCGCAGCGAACGAAACAGCCCAGTGGGCTGTTTCGCAGAGCGAGGACTGTCTGAGCGAATCGGAATGCCCCGCGGCTGTGCGCGGAGGGAGCCGCAGCGCTCTCTGCAAGCCGCCGTCGACATTTACGCAGTACAAGACCCTGCTCACGAAGGACCTTAAGGCTGAGTTCCGCACCAAGGACATGATCGTGTCCATGGGCATCTACGCCTTCCTCGTCATTGTGGTGTTCGGCGTGGCGCTGTCCTTCGCCCGTCCCGGCTCGGAGTTTCTGGAGGTGTCCGGCGGTCTTTTGTGGGCACTCGTGGTGTTCACCTCGCTGCTCGGGCTGAACCGGTCGTTTGCCAAAGAGACCGAGAACGGCTGCCTTGAGGGCCTGCTGCTCGCGCCGCTTGACCGCGGCGTGATCTTTCTGGCCAAGGCCACTTCGAACTTCGTGTTCTTGGCGCTGGTAGAGGTTATCGCCGTCCCGCTTTACTGGCTGTTCTTTGCGAGCTTCGCCGCGCCGGCCAGCACGGGCTGGATGATCGTGATACCGCTGCTTCTGGGCAGCATTGGCATCGCCGGCATCGGCACGCTGCTGTCCACCATCACGGCTTCCACCCGCGGCAAGGACGTCATGCTGGCGCTTTTGTTCGTGCCGGTGATCTTCCCGCTGCTGTATGCCTGCGTGTCAGCTACCACCTGTGCGCTTGTGGGCGGCGACGTGTTCGCCGACGGCTTCGCGACATCGCTCGCGCTCGGCGCCGGCTACGATGTGGTGATGATCTTGGCTAGCTGGGTGCTGTACGATTTCGTTGTTAATTAGGAAGGAGGACGTGTGTCCGATAAGAAACTGAAGCTGCCCGAGGTGGGGCAGTGGCCCGATAAGCTCACCGCACCTGCGCTCATTGCCGGTGCGGTGCTCACTACCATCGGGTTCCTCATGGCGTTCTTCACCGTGGCGCCGGTGGGCGGCGCGGCGGTGAACGGTGCCGAGCTCATCGGGGACGTGATGGTGTCCCAGAAGATGCTGCTTTCCCAGAAGATCTTCTACTTCCACATGCCCGTGGCCATCACCTCGTTCATCGCTCTGGGCTTCGGCTGCTACTATGCCGTGCGCTTCCTCATGACGAAGAACCAGCGCTTCGACACCTGCTCGCGCCTCTGCCTGGAAATCGCGCTTCTGTTCGTGGCGCTCACCATGATCACCGGCGAGATGTGGACGCGTTTCGAGTGGGGCGTGTGGTGGAGCTGGGAGCCGCGTTTGACCACCTACCTCATTCTCATGCTCATCGTGATTGCCTACTTTGTGCTGCGCAGCTCGGTGGACGAGCCCGAGCGCCGCGCCACCTTTGCCGCCGTGGTGGCCATCATTGCCACCATCGACGTGCCCATCTGCTTCATGATCACGCGCCTTATCCCGTCGTCCATCCACCCGGTGGTGCTGCGCGAGGGCGGCATGAGTCCGGAGATGGGCCTGTGCGTGGGCCTGTGCGCCCTTGGCATGATGCTCGTGGGCTTCGCCCTGTACCGCGCCCGCTTCAACCAAGTGCGCCTCACCCAGCGCGTGGAGGCGCTGAAGGAAACCATCGACGACGAGCGCTAAGCGCTGCAAGCCCAAGAGAAAGGCCGAATCATGAATCCCATTCTTGCCGATATCTATTCCACCATCCTGCCGTCCGCCCCCTACGTCATCGCGGCTTACGCGCTTCTGTGGGTGGCCCTGCTCGTGTACGTGCTCATGATCTTCCGCGGCACGAAGAAGGCCGAGCGCCAGCTGATGCTGCTGGAGGAGGCCGTGGCCGACCAGCAGGCGAAGGCCGAGTAGCATGTCCGCGTCCGGCGCTCTCTTCGAGTGAAGGGCGCCCGTCGCGCAACAAAGCCCGTCCTATACTGTGAGGCGGGAGACAATATAGCCCGTTTAGGTGATACGCCTAAGCGGGCTTCTTTGTATTATGGTTGCAGAGCACAGCTCGAAATCTTCCTCGGGGCCGCCCTTCCTCCTCCTCCTTCCTTCCAGCGGCAACCGAGACTGCAGGCAAGGCGGCCGTCCTCCCCGGATCGGCCGCCTTTTGCTTTGCGCGATGTTTTTTGCGCGTGGTCTTTTGCCCCTCAGAAACCATCTCCATTCAGGAACGACGTTGATGGGGCCGGCGTCGGTCTCCATGCGCTCGTATTCCCCCCGGCGTCACGATAGTTCCGTTCTCGGTGCCCGTCGCCTCCATAATGGCAACGAGGGAATCCGTCTCCCGTTCACGGGTGCGCGGGAAGGCCATGGGTGCCGTCGCCTGGATAAGGGCGTGGGGCTCGGCGAGCTCGCGGATGATTTCCGAGTGCGGAATGAAATTCGGAGGGAGCACCTCGTGCGCCCCCGCCGCAAGGGCCGCAATGCTGTCCGTGGTTTCCTCCGGTTAACCAACTCCCCAAAAAGTTCGAGAAGCTATTTCAAGCAACATTGACGCTGCGCTCGCCGGCCTTGGACTATCTGAGCGCCGTGCAGCCGCTGGCCAGAAGCTGTCCAGCATACACCTGGCCAATCGCCAATGTGTCGGATGCCGTGCTTGTCTCCGCTGTTGAAAACGGAGCGGGCCGCATGCCCCGATGTGGCTGTTCTGCTTTGAAAATGACGGGTAGCGTAGTCTGCCGATGGGGATGCGTTTGGGCGCAAGTCGCTGACCTGGGATTTTCGAGGGCAGGCTAATTGCCATAGCGCATTCCGGTCTCAAAAAACTACGCTACCCGTCATTTTCAAAGCAGAACAAGCGTGGTGAAGGGGTTTCGTCCAGGGTTGATTCGAGCAGTTGTCTTAGAGCCCCAGCTCGTCTTCGCCCCACTGCTTTATGGCGAGGAGGATGGGTACGAAGCTCTCGCCGCGAGGGGTGAGGGCGTATTCCACGCGCGGGGGCACCTCGCCGAAATCGGTGCGTGTGAGAAAGCCGTCATCTACCAGCTCTTTAAGCTGCTTGGAGAGGGTGGACTCCGATATGTTCCCGATGCAGCGTCTAAGCTGGCCGAAGTGCCGTACCTCCTTGAGGGCAATGTAGAAGAGGATCTCGATCTTCCACTTCCCGCCGATCATGCGCTGGATGGTGGAAACGGACTTGCAGCGCTCCACCTCATCGCCCCGTCTGCGTGCCACAGGCCGTTCTCCTATCTACTCCAGAAAAAGACAGTACTTCAAATTTGATAGCAATCTTAGCATGATGGTGAAAACGGATCGATGGCGAATGGACCGGCCTGAAAGTGACGACGAGTGCGCCGAGGCCGTCGCCAGCGAAAAGTCTGGCGCTGACGGTGCCCTTCCCGGCCGCGTCGAACACGGGAAAGAGAGGATTGCTATGCATTACACGGGAACGATCTGGCGCCGCCCTACGAGGCGGACTCGCTCATCATCGAGGCGACAGCGGGGTGCACGCACCATCGGTGCAAGTTCTGCACGCTGTACGAGGACCTGCCGTTCAAATTCCGCCCCTCGCCTTTGGAGGACATCGAGGCGGATCTTCTGGAGGCGCAGACGTGGTACCACGATCCGCTCCGAAAGGCGGAGGAGCGCCTGTTCGCGTTGCCCGGCGCACGAACGAGCCGGATATTTTTGGCAGGCGCGAACCCCTTCGGCCTGAAGGCGGCACATCTGCTGAAGATCGCCGAGAAGGTGCGCACCTACTTTCCGCAATGCGAGAGCATCGGGTGCTTTGCGCGAATAACCGACGTCGCGGCGAAGACCGATGACGAGCTGGCCGAGCTCGCGGCGACGGGGTTCGAAGGCCTTACCATCGGCGTGGAGACCGGCGACGAGGCGGCCCTTGCGTTCATGGGCAAGGGCTACGGGGCCGAGGACATCGTCGAGCAGTGCGCGCGGCTCGATGCTGCGGGCATCTCGTACGCGTTCTTCTACCTCGTCGGTATCTCGGGTGCCGGGTGTGGCATCGAGGGGGCGCGGGCAACGGCGGGCGTCTTCAATCGGACGAGCCCCTGGCTCATCGGCGCGAACATGCTCACCATCTACCGAAGCTCGGCGCTGTATGGGGAGATTGCGGCCGGGCGGTGGCGCGAGGCACGCGAGGTGGAGAAGTACGAGGAGGTGAAGGAGCTGGTCTCGCGGCTCTCCATCCCCGTGGAGTTCGCCATGTTGGGCGCGTCGAATCCGGTGATGCTGCGTGGCCGCTTACCCGAGCAGCGGGAGGAAGTCATCGCGGCCCTCGATGTCGTCATCTCCGATGTCGGGGAGGAGCGCCTGCGCAGCTATCGTGTCAATCTGCGGCATTTGTAAGGGTGGGCGAAACGAAAAAAGGGGGATCCGCGTTGGTGCGGATCCCCCTTGTGGGGAGGTACGGGCGATGAGGGCCCGGACGGCGGTTGCTTGGCCGGTCGCGCGATCGGTTACTGCTCGTCCTTCTCCACGGCCACGTACACGAAGCCCGGGGTGCCCTCGGCGGGCAGCTCGTTGTAGGCCACCATCTCGGCGATCTCGGCGGCAGAGGCGCTCTTGGGCTCGGTCTCCACCAGGTAGGCGGTGGTGGCGCGGCGCTTCATGGCGGCCACGAAGTCCTTGGTGCCCACGAACACTTCCTGCATCCAGGGGTTCACGCCGAGCTTCTTGGCGCGGTACATGATGTAGGCGAAGGCGGCGATGTTCGCGCCCAGGGCCAGAAGCGACACCACGAGGTTCACGTTCGGGTTGTTCACCGAGTTGGCGGCGAAGATGGAGTCGTTGGCGAACATGGGAACCATCTGGCAGAACATGCACCACATAGACAGGGTGAAGGCGCGGTTCTGGATCCAGCCGCCCTTGTTCCAGATAAGGCCGGCGATGGTGGGGGCCAGAAGCAGCGCCACGCCGCAGTACCAGGAGTGGGTGGGCAGGTTGTTGTAGGTGTAGCAGAAGTTCCACAGGTCGTAGGCGATGATGAACACCCAGGTCATGTCAGGCCACAGCATGTCCTGGCGCTTCTTGGAGATGTAGATGCCGAACCAGCCGGTCATGCAGAAGATGTTGATGATGCCGGCGATGCCGTTGAACACGTTGTGCCAGCCGCCGTACAGCGTGACGCCCTCGGAGGACACCCAGGTGGTGCCGAAGGCGCGGAAGGCGCTCTCGAAGTCGCTCACCACGGCGATGAGGATGTTGATGGCCACGATGATGAAGGGGAAGGCCTTGAACCAATGGGCGCGGCCGATCTTGCCCCAGGAGTACTTGATCATCATGAAGCCGATGCATCCGGCGGTGGCGGCGTACACCTTCGCGTAGTGGAACCAGCTGTTCATATCGGTGTGGGTGGGGTTGGTCAGCGCCCACTCGGCGCCCATGGCCGCGCCGATTTCCACGGCCAGGCAGTACACGGTCATGACGCCGCATACGCCGAAGAACATGAAGCAGCCGCCGAACTTGGTGCGGCGGGCGAATTCGTTCAGCACGATGAGCAGAACGAGGACCATGGCCAGACCGAGCCATTGGTAGACGGCGTTAGGGCCGTACACGTCGAATAGCATATTGATCCCTCCTTAGGACCGGTTGCCTTAGTGCCGCGTAGCGCGCCGCGGGTGGAGCAGTAAGCGTGGTTCGCTGACCCACTCGCGCCGGCTGCGCCTGACATCTTTCTGATGCTGCGCCGTACCTTACACTTCCGCGCCTCTTCAGTCAATATCCATAAATTATCAAGTTGGTAATAGTTGACAAAATCGAATAAAGAGTCAACAAAGCATTGATATACGGGTAAAACACTGTTATCCTTTCGGTCATAAAGTTCATGAAAGTAAAAAAAAGAAAACTTTCACGAAGAAATAACAAGAAGGCAGTACCGAATGATAGGAGGGAATATGAAGCGCGCAACGACGGCAATCGCCTGTAGCGCGGCAGCCCTGGCCTTGGGGCTTACCGGCTGTGGCGCGTCCTTCGAGGGGTCGGGCTCAAAAGACGCCGCCTCGGCCGAGCAGCTGGCCCTGCGCACCGACGATCCGTGGGCTGTGGAGGCCACGGCGGATGCGGGCAAGCGCGCCGAGGGCAACCTGGTCGACGGGGTGTATACCGGCCAGGGCCGCGGCATGGAGGGCGCCATCACGGTGACGTTGCTCGTGGACGACGGCCGCATCACCTGCCTGGAAACGACCCAGGAGGGGGAAAGCCAGAGCCGCGGCGGCTACGAGGCCATTCGCGACGGGCGCTATGCTCAAATGATCGAAGAGGCCCAGGGCGCGGACATTGACGCCATCGCCGGGGCCACCATCACCACGGCCGGCGTGAAGCAGGCGGTGGAAGACGCCCTGGCCCAGGCTGAGGCCGGTGGGACGACAACTGATTCTGGAGAGGGGGCCTAAGAGCCATGGGCACGACAATCAACTCGGGTGGGCTTTCCCGCCGCGACTTTCTGGCCGGATCGGCGGTGGCCGGCGCTGCTGCGGTGGCGTCGCTCGTGAGCGCAGAGGCGGCTTTCGCTGCCGAGGAGCGCTCTGCCAATTGGAAATCCGACGGCTCTGCGGCCGTGGAGGCGCAGCCCTCCGCAGGCACCAATGCCACCGCTGCCGACGGCACCTACCGCGAGCACAATGCCAGCTCGTTTCCTGCCAACGACGCCTCGCCCATTCCTCCCCGGGCGGTGCCCGATGCGTGGGACTACGAGTGCGACATCTGCGTGGTGGGTGCCGGCGGCGGCGGCCTGAACGCAGCCGCCCGCGCCGTGCAGCTCGGCGCCGACACCATCTGCGTGGAGGCCATGGGCCTTCCCGGCGGCAACGCCCAGGAAGCCGGTATGTGCGGCATTCTCGGCGGGTACTCGGGCCAAGAGGAGAAGAAGTTCGCCTTCCCGAGCTATCCTTTCGACCCCAAGGCCCTCACCGATTGGGCCATGGACGAGTACCACTACGCGGCCGATCCGAACCTTATATATAAGATAGCCACCGAGGGCGGCAAGTCCCTCGACTGGATGGCCGACTGCGGCGTGCAGTGGCGCCTCGGCGAGGTGCCGGTGTACGTGGCCCCGAAGCGCTCGACGCTCGATCATCATGTGCTGAAAATGAAGGACGCCACCGATGCCATGTACAACTACGGCAACAAACATGGCGTCGACTTCCATTTCCAGAGCCCGGCCGTCGCCCTTGTGCGGGATGACGATGGGCGCGTGGTGGGCGTGGTGGTGAACGAGGATTACGAGACCGAGCGCTACATTCACGCGCGCAACGCCGTCATCCTCACCGCCGGCGGGTTCTGCAACAACAAGGCGCTGCTCGACAAGTACATTCCCACGGCGGCCATGGGCTGCGCTTCCAGCTATCTGACGGCCGGCGAGCGCGGCGAGTGCTTCCGCATGGGGCTCGGCGTGGGTGCCGATGTATCCGGCTTCAACAGCTCCGCCTCCTTCGACGGCGGCGTGGACTGGCAGGCCGAGGGCGGCACCTGGGCGCGCTTCCTCTACGACGGCATGACCCAGCTCTCGCGCCAACCGTGGCTGACCATCGACCGGTGCGGCAACCGCCTGCGCTACATGGACTCCCGCGTGGGCGAGGACGGCGCGAACGCCATCTACGCGTTGGGGGACTTGGCCACCATCCAGATGACCCCTCCGGGGCACCGCTCCTACATCATATTCGATGCGAACTACGAGGACCATCTGGCCGGGTTCGCCCAGGAGCACTGCCGCAAGCTCATCACGCCCGATCTGGAGCAGATCGAGAAGGTGCCCGAGCACTACCGCGACTGGCACCACGGCGTGCAGGACGCCATCGACGCCGACGTGCTGAAGCGTCGCGACAGCTTGGAGGAGCTGGAGCGCGATTTGGGCCTGGCCGAGGGCGTGCTCACCGAAGCTGTGGCGAAGTGGAACGAGACGTGCGAGCGGGGCGAGGACGACTTTCTGTACCCCATGCCCGCCGAGTGGCTGCACCCTATTGTGGAGCCGCCCTTCTACGGCTGCCGTATCGGCGGCAACCTGTACGGCACTAAGGCTGGCCTGCTCATCAACGACCAGATGCAGGTGGTGGGCACCGACGGCCGCGTGATTCCCGGTCTGTACGCCGGCTGGCACACCGCCGGTGGTGCCTGCGGCGAGAACAGCTACATCGGCGATCCCATTCTGGGTTCGCTTATGGGCGACGTGGGCCTTGCCTTCTGCGGCGGCTACCTCTGCGGAACCTCCGCAGTGGAAAACGAGATGGGAGATTAATATGAGGGCTGATATGAAATCCATGGCGCGGCCGTTTCTGACGCTGTACGCCATTGCGCTGGTCATCGCGCTTTTGGGACGCATCGGGCTTACCGTGGCCGGCGGCACCGGGGTGCTCGCCTTCGATTACATCTCCGTGTCCGGGGTGCCCATTCTGGATGTGATCTGCTCGATCCTCACGGGCTCGGCCTTTGTGGCCTTCCTGTTCGCGGCGGGCCTTGCACTGTGCGTGTCCACGGCCGGGGCGGTGCTCTACGGGGCGCTTGTGGCCCGCGGCGATGGACAGGCCCGGCCCGGCACGGCGTTTCTGTGGGGCTGGGCCACCGCTTTGGTAGCGCTAGTGTGCCTGGTCGTGGTGGTGCTCGGCATTCTGTCGGCGGTGCAAGTGGGCTCTATGAGCTCGAAGCTGCCGGGACTGCCAGTGATCATTGTGGGCGTCATCGGGTTCGCGGCCTTCCTGGGCACGCTGCTTGGCGCTGCATCCATGGTGGTGTGCGCCTGTGTGGCACGTTTTCGCGCGGGCCGCAGCCTGGAGGTGAGCCTCATCGTGGCCACGGCCGTGTGCGGGCTGGCTGTCATGGTGCTCACGATTGGCACCTTCTCGGCTTTGAATGTGGCCAGTGTGAGCCTTCCGGTGCTGGGCGGATGGTTCGCGGCCGACCTCGCGGTTAACCTCGTGATGCTTTTCGGCGCCAAGGCCTATGTGAGCAAGCCGGCCCCTTGCGCCGAGCTTTCTCCCCAGATTTGCTAAAAAAGCGTGATTGTTTGCAGTTGATGCCTTCGGAGGGAGTAGAACGGGGAGAAAAAGTGCCGAAAAACGCCGTTATGGACGGTGGCGACGCGTGAGAAGTGCAAACAAACGCAGGTTTCTTGCAAAAAATCGGGGGTTAGATTTCCTGGAGCAGGTCGTACTCGGCCTGCTCCTTCGCTTGTCTTTGGGCATCCAGGTCGGCCACGACGACGTGTCCCATCTGCTCTATGGCATCGCGCTGGATAGGCGAAAGGTTTGCCCACAGCTTCGTGGCCGCCAGCTCGTTGACCGTGGCTCCGATGAGGAAGCCCTCGTAGACGCCTTCATCGGTAAGGGCCACGTAAACGGCCTTCTTGTCGCGGGGCGACTTCAGGCGCTTGGCCCAACCGCGCTGCACTAGGCGGTCCACGGCACGGGCGGCGTTAACCGGCGACATCAGCAGGGCGTCGGCCAGGGCTCCCACGCGCTCGGGCCGGCTCGATTCGCCAAGGCGCTGGACGATGCGGCATTCGTTCATGGAGGCGCCTGTGGCCTCGCGCAAGGTGCGCTCGGTCTCGGTGCGCAGAAGCTCGACGGACACCAAAGCGCGCGAGGCCGGGAAGCGCGAGGCAGCCTGCTTGTTCAGCGGCGGCTCAATGGCCGCGCCGGCGGACACGGCAGCTTCGAGGATGGTGCGGTAGGTGGGGTTGCTCGTGGGGAAGGAAGTGTAGAGGCTCTCCACGAGTGATTGGTTCACGGCAGCCACATGCTCGGCCCCCGCCTCGGTGACAGCGAGAAAGCGCGTGCGTCCGTCGGCGGAGCCCGTCTTGCGGGTCACGAGTCCGTGCAGTACTAGGGCATCCACGGCCTGAGTCACCACGTTGGGCTTCATACCCAAATGCGCTCCGAGCTTGCCCTGGTTCATGGGCTCGGCAGCCTGCATGAGCTTGGTGAGGATGCGGTATTGGGTGATGTTCAGCTTGCTTGCGCTCTCCAGTCCGCGGCGCAAGGCCTCGTGAGCCATTTCGAAGGCGACGAAATAGGTTGAATCCAAGTTGAATTTGCTGGCGGCCTCGACCATTGCTCCCTTTCGCACGCTCGCTGGTTAGTTCATCAGAGTAATGATAATTGTACCGCTCGTAGGTAGTCGGCGGTCTCGCTGATTTTTCCCCGATACAAAGACTTCACAGGGTTTTGCGATCGGGCCTCCGCCCAACTTTTCTGCGGTCTATGCGCTCGACGAGCTGTCTGCGAAGTCGGTGTCGAGGAGGCCCCTAGCGGGCGGCCGTGATGGTGCCCGCAGCGTCGATGAAGAAAGCTTGAGAGATTTCGGGGTGCCGGCAAGCGAGGGCGAGGCCGCGCTTGAGCCCTAGGGCGAGCAGCGTGGTGGAAAAGCCCTCGGCATCGATGGACTTTTCGCAGATGACCGTGACGCCGGCCACATCGGTTTCGACGGGCATGCCGGTGTGCGGGCCCAAAATATGGTGGTAGAAGGTGCCGTCGGGGGCGGTGAAGCAGCGCTCGTAAACGCCGCTGGTGACAGCGGAGCCGCAAGCGAGGGGCACGGCGCCGATGAGCTGTGAGGGTTCGCGAGGGTCGCGGATGCCTACGCGCCAAGGCTCGCCGGTGGGCTTGGCGCCGCTCACGGCAACATTGCCGCCGAGGTTCACGATGATGCCCGCAAGGCCGCGAGCTTCCATGGCCGCAACGAGCGCATCGGCGATCCATCCCTTGGCAATGCCGCCGGCGTCCACGGCGGCCTGCGGGTCGGCCAGCTGGGCGAAGCGGCCGCCCTCGGCTTCCCACAGCTTGAGTCCGCGCCAATCGACGTGGCGCACCGCTTCAGCCAGCTCGTCGGCATCGGGCACAACGCCCTCGTGGAAGTTCCACAGTCTTACGGCGGGGCCGACGGTGATGTCGAAGACGCCTTCGCTTTCAGCACAGTAGACAAGCGCCTTGGAGAGCAGGTCGTAGGTCAGAGGGTCGATCTCGGTGGCCGCGCCTTGGGCGTTGTTGATGCGGGCGATATCCGAATGGGGCAGCGTGCGGCTGAGTAGTCGCTCGTAGAGGCGGCAGAGCGAGCGCGCTTCCTCGAAAGCCGCCGTGCAGGTTGCCTTATCTCCGTAGGCCTCGATATCGATGACGGTGTTGAAGGCAAGGAAACGCACGCCGGCCGGCTTGCCGTCGGCGGCAGGGTGCATCTCGCAGAACTCCTCTGCGGGAATGGGGTCGCTATGTTCCCTCTGAGCGTTATTCATGGGAAGCAGTATAGGTGAAAAAGCACGGGGCGGGGGCGGGGTGTTGTATCATAGGCCCATTAGGAGTCGCAACGCGAAGAGAAAGGCGCTCGATGAAGGCACTTATTCCCGCAGCGGGCCTCGGCACCCGCTTTCTGCCGGCCACGAAGGCTCAGCCCAAGGAGATGCTGCTGGTGGTGGACCGTCCCGCCATCCAATACGTGGTGGAGGAGGGTCTGGCTTCCGGCGCCGACGAGGTCGTGATCATCAACAGCCACGACAAGAAGGCCATCGAGGACCACTTCGCGCCCAACCCGGAGCTGGTGGCGCTGCTGCACGAGCGCGGCAAGCACGCCTACGCCGATGCGGTGGAATACGTCGGCAACCTGCCGGTGAGCTACGTGTATCAAGAAGAGGCCTTAGGGCTGGGGCACGCGGTGCGCTGCGCGGCGGAAAAAACCGGCGGTGAACCCTTCTACGTACTGCTCGGCGACGTGCTCGTGCCGGGCAACGAGATGCTGCCGGCCATGAAGGCAGTCTCCGACGCGCATGGCGGAGCCAGTGTCATCGCCGTCATGCCCGTGCCCGACGACCAGGTGAGCCGCTTCGGTGTTATTGCCGGTGAGGCGGTGGCCGATGATGTGTGGAAGGTGGACTCGCTCGTGGAGAAGCCGGCGCTTGAGGACGCGCCGTCGAATCTGGCCGTGTTCGGTCGTTACCTTCTGAGCCTGCGGGTCATGGAGCTTCTGGCCGATGTAAAGCCGGGTGTGGGCGGCGAGATTCAGCTCACCGACGCTTTGGACGCCGTGCTTCAAGAAGAAGAGATGTACGCGCTCATCGTGGACCCGGCCGACGGCTTTGACACCGGTACGGTGGAGAGCTGGCTCGAGACGAACAACGTGCTTTTCGAGCGCAAGAACGCCTAAGGCGGCACTCGCCGTCGCACGTTGAAAAGAGGGTGTTGCCGCTGGTGGGAATTCTTCTTAAATATGAAGAATTACTTAACGATGAGCCTCTGAATCCACAAGTTCACCATGGGTCCATCATAGGGAATTCAAGGGCGGCTGTTATACTGACG
>NZ_JAYMFI010000024.1:0-61518 GCF_035830635.1 Adlercreutzia shanghongiae | reverse complement strand
TGCCGCTGGTGGGAATTCTTCTTAAATATGAAGAATTACTTAACGATGAGCCTCTGAATCCACAAGTTCACCATGGGTCCATCATAGGGAATTCAAGGGCGGCTGTTATACTGACGTCAGCAAGTGAGACAACCCCCTCCGATCACTTGCCTGCTTTGTCTCTTTAAAGCAGAAAGCGGCCCCGCGAGGGTCGCATCCCCCCTCCTTCTGGCCCGGCGGCCCCCTCCGCCGGGCCGCTTCTTTTTTGCGGGGAAATTGCAGGGCAATTTCCCCTGTCGACGCTGCGGCTCCGACAGGCACCTGCCCTCGCACCTCAAGGCTTTCCTTCGCGTAACGAAGTACGCTCAGCCGCCTTTCGGCACGATTGCGGGCACCTGTCGAACCCTCGCTGACTTCCTTGGGCGCATCCCTGAGTCTATTAAAAACATTTGTTCTATTATTTGATGGCTTGGCGTGGTACCATTACGGACTATGGATACTCTGTTTACAGCAATGGAAAACGATCGAAAGATGGATGTGGCGCCGTTGGCGGTGCGCATGCGGCCGCGGTCGCTCGATGAGGTGGTCGGGCAGACGGAGGCCGTGGGCGAGGGCAGCTGGCTGAGAGCCGCTATCGAAAACGATGCCTTAAGCTCGGTCATCCTTTTCGGGCCGGCGGGCACGGGTAAAACCTCGCTCGCCCATGTTATCGCCGAATCGACGCGCGCGACGTTCGTAGAGGTATCCGCCATCGGCGGCACGGTGTCCGATTTGCGCCGCGAGATTGACGCGGCGGAGAAGCGTCTCGTAATGGGGGGCTTGCGCACCATTCTGTTCGTGGACGAGATTCACCGATTCAATCGCAGCCAGCAAGACGCGTTGCTGCATGCGGTTGAAGACCGTTTGGTGGTGCTTGTGGGGGCCACGACGGAAAATCCGTTCTTCGAAGTGAATTCCGCGCTTATCTCCCGCTCGCGGGTGGTGGAGCTGCACTCTCTTGCCGATGGGGAAATCGCCGAGCTGGTGGGCCGCGCCGTGAACGACGGGCGCGGCCTGGGCG
Source organism: Adlercreutzia shanghongiae (assembly GCF_035830635.1). Classification (NCBI taxonomy): domain Bacteria; kingdom Bacillati; phylum Actinomycetota; class Coriobacteriia; order Eggerthellales; family Eggerthellaceae; genus Adlercreutzia; species Adlercreutzia shanghongiae. The sequence continues at coordinate 60,479 of NZ_JAYMFI010000024.1, read as the reverse complement.
GTTGCTACGCGCTGGACGATGCCGCTCGCGACGCCATCGTCATGCTGGCCGGCGGCGACGGCCGCGGGGCCCTTACGACCTTGGAGCTGGCAGCGGGCATGGTGGCGCCGGGCACGAAGGAGGCGCCGGTCACCATCACCGAGGCCATGGTGCGCGCCGCCACGCCCCATCGGGCGCTGCCGTACGACAAGAACAAGGACATGCACTACGACATCATCTCCGCGTTCATCAAAAGCATGCGCGGTAGCGATCCCGATGCCGCCGTGTACTGGCTTGCCCGCATGATCGACGGGGGAGAGGACCCGAAGTTCATCGCCCGGCGCATGTACATCGCTGCCTCCGAGGACATCGGCAACGCTGATCCCCAGGCGCTGCTCGTGGCCGAGGCGGCCTTCCGCGCTGCGGAGGTCATCGGCTATCCCGAATGTCGCATCAACTTGGCCCAGGCCGCCATCTATCTGGCGCTGGCCCCGAAGTCGAACGCCGCCGAGGCCGCCATCGACGCCGCGCTGCGCGAGGTGCGAAACGGCCCGGCCCGCAAGGTGCCCGATTACCTGCGCGACCGTCACCGCCCCGGGTCTGAGAACTACGGGCAGTACAAGTACCCCCACAGCTACCCCGCAGGTTGGGTGGACCAGCAGTACTTGCCCGACGGTTTGGAGCGCGGCTGCTTCTACCAGCCGAGCGAGCGCGGCTGGGAGGCCTATCGCACCGATGCCGCCGCCCGCGACCGGCGCACGGAATCCTAGGCCGAGGCCACTCGCGATTGACGTGGCGTCACCTTCCGTTTACGGAATGGCTACCGAGGGCGCGCCTTCCATGGAGGCCGTGCGCATCTTAATTAGAATGTGCCCAGTAATGGTATAGTCTGGTCTTCGAAATTATAAGGAGGCTCATCATGGATTTCGCAGGAATCGTGAACATCGCGCTGCCCGTGGTGTACGTGCTCGTCGGCGCGGTGCTCGTTTGGCTCGTCGTGGAGCTGGCGCTTACTATCCGCTCGACCCGTTCCACCATCGATGATGCTCACAACGAGCTTACTCCCACGCTGAAGAACGTGGAGAAGATTACTGCTCAGGTGGACCCGCTCGTGGCCAACGTGAACACGCTGGTGACCGAGCAGGTGAACCCGCTTTTGGCCAAGGTGAACGAGATCGCCGAAGAGGCCAAGCCCGCCGTGGGCCGTGTCGATCCGCTGGTGGAGCGCCTGTCCCTTACCGTGGACGCCGCGAACCTCGAGCTCATGCGGGTCGACCAGATTCTGGAGGACGTGACCCAGATCACTGATTCTGTTTCCAAGGCCGCTGGTGCGGTGGATACCGTGACGAGCGCCCCTATCGATCTGGTGAACTCCCTGACGGGCAAGCTGCGCAACCGCTTCAAGCCGCGCTACGCCTCCGACGAGTCCGTGGGCTTGGGCGCTGCCGCCGATGCGGCTGCCGCCTCCAAGGCCGGCAAGGCCCCCGAGCGCCAGGCCACCGTGTCCGACGCCGTCTCCGCCATGGGGGACGCGGCCCGCGCCGTCATCGCCGAGGGCAAGGAGCGCCGCGCTGCCGTGAAGGCCACCAATGCCGCCAACCAGCAGCGCTCGCAAGATTTCGAGGACCAGCTGGCCGATACCGCCGGCACCATCACCAATGCCGCTGTGGCCAACGCCGACACCGACACCGATGAGCCCCACACGCCGGCTCACGCCAATGCCGGCATCGATCCCAATGCCGCCGCGGCCCAGGCGAAGCCCGCGCCGGTCGGCAATAGCCCCTACACGGTTGAATAGCGTGTCTTCGAGGAGGGTTTCATGAGCACCGATGCTCCGCAGGCGCAGAAAGCTACCGACGCGCCCGCTTCTGTGAACAACCCGCGCTCCGCGGCCGCCGCAGCCACGGCGGCCGCTCACGCGCTCTCGCGCACCAAGCAGGCGAAGTCCCGCACGCGGTTCTACGATTTGTGGGCCGTGGTGGCGGGCATCTTGCTGCTCGGCGTGGTGGTCTATCTTTTGAACATCCTGTCGGTGCCCGTGGCCATCCTCATCTGGACGGTCATCATCGTTTTCTGTCTGCGTGGCATTGTAAACGGCCTGGAAAAACATCATGTGAACCGCGCCATCGGTACCACGATCGCCTACGTCGTCATGGCGCTTGTGCTCGCCCTTATAGGGTTTCTGCTCTTCTCGCCTATGTTCGGCCTGAACGCCCAGTTCAACGACTTGCTCACGAACTTGCCCCATTACGTAGACGCGGTCATCGCCTGGGGCAACGACCTATATGCCCGCTATGCGCCCGTGCTCGAGGACGAGACGGTGAAGAACGTCATCAGCGAGGTGCAGAAGTCGGCTGCGGCCTTCGCCTCGTCGGTGGCCCAGGGCAGCGCGAGCGGCATTGTGGCGTTTTCCACGACGTTGGCCAACGGCCTCATGGCCTTGGGTTTTGCGCTCGTCATCGCCTTTTGGATTCTCATGGAGCTGCCGGCCATGGGTCGTGAGACCCGCCGCCTCATCGGTCCCAAGCACGCCGAGGACGCCGAGTTCTTCCACGCCACGCTCACGCGCGTCATGGGCGGTTACATCAAAGGCACGCTGCTCCAATGCGCGGTCATCGGCGTGGGCTGCGGCATCCTGTTCCAGGTGGCCGGCGTGCCGAACGCTGCCGTGCTCGGCCTAATCACCGGCGTGCTGAACATCATCCCCATCATCGGCCCCTGGCTCGGCGGCGCGCTCGCGGCCATCGCGGCCATCTTCGTGAGCCCTCTGGTGGCGCTTATCGCCCTTGTGGGCACCATTGTCATTCAGCAGCTGGTTTACACCTTCGTTTCGCCGAAGATCATGGCGAACTCGGTGGACATCCACCCGGCCCTTACCCTCATCGCCTTGATGGTGGGCTCGGCGCTGGGCGGCGCCATGAGTGGCCTTATGGGCTCGCTTGTGGGCATGCTTGCTTCCATTCCGCTCGTGGCGGTGGCCAAATCGGTGTTCGTGTACTACTTCGAGAAGAACACCGGCCGTCACCTGGTGGCCGAAGATGGCGTGTTCTTCAAGGGAACGCCCGCCGACAACGACGAGGTGAACCCCATCGCCGACGCCACCTCCCCGGGCACCACCACCGGGTCGCTGAAGCCTATCAAGCTGGAGGACACGCCGCTGTTCCGCAAGGGGCTGCCTAAGATCCACTCCCAGGCCCACGGCAAGGTGACGGCGCGCCACTCCCACGACGACGGGCAGTCTCCCAAAAAGTAGCGCCTAAGTAGCGCTATAATCTCCGACAACTGTTTTCTTTGACCGTAAAGGACGGGCAGGACACCTATGCACTATATGACCACCGCTGAAATTCGCGAGAAATACCTGAGCTATTTCGAGGAGAAGGGCTGCAAGCGCATGCCGTCCTCCTCGCTCATTCCCGACGATCCGTCCCTTCTTCTGACGAGCGCCGGCATGGTGCAGTTCAAGCCGTACTTCCTGCAGCAAAAGCAGCTGGAGGCGCCCTATATCGGCACCACCACGGTGCAGAAGTGCGTGCGCACCAACGACATCGACATCATCGGCACTACGGGCCGCCACTTGAGCTTCTTCGAGATGCTCGGCAACTTCTCCTTCGGCGCCTACTTCAAGGAGGAGATGTGCGCCTGGGCCTACGACTTCTCCGTGAACGTGCTGGAGCTTCCTCCGGAGCGCTTGTACTTCACCGTGTTCGAGGACGACGACGAGACCATCGAGATTTGGAAGAGCCTCGGGGTGCCCGACGACCACATCTCCCGCCTCGGCGAGGACGACAACTTCTGGCGCGCCGGACCCACCGGTCCTTGCGGCCCCTGCTCGGAAATCTATTTCGACCAGGGTCCCGAGTTCGGCTGCGGCAGCCCCGACTGCGCGCCGGGCTGCGATTGCGACCGCTTCCTGGAGTACTGGAACTGCGTGTTCACCCAGTACGACGGCCAGGAGGACGGCACCCTGCTGCCGCTTCCCAAGAAGAACATCGACACGGGCATGGGCTTGGAGCGCATGGCCGCCATCATGCAGGGCGTGCAGTCCAACTACGAGACCGACGTGCTGCGCAGCCTGGTGGCGGTAGGCGAGCGTTTGGCCGGTGTGACCTACGGCGATAACGCCGATACCGACCTGTCGCTGCGCATCATCGCCGACCATTCCCGCGCCGTCACCTTCATGATCGCCGACGGCATTCTGCCCTCCAACGAGGGCCGCGGCTATGTGTTGCGCCGCCTCTTGCGCCGCGCCATTATGAAGGCCCATCTCATCGGCGTCGAGGGACACTTCCTGAACGAGTACGTGGACGAGATCGTCCGCCTCATGGGCGATGTGTATCCTGAAATCGTGGAGAACCGCGAGCTGGAGCGCAAGCTCATCCTGGCCGAGGAGGAGCGCTTTGGCGCCACCCTGCGTCAGGGTCAGGCCTATTTGGAAGATGCCCTGGGCAAACTGGAGGGCACCACGCTTTCCGGCGAGGAGGCCTTCACCCTGCACGACACCTACGGCTTCCCCGTGGAAGTGACCCAGGAGATTGCCGAGGGTCGCGGCATCGCCGTGGACATGGAGGGCTTCGAGGCTGCCATGGAGGCCCAGCGCGAGCGTGCCCGTGCTGCCGGCGCCAAGGACGCCGAGGCTGCGTGGTCCACTTACGGCGGCATCTACGCCGACCTGCTGCGCGAGTTCGGCCCCACGAAGTTCACCGGGTACGCGGCCACTGCCGCCGAGGCGAAGGTGCTTGCCGTGCTCGTCGATGGCGAGCGCGTGGGCACCTTGGCTCCCGGCCAGACCGGCGAGGTGGTGCTCGATGGCACGCCCTTCTACGCTGAGATGGGCGGCGAGGTGGGCGACACCGGCGTCATCGAGAATGGTGAGGGCCGCATTTACGTGCTGGACACCAAGGCGCCCGAGAAGGGGCTGTTCGTCCACGCCGTGCGCGCCGATGAGGCGGGCCTGGCCGAGGGCGATACCGTGGTGGCCCGCGTGGACGCCAACCGTCGCGCCGCCATCGAGCGCAACCACACCGCCACCCACATCCTGCACGCCGCCCTGCGCCGCGTGCTGGGCGATCACGTGAAGCAGGCCGGCTCCTACGTGGGTCCCGACCGCCTGCGCTTTGACTTTACCCACTTCGAGGCCACTACGGCCGAGCAGCTGGCTGAGGTTGAGCGCGAGGCCAACATGCACATCATGAGCGCCACGCCCACCACCATTTACGAGACTTCCCTGGAAGAGGCCCGCGCCGCCGGCATTACCGGCCTGTTCGGCGAGAAGTACGGCGACGTGGTCCGCGTGGTGGAGGCGGGCGACTTGTCCCGCGAGCTGTGCGGCGGCTGCCATGTGTCCAACACCGCCGAGATCGGCTTTTTGAAGATCACGAGCGAGTCGAGCGTGGGCGCCAACGTGCGCCGCATCGAGGCCGTGACGAGCTACGGCGCGCTCGCCTACGTGAACAAGGTGGAGGCCGAGCTGAAGGAAGCGGCCGCCACGCTGCGCGTGCCGATGTTCGACGTGTCCGAGCGCGTGGCCGCCGACCAGAAGGCCATGAAGGAGATGCGCGCCAAGGCCAAGCGCGCCAAGGAGATGGTGGGCGACGACATGTTCGCCGCGCTGCTCTCCCAGGTGCAGGACGCACCGGCGGGCTACCCGGTCATCATCGCCCGCACCGAGGTGACAGACGGCGGCCAGATGCGCAACATGTGGGATATCGTCCGCAGCCGTATGAGCGCCCCGGGCGCGATGGTGGTGGCCGCGGTGAACGACGGCAAGCCCGTGCTCATGGCCGCCGGCACCGACGAGGCAGTGGCCGCCGGGTTCAACGCCGGGGCCATCATCAAGGCCATGGGACCGGCCATCCAGGGCGGTGGCGGCGGCAAGCCCACCATGGCCCAGGCCGGCGGCAAGAACCTCGACGGCATCGACGACGCCCTGGAAATTGCCCGCAACATGATTCTGTAGCGGCGGACGTCCATTCGGCCCGCTAGCCCCCGGAGGCCCGGCAGATAATCTGCCGGGCCTCCGTTTATGACTGCCCTTTTGAGGCTCACGCTGTAGAACAGTGTTAGTTATAATGAATCGATCTGCGCTGAGATTTGAAAGGGAACCGCATGAACAAGCAACAGCTCGCTGCGAAAATCTGGGAGTCCGCCAACCGCATGCGGGGCAAGGTGGATGCGAGCGAGTACAAGGACTTCATTCTCGGCTTCATCTTCTACAAGTACCTGTCCGAGAAAGAGGAGCAGTTCTTTCTGAGCGAGGGCATGACGGCTGCCGATATGGTGCAGTTGGTGGAAGAGGATCAGGAGACGGTGGGCTACACCCAGAACCGCCTCGGCTACTTCATCTCGTACCAGAACCTGTTCTCTACCTGGGTCAAGGCTGGCAACGACTTCGCCGTGTCGCAGGTATATGAGGCGCTCTCAGCGTTCAGCCGCCTTGTGAGCCCTCTTTACAAAAGGGTGTTCGACGGCATCTTCATCACCCTGCAGACGGGCTTGAGCAAGCTGGGCGACAACACCGGCTCGCAGACGAAGGCCGTGCGCGACCTCATCCACCTCATTCAGGCCATCCCTATGAGCACGCGCCAGGATTATGATGTGCTCGGGTACATTTACGAGGAACTGATCTCGAAGTTTGCTTCCAGTGCAGGCAAGAAGGCCGGCGAGTTCTACACGCCCCACGAAGTGTCGGTGCTCATGGCCGACATCGTCACGCACCACCTGCGAAGCCAGGACGAGATCCGTATCTACGACCCCACGAGCGGTTCCGGCTCCCTGCTCATCACCATCGGCGATGCGGTGAAGCGTCGCATGGGGGACGAGGACGGCATCGCCTACTATGCCCAGGAGCTCAACCAGTCCACGTACAACCTTACGCGCATGAATCTCGTCATGCGCGGCATCAAGCCGTCGAACATCACCGTTCGCAACGGTGACACCCTGGAAGAGGATTGGCCCTATTTCGACGATTCCGATCCTTCGGGAACCTACGACCCGCTCTACGTGGACGCGGTCGTTTCGAATCCGCCCTACTCGCAGCGCTGGGAGCCGGAGGGTAAGGAAAACGATATCCGGTTTGCCTACGGGGTGGCCCCTCGCTCGAAGGCGGATTACGCGTTCCTCCTGCACGATCTCTACCATCTCAAGCCCTCTGGCATCATGTGCATCGTTTTGCCCCATGGCGTGCTGTTCCGCGGAGGTGAGGAAGGAGCGATCCGCCGCAACCTTATCGAGAACGACAAGATCGCCGCTATCATCGGCTTGCCGGCAAATATCTTCTTTGGAACTGGTATCCCTACCATCATCATGGTTCTGCGCCAGAAGCGCGAGGAGAGCGACGTGCTCATCATCGATGCGTCGAAGGATTTCGAGAAGGTCGGGAAGAACAATCAGCTGCGCTCGTCCGACATCCGGCGCATCGTCGATACGGTAACGGCTCGCCAGACCGTTGAGGGCTACGCTCGCTTGGTGACGAAAGAGGAAATTCGGGACAACGGCTATAACCTGAACATCCCGCGCTACGTGGACTCTTCGGAGCCTACGGAAACGTGGGATTTGTACGCATCGATGTTCGGCGGCGTTCCGGTTCAGGAGATTGATGCTCTTGGCAAATATTGGGAGGCGCTTCCCGGCCTTCGCGGGGAGTTGTTTGATGCGACTAATGGACACTGCGCCCAGCCTCGCTGCGCCGATATTGCCGATGTCGTTTGGGGGCACGAGTCGGTTGTGGGCTACATGGGCCGTTACGAGGATGCTTTCTCGACCTTGCGTCGCCAGCTCGTCGCGACGCTTATCGGCAATTGGGAACAGGTGGATGCTCCCAGTGCGGAAGCCTCGGTGGCGAGCGAGATATTCAATCTGGTGGAGCCGTTTGCCCTGGTCGACAAGTACGATGCCTATCAGGTGCTCGATAACGCTTGGAGTGTCATCGCCGCTGATTTGGAGATGCTCCAAACGGAAGGCTTTGATGCCGCGAGGAAGGTCGATCCGGAGTACGTTCTTAAGAAGAAGGGTGGCAAGGATGTCGAAGTCCAGGACGGCTGGAAGGGCCACATCCTGCCCTTTTCCCTTGTGCAGGATGCCCTTCTGGGCGCCGAGGCTTCGCAACTGCGCGATTTGCAAGATGAATTGACTCGAGTAAATGGCGAGTGCGAGAGCCTGAAAGAAGAGCTACCCAAGGAAGACTCGGAAGAAGGCGAAGCGGACGACTCGTGTGAGCTGACCGAGGAGGAAATCGTCGCGAAGCAGAAGGAGCTCGCCTGCCTCCAGAAAAAGTTGAAGAGCCTGAAAAAAGAGGTTAAGGCGCAGGAGCTGTCGATGGAGGAGCGGACTCGCGAGCTTATTGGGGCTTTGACTGATGAGCAGGTGTACGAGCTGCTTGAGACAAAGTGGGTGACGCCCCTCATGGACAACTTGAACGCGCTTCCGCAGTCGTCTATTGAGCACCTGATCAAGAAAGTGAACGCTCTCGAGGAGAAGTACCGAGACACGTACGCAGATGTGGCGGAGCAGATTAGCGAGACCGAACGAGAGTTGGATGCCATGCTCGGTCAGCTTGTGGGTGATGAGTTCGACATGCTCGGCATCGCAGAGCTGCGTAAGCTTTTGGGCGGTGAGTAGCATGGGAGAGCAGCGTAAGTCAGAAAACGAGCTTATTCCCGCTCTTCGCTTTGAAGGATTCACCGACCCTTGGGAACAGCGTAAGCTGGGGGAGCTTATGCTGTTTCAGAACGGGTTCAACGGCGGTCGCGAATCATTCGGGAGCGGATTACCGCTAATTAGCGTCATGGATGTTCTGTCTGAATCATTCATCACATATGAATCGATTCGCGGCAAAGCGCTTGTTAGCTCTGCCGAGCGGGAGCGCTATCTTGTTGAATACGGAGACGTTCTTTTTCAGCGAAGCTCCGAAAACCAAGAGGATGCTGGCACGTCAAATGTGTATATTGACCAGGGTAGACCTGTCATATTTGGCGGCTTCGTTATCCGCGGGAAGCGGATTGCCGACTATGATCCTTTCGCAATGAAATACTTATTAACTTCGCGATTGGTGCGTATGCAGATTACATCCTGTGCCCAAGGCGCACAGCACATCAACGTCTCCCAAGACACTCTCCAAAACGTCGAGGTCTTCCTTCCCGCGCTCGCAGAGCAATCCCGCATCGGCGCCCTTTTCGCCAAGCTCGACTCGCTCATCACCCTTCATCAGCGTAAGTACGAGAAGCTGAAAACGGTAAAACAATCACTGCTTGAGAAGATGTTTCCAAAAGAGGGCGAGGATGTCCCCGAGCTTCGTTTCGAAGGTTTTACTGATCCTTGGGAACAGCGTAAGCTCATTGATCTTGTCGAAAGACGCAACCGCTACTCGGACAATCCTGAATTGCCACGTGTCGAATACGAGGATATCGTATCGGGTATGGGCGCATTAAATAAGGATGTTTCCAAGAAGCAGGATGACCGTGGTGGAATCGCTTTTGAGGCAGACGACGTGTTGTACGGAAAGCTGCGTCCCTATTTGCGGAATTGGCTTAATCCTCAGTTCAAGGGGATTGCGCTAGGCGATTTCTGGGTTCTGAACCCAACCAATATTGATTCGAAGTTCTTGTTCGCCCTCATACGGACTTCCGCTTTTGAGCGCGTTGCAAACGAATCGACTGGAACAAAAATGCCGCGTGCTGACTGGCAGAACGTCTCGAACACCGCGCTTGCCATTCCGGGCTCTAAGGAAGAGCAATCTCGCATCGGCGCCCTCTTCCAGAAGCTCGACTCGCTCATCACCCTTCATCAGCGTGAGTTGGATATTCTCAAAAACCTCAAGCAAGCGTTGCTTGAGAAGATGTTTGTCTAGGAGTTGTCATGACCCTCAAAAACAAATTGGGTATCCATAACGCTGTAGAGCTTTCTCGCCAAGAGGAGAGGCTTTCGAAGCAACGAGCACTGGAGTTGTTCGACGAGGGACTGCTCAATACCTTCGAAGTGGGAACTTTCGCTGGTTTACAAGCGATTCACGCGCATCTCTTTTGCGACGTCTATGACTTTGCGGGAGAGGTGAGAACGGGCAATATCGCCAAGGGGGGCTTCCGATTCGCTCCTTCTCTCTACTTAGATGCCGCTCTTGAGAGCATTAGCGCCATGCCGCAAAGTACGTTCGATGAGATCGTCGAAAAATACGTTGAAATGAACGTGGCGCATCCTTTTTGGGAGGGCAATGGCCGAAGCGCGAGAATTTGGCTCGACGCCATGCTTCGCCAGGAGTTGGGGGTTGTGGTGGACTGGAGTCAGATCGATAAGGAGGATTACCTTTTCGCCATGGAACGCAGTCCTGTGCGCGACAAGGAGATAAAAGCTCTTCTCGAAACGGCGCTGACCGATAAGGCAGCTGACCGCGAGGTGTTCATGAAAGGCATCGACGCGAGTTATCGCTACGAGGGGCTCGAGGAATACGAGACGGGAAACCTGCCCGAGGAGAATGAGGATTAATCCATGGTTTTCGATACGGAAGCGGCATTCGAGGAAGCGGTTGTCGAGAAGCTGAAGGCCTATGGCTGGGACGATGCGGGTGGGGTGATCAAGCGCCCGACCGAGCAGCAGCTCTTAGAGAACTGGGCGGCCATCCTCTTCGAGAACAACAAGCATCGCGACTGCCTCAACGGCGCCCCGCTGACGCAAACCGAGATGCAGCAAGTTGTGGAGCAGATTCGTGCGAAGCGCACCCCAGTGGCCATCAACGAGCTGATCAACGGCAAAGAGATTATCATTAAGCGAGATAATGCCGACGATGAGCTGCATGTTGGTAAGGAAGTGGCTCTCAAGATATTCCACCGTGACGAGATCGCCGGTGGTCAGAGCCGCTATCAGATAGCCCAGCAGCCGGTGTTTCCCTCTAAATCGAAGCTGGGCCACGATCGTCGCGGCGACCTCATGCTGCTCATCAACGGGATGCCCCTGTTCCATATCGAGCTGAAGAAGAGCGGGGTGCCGGTGTCGGAAGCCATCGGTCAGATTCGCAAGTATGCCGCCGAAGGCGTGTTCGAGGGACTGTTCTCCTTGGTGCAGATCTTCGTCGCCATGAACCCGGATGAGACGAAGTACTTCGCCAACCCGGGCCCCGACGACACCTTCAACGAGAAGTTCCAGTTCCACTGGGCCGACTTCAACAACAACCCTATCAACCAATGGAGCGAGGTGGTCAAGCACCTGCTGAGCATTCCCATGGCGCACCAACTCATCGGCTACTACACGGTGGCCGACGATTCTGACGGCGTGCTCAAGGTGATGCGTAGCTACCAGTACTACGCGGCGAGCCGCATTTCCGACCGCGTGACGGTGATCGACCGTGACAAGCTGTGGGGGACGAGGGGCTTGAAGGGCGGCTTTATCTGGCACACCACAGGCAGCGGCAAAACTATGACCAGTTTCAAGTGCGCCCAGCTCATTGCCAACTCCAAGGACGCCGACAAAGTGGTGTTCCTGGTCGACCGCATCGAGCTGGGCACGCAGTCGCTAGAGCAGTACCGTTCCTTCGCCAGCGATTCCGAGACCGTTCAAGCCACGGAGAGCACCGATGTCCTGAAGGCGAAGCTGAAGAGCGGCGATCCCTCCGATACGCTCATCGTCACGTCCATCCAGAAGATGGGCAACATCGACGAGGACGCTATGAATGCCCGCGATTTGGAAATGATTCGCAAGAAGCGCATCGTGTTCATTGTGGATGAGTGTCACCGCTCGACCTTCGGCAAAAATATGGAGACCATAAAGCGCACATTCCCCGATGCGGTGATGTTCGGGTTCACGGGAACGCCCATTCACGAGGAGAACCGCAAGAAGCTGAGCACTACGACGGACGTGTTTGGCGACGAGCTGCATCGCTACAGCATTGCCGACGGTATCCGAGACGGCAACGTGCTCGGATTCGACACCTGCCCGGTGGCGACCTATCCCGAGTTCGACTTGCGCCAGGCGGTGGCGCTGGACGAGGCGAAGGCGAAGACCGTGGAGGAAGTGATGGGTGACCCGCGACGCGAGCGTGTTTACTATCAGATCATGGACGAGATGCCCATGGCTCCGTTCCTCGACGAGATGGGAAACCGCTGCCACGGCGTCGAGAGCATGGTACCGGAGGGCCAGTACGGCACGGCCGACCAGCGCGACGTGACCGAGCATCAGCGGCAGGTGGTGGCCGACATCAAGAAGCACTGGCTCACCCTGAGCCGTGGCGGAAAGTTTCACGCGATTTTCGCCACGCATTCCATTCCTGAGGCGCTCGATTACTACCGCCTGTTTAAGGAGGTGGCGCCCGAGCTGGTGACGACGGTGCTCGTCGACCCCTCGATTGACAACGAGCAGGAGAAGATTGACCAATCTCTCATTAAAGAAGAGGCGCTGAAGGAGGTCATCTCCGATTATAACGAGCGCTTCGGTATGGAGTTCGCGCTGCCGACGTGGCCGGCGTTCAAGGCGGACATTTCCAACCGTCTCGCCCACAAGCGGCCCCATATGGGCATCGAGAAGACTCCTGAGAAGTGCGTGAACATCCTGATTGTGGTGGACCAGATGCTGACGGGCTTCGATTCGAAGTGGATCAACACGCTGTATTTGGACAAGATGCTGCGCTACGAGATGATCATCCAGGCGTTCAGCCGCACGAACCGCCTGTTCAACGAATCGGAAAAGCCGCATGGCACCATTCGCTACTACCGTCGCCCGCATACTATGCGCAAGAGCATCGAGGAGGCGATCAGCCTGTATTCGGGTGACAAGCCCTTCGGCCTGTTCGTGCCCAAGCTGCGCGTGAATCTGATCGGCATGAACCGGGTCTTCGACGATATGGCCAGCCTGTTCGAGGACAATGGCGCAAGCGATTTGTCGAAGCTACCGGACGGCCCCGAGGCGCGCGGCAAGTTCGCATCGCTGTTCCGGGAGTTCAATATGCTTCTCGAGGCGGCGAAGGTGCAGGGGTTCCAGTGGGACGAGCTGGAGTACGAGTTTCCCGTGGGTGATGATGTGGTCGAGGAAGCCGTCGCCGCTGGAGCGTGCGAGGAGGATTACGGTGCGGAACGCGAAGAGCTCTTCGAGGTGATTTCTGTTCCCTACGATGAAACCGCCTATCTCACGCTGGCCCAGCGCTACAAGGAGCTTTCGGGCGGTGGCGGTCGTGAGAGGGGAGGGGCGGACATTCCCTACGATCTGAGCGGGCATCTCATGGAGATCGATACCACCAAGATCGACACCGACTACATGAACGCCAACTTCACCAAGTGGCTCAAGCAGCTTGATCTGGAAGGCTCCGAGGCCGAGGCGACCGAGGCGGCGCTGGCGGCTCTGCACAAGAGCTTCGCCAGCTTGAGCCAGGAAGAGCAGAAGTTCGCAAACTTGTTCATCCACGACGTTCAGAGCGGGGACGTGTTCGTGGACCCGGGCAAGACGTTCCGCGACTACGTGACGGAGTACCAGCGCCATGCCAAGGACGTGCAGATCGGGAAGGCGGCCAGTTTGCTCGGCGTAGATGCGGCGCTGCTGTCTGAACTGCTGACCGCGGGCGTGGAGGAAGAGAGCCTTAACGAGTTTGGTCGCTTCGACAAGCTCATCGACAGCGTTGACTCGTCCCGGGCGCGCGAGTACTTCTCCGCGTTGGAGGGAGCGCCTATTCCCGCGTTCAAAGTACGTATGCGAGCTGACAATCTTTTGAGGAGATTCATCCTGGAAGGCGGCTTCGACCTGTAGATTGCGCTGTGCAAGCTGTACCTTTTCGCTCTGAAACCTTTACCTAGGAGCATACTGTGCTATAAGAAGTAAAGGAATGAGGTGAATGCTGTGATTTCGTATTCTGGCTTGTCGCAAAAACTGAATGAGAGGGGTCTGACGAGGACTGCATTGGCGAAGGAGCTGGGCATCTCTTCTCGCACCATGGCGAAGATTGGTCGAGAGGAGAAAGTCTCTGACCGTGTTCTCGGAAGGATGGCGACCTTCCTTTGCTGTCCGGTAGGCGAGTTGTGCCGAGCTATTTCGAGCAATAACTTGTTGCAAACGCTCAGGGATGAGAAATACGCCCAAATTTCAGGCGGCCTGTACCACGAACTTCAGGTGCGGATGACCTACAACTCCAACCATATCGAGGGAAGCAAGCTCAGTGAAGATCAAACCAGAATGATCTTCGAGACGAACACCGTGGATGTTGGCGAAGGCGTTCCCGTTGATGACATTATTGAGACGGTCAATCACTTCCGGGCCATAGATTACTGCATCGATACAGCGGAGGAGCCGCTTACTGAAGACATCGTCAAGCGGCTGCATCGCATGCTGAAGCAGGGCACGAAGGATTCCACGCTTGCATGGTTTGCCGTCGGGGACTATAAGAGGCGGCCCAACGTGGTCGGCGGTCGCGAGACGGTCAAGCCGGAAGAGGTTGCCTTCCGTATGGGTTCGCTGCTTTCCGAGTACGACCAGATTGTCGACGTTACGATTGACGACATCGTCTGGTTTCATTGCGAGTTCGAGCGCATCCACCCGTTCCAGGACGGGAATGGAAGGGTCGGAAGGCTTATCGTGCTGAAGGAGTGTCTGCGCTTTGGGCTTGTTCCGTTCATTATCGAGGACTCTAAGAAGATGTTCTACTACCGAGGTCTCTCCGAGTGGGATCGGGAGAAGGGGTGTCTAACGGACACCTGCCTGGACGGGCAAGATGCTTTTAAGAGGCTGATGTCGATGTTCGATGTTCGTCTTTGAGGCAAACACGCCGGCTCTCTGCCGATCTAACTCACGCTGATGAAGGGTGATGAGCGAGTCGAGCTTGGCGAAGAGGGCGCCGATGAGGGATTGCTCCTTAACCGAGGGCATCGCGATGCTACTCCTCAGAAGCTTGTCAAAGAAGAAGTAGAGGCGCACACCGCCTTCCTGCAATGCCTCAATCTGTCTGGCAAAAAGAGCCGTCTTCAACCAATACCAGAGAAAAATGTCATCGCACGTTTCGTCGGAGCGAAATACCTCATAGAGCGAACTGACGATGACGTTTTCGCTGGTGGCGAGATACCCTATCGAACCGACGTTAATTCTTGCCGGATTATACGCAAACGAACCTGGTTCGACGATCCAGTAGGCCGTTTTATTGGCATCAGCCACGGTTCCGCCATTCTCAAATTGCTCGCTCTGCGGCACAAAGCCAAACGAATTTGAAACTGAGTAGCTTTCAAGATTCAGGTTCTTCGAATTACGCATACCCGATGCTTCGACGAATTCCGCAAACTTACGCTGTTCCCAAGTTAGGGTTCCCAAGTTATTTTCTTCCCGCGCAACGGCTTGTGCACTATCGGGCTTCCCTAGACACAACACTGCCCTTTCCATGCTAGAATCTTCGAGAGACGAAAGGATGCCGGATGCCACGAAGCGCAGGAGCAAATACCAAGATCAATTCCGATGCCGCCAAGCTGCGCATCCCGGTAACTGTGCTTGAGTCAATGATAGACGCCATTACAGATGCGGTGCCCACTGACAGCATTTACATTTTCGGCAGTTACGCACGTCGCGAGGAGCGTCCTTCGAGTGATGTCGACATCATGGTCATTACCGAAAATGACAATGAGAGGCCCATCCGATACGCCACCAAGGCATCGACATCAATCTCGCGGTTGATGTACGACGCCGGTCTCGATTACGATCTGCTAGCCCGTTTTCGCGATGACTATCTGGATCGCAAAATCCGCCGCACAACAGTGGACTACGCCATCGCCAACGAGGGCGTGAAGATCTATGGCTAAAGAGCTCCGCGGCCTTCTCTATGCAGCATCCGTAGATGTCGAGACCATCGATGCCCTCGCCTCGTTGGGAGTCGCGAGCTACGCAGAGAGCATCGGATACCATGCGCAGCAAGCTGCCGAGAAACTGGTGAAGTCGGTGTTCGAGAAGAACAACGAAGCTTTCCCTTTTACGCATAATATCTCGTCGTTGTTGAACCGAGCCAATGATTTGGGCTTCCTCGACTTCGACGACGAGACCCTCGAACAGGCCTCTTACCTTTCGAGCCTCATATCGCTTACACGTTATGCGGACGCGCCGGATTTTCAGGAGGGTGAAGCTTTGGATGCCATGCGCGCCTTCGAGGCCATCTCCCGGATGATTTCCGACAATGGGTACGAATCCCTTGCCTTGTCGCCCTGCAAGGACGAGCCCAAAGAGGGTCAGTCCGTCCGAGAGTCCCTGTAGACAAAGGAAAGCGTTCTTCCGCTTTCGTCCACCCACTCGGTCCACCCGTTACAGCTTCCGCCAAGAACGAAAACGGCAGCGGCGCTCGGGCTGTCGAAGTGCAGTGTGCAGCCGAGTTCGTGCAGTCCTTCCCCCGTCGGTGCAAGCTCGCCGGAATCAACGAGCTTGCGCCTCAACGACTCAAGCTTGGCGTTGGGATGCAGCTTGGTGCCCGCGAGCGTGCCGAGGTCGATTTTCGATCCAGGGAGAACATCGAATGAGCCCTCCACTGCGTTGTATCTTCCAAGTCCCCTCACACCGCGTCGAAGAGTGTGGAATATCTGGCTGGACGCCCCCGGGGAGTCGTCGCCTACGGCATCGAGGCCAAACCCTAATAGGGCCATACGAAACAGGATATCATCGTGAAGTGCGTGAATGAACGCTTCGTTGTAAGGACTGATGTAGGGCTTCGGATCGTTAGTGTTTTCGACTTCGTACGCGCCGTGCTCTTTGATGTACTTGATGGCGATAGACTCCAAACCGCTCACTACGTCCATGCTGAACTCGGTGTCCGGCGCGAGAAACATCACGGCCTTGTTCCACCAGTCTTTCCTTTGGTTGTGGTCATCAAGCCGCTGAATTCCCTGGACAGTCTGTCCGGCATAGACGCGTTTCAGTCTGCCCTTGTTGTCGTCGAGGAGATAATAGATACCTCGTTTGGGGATCTCGGGGAGCCCTTTTGCCTCACTTAGCAATTCCCTCGGTATCACTATAGTGACCAGGGTAGACCCCGCGATGCGGCAAATTTTGATTCCGTCCGCGTCCCCGTTGATTACCTGCATTGTGAGAGTCTTGAGATCGATCATGGCAGCCCTTCCTCAACAAGCTCTTCAAGGATGATTCTATACCAAATGCGTTCGTGCGACTTCAGTAAGGCTCATCTTGCCCGAATGGGCGTCTATTAGCTCACGCTGATGAAGGGTGATGAGCGAGTCGAGCTTGGAGAAGAGGGCACCAATGCAAGCTTGCTCGCTAGATGGGGGAACTTTGACTGAGTTTGAAAGCAACTCATCAACGACCAGCTCGGTCATGAGTGTTCCGCGCTTGGTGCTATTGATGTATATTTTTCTAAAAACACCGTCAACTGTAAGGTAGTATTTCCAGAACCCGATGCATGGACTAGAGATTGCCGACATCGTTCGAAAACGTGACGACATAATGCCAGGTCCGATATCATTTATAACCAGTTTTCCATACGGGTTGCCCTTAGTGCGATTCCCCTCAAAAGCAAGATCGCCAAGACGAAGAATCTTGTAACCCGAAAGAGACTCTTTGGCGGCTCCGTTTCCTGCCGGGTTCCACCTCATTGACGCAACAGAAATCGTTCTTTCCACTCCAAACTCGAGAGAAGCGTTTTTCTCGTCACTTTCTTTGAAGAAGTCCCCCAGCTTACGCTGTTCCCAAGTTTTCGGGGCGCTAGTACAAGCCGATTCCCGAAAGGCGACCGCCTGGAAGCGACTCGAGGAGGCGGATAGCCAGCGTGCGGTCTTTGCCGCTTGCATTAGCGAGGACGCGCTCTTCGTCGTCGAGTTCTTGCAGGAAAGCGAAACCCCCGCAAACGCGCTCCGACAGTTCCTCCGGTTTTGGTGTCGGGACGGCGAGCGCTCCTATGTCCTCGATGTCGAACTCCTTGGCGCTCCGCTTTCGCAGCCAGTGGCTCGGATCGAAGGGCGATCCGGCATGAGCCGGCGGCCAGCAGGTTGCTCCTGCATGCAATCCGTTTGCGTCGACCCACATCTTCAGAACGCTGAGGCGCCTGACGAGCGACTGGTCGATCTTTCGCCAGAGAGCGCCATTGCCCGTAATCCATGCGAGATCGTACATATCTCGAGCGGTGGTCACTCGGTTGAGCCGGGCGATCTTCTCCGCAAGATTCTCCTCGAGCCTCACGGTCTTGATGCACGGTAGCGGCCCCCCGTATTGGGCATGGACAGGCATGGACAGGCATGGGCACCCAGCTGTCTGAAACAGGGGCAAGCCAAGGGGCCGCGGAGAAATCGAGCTTTGTCTGAAGTGTCGAGTCGGTCACGAAGCGACCGCCCAACGTCACGGACGGCTTACCACGCCGCTCCGTTATGCCATATTGAAAGGGTCCTATCTCGAGTCCGTCGACGGCCAGGGAGAATTCCAGTGCTGCCTCGTCACGATCTTTTGCGATGTCCGTTACAGCAAAATCGAGGTCGAGCGAGAAGCGCCCCTCGTTCCCGGCATAGAGCTTCCGGAGTGCCGTTCCGCCTTTTATGGCCAATGAATCAAGGAACCCCTCGTCGGACAGGTGGCGGAGCAGGAGATCCTGCGCGATGTCGATGACAGCGGCCTCGCGGCCTTGGGAACCTGCGCCCCGCGGAGTATTGGCGGGCGATATGTCCCGGCTGAAGCGGGATGTCGTAGGTCACTTTAGGGCCTCCAGTTCTCTGGGATCGAAGGGAAGGAGGGCATCCGATACCATCCAGTTCTGATCATAGCGAATTGGAGCCTCGGATGTTCCCATCTTGGCAACTGCTTGAGCCGCATGGGCGCCGGCCACGGCTGCGGCGAGATCAGGGCGCATCCCCTGCAAAAGGTAGCCTGTTCGCTGGGCGACAGAGTTCGGTCTGCCTTCGAGCTCCTTGAGGAGCTCGCTTCCGTCAATCTCGAAGGCGACATCGGGGAGCCATTCGACCACGCTTTGCCATGAGCGCACTGAACTTGGCCGCTCTGCCATTTGAGCTACAATGCTAGCGGGGCCGAGAGCGCTAACGCCTTTTGCGGACCTAACGGGAGCTTGAGCCGAGAAGGTGGCAGTCGCCAGCTCGGAAGGAACCTTTACCTTCGGTTGTTCTTCGAACGCTACACTTATCATCGAGGGTGCGCGGTCCGCAAGCCCCAATGCCCAGGCAGCAGACTGGCCACGAAGCGCGTTTCTGCATTCTGGATGGGCGACGTTGAAAGCCTTTAGCGCGAGAAGAGGATCGGCGCTTGAGTAGGAACCGGCGAGTTCGGCCGGAGCGAACTCCCATACTCCGCGTTGGGGCGTGGCAATCAGCCATCCCTTTTGCTTGAGCCGAGAGGCAACGACGCGCGGGTCTGTGCCGATGCGATGGCGCTCGCACATCGCCCGCAGATCAGCTAGCGAGACCAGCTGAGGACGATCAAGCTCCAGGTCTTCCAATATAGGAGAAAGGCTCTCGGGGATGGTTCTATGCATAGAAATTACCTTGTTTGTATCCAAATTTGATACATATAGTATATAAACTACAGCACTTAAGTCAAACAAAAAAATGAGACTCACCCTTCATCAGCGTGAGCGTCTTCGACCTCCCGCTACAGCATTGTCATTGTTGTTCGGCTGTTCGTGTCCGGAACGGCGGGAAATGACGGCTAGCCTAGATGCTCGCAGTAGAGCCGAAACGTGTCAGCGCGGGCGGGCGAACTAGCATCTTTTTCGATAAGCAGTCGATCGCCCCTTCCGATCAATCTCCAGCATCCCGCCTTCAACGAGATCAGCAAGATGTCTTCGGACAGTTCTTTGATTTGCTCCCAGGTACTCGGCAACCTCTTTTGCGGTGACAGTGGGCCGCGAGGCTAGCAACTCCCTCACGGCGTCTTCGGTCACTCTCGCAGGGCGGTCAGACTTTGCCGCTTCCCTCTCTCGTTCCTCAAGAGGGAGCCCGGCAACAATGGGTGCTGGAACGAACGCCTCGAAGAAATCGCCGTCAAAGAGAACCGGCTCCCTTCCCGTGTAAAGATGCGAGCATCTAAAGAGGTTACGCGTACCGCTCCCAAGCTCTTCGGCAAGCCCAATTTGCTTGAAAAAGTTGGCGATAATGGGGTTCTTGGGCGTCGGGGAGAGATTGTCGGGCGATATCCTGCCTGCAAACACGCATCTGCTTGCATTCTTCGTCCGTATTCCTTCGCGGTCGATGACAAGCTGAGAGACGAAAGGACTCGTGTACTCGCGATGGATGAGCGTGTTCGATACGAGCTCTCGAACGATGATATCCCGCGCGTCGACGCGCCTGTCGCCTTCGAGAGCGAAGGCGTCTGGCAGCCATTTCTTGCAGAAGTCGGACAACTGGTAATAGGATTCAATAAGATTTGCTGAGACCGTGGCCCTATCGTCATAACGATTGGTGTCTAATCTTTTCAGAATCGCGTCGGTCCGATATGCGGGACAAACCCCCAAAATGGTCTCGCGACGCCCCAGCAGCAGAACCGAAGCCAGGTTAAACCCTTCCTCCCCAGTTTGGAAATCCCTGGTCCTAAGCCGCGCCGCCCCAAGTAGCTCGTTGTCGGAGAGTGCGAGCCACGGATGCTCCAGCCTGTCGGCGCGAATCATGTCCCTTGCGCGATCGAGAAGTTGCAGATCGAGGTCGCCGACCTCGATGTAAGGGTAGATGCGCTGCTCCGTGTAGAGGTTCTGCTTTCGGAGATACAAGGCGCTCACCTGATCGTCGCCCTTTAGTCTCACATCCACGTCTGCAATGCGGTCATAGACCTCGCCCTTATACCGATAGACGCTCGGCCCCATGGGGACCCAAACGTCAATGACCTGCTTGCCCTGAATGCTGCAATGGCCGAGCTCAATGCCTGGCGCCGCATTGAATAGAGACGGATTGCTGGTCACATTCACGATGTTCCGCTCTATGTCTACAACTGCCTTCTCGTTTACACCCTCGACGGAGCCATCGTCATTTACCCCAAGAAGAATATGGCCGCCTTGCCTGTTGGCGAAAGAGCAAATGGTTTCGAACGTGTGTCTCTCTCGGGGAGAGCGCCGCACCTCTTGAATTCAACAGAGAGCCCCTCGCCTTGCTCGAGCACACTCATTATCTGGTTTCGGGCCATTTCTCTCACTTTCTGTCCATGTAATCTGGCCATTATAACGAACTGGCCAGATTACATGGACAGAAGAGACTCCCGCAAAATGAATCGGACGAAAGCAAAGCGGCTATTCCTTGAGGCAGTCCAGGCAACTTGGCAAGGCGCCAGTTTGCCAGGAGGCGGATATCGATCGGCGCCAGTCTGCCGTATTTCGGGAAAACTTGGGAACAGCGTAAGCTGGGGGAGCTGTGCTCGTTTACCAAAGGGCGAGGCTACAGCAAGCTGGATATCCGAGATTCGGGAACGCCTTTGATTCTCTACGGACGCCTTTACACGCAGTATCAAACCAGAATCGAAGAGGTTGATACGTTTGCCGCAGAGAAGGGTGGCTCGCTACTCTCGAAAGGCAACGAGGTGATCGTTCCAGCTTCGGGCGAGACGGCCGAGGATATTGCAGTTGCAGCATCTGTTCGCAGGTCGGGCATCATTTTTGGCGGTGACTTGAATGTTTTAACTCCTGAGGGTACGCTGGATCCCGACTACGTTGCGCTCGGGATAACCTATGGAAGCGCCCATGGTGATCTAGCTAAACGCGCGCAGGGAAAATCGGTCGTACATGTGCATAACGCCGACATCGAGATGACAAAATTAGCATATCCGAGTATCAAAGAGCAAAGAGCTATATCGGCTTTTGTATTAAGGGTCGACTCGCTCATCACCCTTCATCAGCGTGAGCGTTTTGCCGATCTAGATGAGACTTGAAATGGAACGCATTACGAGGTCGACATCCTGGTTCTCAAGTTCCTGGATGATGTGCAGGTAGGTTTTTTGCGTCGTGTTCATGCTGGCGTGGCCCAGTCGCTTGGCAACGCTTGCGATGGACACGCCGGCAAACAGCAGGAGCGAGGCGTGCGTGTGCCTCAGCCCGTGCACAGATATCACGGGTATTTGCGCGTGCTTGCAGTGGCGCTCCAGCACGTCGTTTGCGGTCGAGTTGTAGACCTTCCCGTTTACGAAGATGGGCTCATCGGGAGGAAGCGACTTGGTGAGCTCGGAAAACTGGATGACGAGCTGCCAGTCGAGTTGCACCTTGCGCACTGACGAGCGGTTTTTCGTGGGCACGAAGCCGCCGCCGCTCTTGTAGTCCCAGGTTTTGTTCACCGACACCACCTGCCTTCCGAACTCGAAGTCGGCGGGGGTGAGCGCGATGGCCTCGGAGAACCTCAGCCCGGTCTTGGCGATAAGCAGAATGAGCCAGTCCCACGAGATGCTCGCCCCGAGGTCAAGATCGTTGAGCAAGCGATGGAGCTCGAACTGGTTCAGGTATTTCTGCTTCTTGGCTCGCGGCGCCTTGCCCTTGATGATGGCCTTTCGCGTGGGATCTCTGTCGACAAGACCTTCATCTACGGCATCGAGCACGGCACCTTTGAGCTGGTGGTGGAAATCCATCGTAGTTTGCCGCTCATGGCTTTGAGCATAGTCGTTGAGAAGCTGCTGGTAGGTGATTCGGTTGAGCTCTGCCAAGGTGAGCAGCGGGATGAGCTTTTGCAGCCATGCGCAGGTGAGGTGGTATTTGTTGAGCGTCACGTCGCGCACGGCACCTTCCTTGTACATGGCAACCCATTGTCGATAGTAATCGCAGAAGGTGTCCTGGGGTGTCATCGCGTTGATCATGGCCTTCTCCTATCTTCGTTTCGGGGCTCGTTTGGATTGCTCACGCTGATGAAGGTCCTGCGAGCATAGGCGAAGGGAACGTGCGGGCGCAATGGCTCCGTGCTTGCTGATTGCGTGGGATGGCCGCATGCCGTAGGCGGTGCGTGGTATGATGGCCGCGAAATTACGGAAGGCGCCCGTGCCGGCGCCGCGCACGATGAGGATGGACGATGGCAGCGTATCGCACGGGGAGCTCGGGGCCGCAGCAGCCCCATGACAGTTGGGGGAGGCCCGCGGCCGAACCTCAGCAGCCGGGGCCCGACGCTACCTACGAGGTGCCCTGGGACGACCCGACCCCTGTGGGGCAGACGGGCGGCCAGTCGAGTTCTCGGCCCGGTGCGGCCTCCTCGTTTGCGCCCGGCGAGAGCCCGGTGCCCGGCATGTCGGCCAAGGACTTCGAGCGGATGTGCCGCTCGGTGGACAAGGCGTTCACTCAGTTTGCCAAGGCCGTGGAGAAGGGCGTGGACGAGGCCGCCGCGGCTCTCGGCCAGTCGCCCGAGAAGAACCTCAAGGCCCACAAGGAGCTCCAGGAGAAGCGCAAGAAGCAGCAGAAGCAGGTGCGGAAGGCCCAGAAGGAGGCCCGGCGCGCGGCGCAGCAGGCCGCCTACCGGCAGCCTCGGGGTGCCGAGCCGGCCGCGCCGGGTGGTCCGGCCCCGGGCTATCAGCCGACGGCGGCCTACGTTGCGCAGCAGACGCAGCAGTGGGCGCCACTCGCCCGGACCAAAGGACGGTTTCGCTCATCGGCGGGGCTGACGGTGTCGGGCACGCTGATGACGGCCGCCGGGGGCGTGGGCACCGCGTTCTTCGCGATTCCCACGCTGATCGCCGCCATCACCGAGGCGACCGCGGGAGTTGAGGGCGTGGCCACGACGGTGGTGCTCGGGCTGATCACCGCCGGCTTCGCCGCGCTGCTCGGCTTCGGCATCCGCCGGCTTTGCCGCGCCTCGAAGCTGAAGGCGCTCGCAAGGGCCGTGGGTGAGCGCGAGGCCGCTGCTTTCGAGGATATCGCCGCACGCATGCAGGTAAGCCCCAAGGCCGCCCTTGCTGCGTCGCGCAAGCTCATCAAGGGCGGCTACCTTCCCCAGGGCCGCATCGACGACGAGCAGACCACCCTCATGGTGACCGACAACGCCTACCGACAGTACCGCCAGCTGCAGATGGCCCAGCGCCAGTCGCTCGAGAACGAGCGCGCCGCCGAGGAAGCCCGTGCCGCCGAGGCTGCGGCCGCAGCAGCGCGCGAGCAGCACCTGTCCGAGAACCTCACGCCCGCCCAGCAAGCCTTCATCGTGCAGGGGCGCGATTACGTGCAGCAGATGCGCGCGCTGAACGCGGCCATCGCTGACGCGGCCGTGAGCGAGAAGATTGTCGCCATCGAAGAAGTGGTCGACCGCATCCTCGCGCGGGCCGAGGCCGAGCCGAAGGTCATCGCCGGGCTCGACCGCCTGAACGCCTACTACCTGCCCACCTGCGTGAAACTGCTCGCTGCCTACGACAACTTGGAGGAGCAGCCCGTCCAGGGCGAGAACATCTCCAGTTCGCGCCGCGAGATCGAGCACACCCTCGATGTGCTGCACGCCGCCTTCGAAAAGCTCTTCGACGACACCTATCGGGATCTCTCGCTGGACGTGTCTGCCGATATCTCGGTGCTGCACGCCCTGCTTGCCCAAGAGGGGCTCACCGAGGGACCCTTCGATGCGAAGCCCTGATAACCCCGAGCCGAGCTGCGTTCACGTGCAACCGACGTTTTCCGATTCCGCCCGCATGAAAGGATTCCCATGAACGAAGATATGAAGAACCTCGAGAACATTCCCGCCCCGAAGCTGACGCTTGAGCCTGTTGAGGACGAGCCGACGGCGGAGGCTTCCATCATCGAGGTGGAGACGCCGGCCGTCCCGTCTTTAGCCGACTCGCTTACCGCCGAGGAGCTCGCCCAGGTGGACGCCTTCGCCGAGCAGATCGATATCGCGAACTCCCAGCAGGTCCTTACCTTCGGCGCCGGTGCCCAGAAGAAGATGGCGACCTTTTCCGAGACGGCGCTCGATAAGGTGCGCACCCAGGACCTCGGCGAGGCGGGCACGCTCATCGCCGGCGTGGTCACCGAGCTCAAGAGCTTCGATGTGGATGACGACGACAAGGGCTTCTTCGGCCTGTTCAAAAAGTCGGCCAACAAGATCACCTCGCTGAAGGCCCGCTACGATACCGCCGAGGCCAATGTGGAGAAAATCGCGAAGGCTCTTGAGGGGCACCAGGTGCAGCTCATGAAGGACGCCGCCACGCTCGATAAGCTCTACGAGTTGAATCTCACCTACTTCAAAGAGCTCACGATGTATCTGCTCGCCGGCCGCAAGCGCCTGGCCGAGGTGCGCGAAGGCGATTTGGCCGAGCTGTCGGCGAAGGCCCAGGCCTCGGGCTCAACGGAAGACGCTGAAGCGGTGCAGAAGCTCTCTGCGGCCTGCAACCGTTTCGAGAAGAAGCTCTCCGATCTGGATCTGTCCCGCACAGTCGCTCTGCAGATGGCGCCGCAGATCCGGCTCATCCAGAACAACGAGATGCTCATGATCGAGAAGATCCAGACGACGCTCGTAAACACCATCCCGCTGTGGAAGAGCCAGATGGTGCTGGCGCTGGGTTTGGCCAACAACGAGGCGGCTCTGCGCGCCCAGTCCGCCGTCACCGACATGACCAACGAGCTTCTGCGCAAGAACGCCGAGAAGCTGAAGGCCTCCACGGTGGAAGTGGCCCGCGAGTCCGAGCGCGGCATCGTGGACATCGAGACGTTGAAGGCCACCAACGAGAACCTTATCCAGACCTTCGACGAGGTCATGCAGATTCAGGCCGAGGGCCGCGCCAAGCGCGCCGAGGCCGAGGTGGAGATGCGCCGCATGGAGGAGCAGCTCCGTCAGAAGCTGCTGGAGGTGCGCTAGCTCATGCGCGTCATGGCTCTGGACATTGGGGAAGTGCGCGTGGGGGTGGCGGTGAGCGACCCGGCAGAGCGGGTGGCCTCTCCGGTATGCGTGCTGCCCGCCGCCGAGGTGCTCGCCGGGGCGAAGTCCTTCCGGCGCGTGCTGGAGGATTGGGAGCCGGAGCTTCTCGTCTGCGGGCTGCCCCTCACCCTTGCCGGCGAGGAGGGCCCCCAGGCCGCGCGTATCCGCGCCAACGCGGCCGCTATTGGCGAGGCTGCAGGCATTCCCCACGTTTTCGCAGATGAGCGCCTTAGCTCCGCTGAAGCCAAACGGAGTTTGCGTGAAAAGGGCTTGAGCGAAAAGGACATGCGGGGAAAAGTCGATATGATAGCCGCTAGTTTGTTTCTGCAATCTTGGCTCGACGAGCGCGCCCGCGCTTGAGGTAGGCGCGGGGCCATCGTCGGTTGCCCTCTAGAGAAAGGCCGCATCTTGGCTCTTCATGGCAAGAATGTTACCTACTCGTCCCATTCCACCCGTGCCGCTCGGGCGGCTCACGCCAAGGGTGATCGGGAGTTTCGCACCTACGATACGAGCGCCATCATGCCGAAGAAGTCCCCGGCGCCGTTCATCTGCCTGGGCATTGTGGCCGTGGTCGTCGTCGCGGCCGTGTGCTTCTTCGCGTTCCGCAGCTGCGCGGGCTCCCAGGTGGAGCTTCTCGCTCCCGGCCAGAGCGCGCAAGTGACCATCGAGGAGGGCGAGAGCGCTTCGGCTATCGGCGACGCGCTGGTGGCGGCGCGCCTTATCGGCAGCACCCAGGAGTTTACCGATGAGGTGACGCGCCTGGAAGCCGCCTCGGCGCTCATTCCCGGCACCTACACCTTCGAGGGCGGCTCGACGCCCGAAGAGCTCGTGCGCGCCATCATGGCCGGTCCGGCCGCCGCGGGCGATACGCTGACGGTGCCCGAGGACATCACCCGAGCCGAGGCGGCCGAGCTTGTGGCCGGTGCCACGGGCGGCCGCATCACCGCCGAGGACTTCCTGGCCGCTTCCGAGAACGCGAGCGCGTATGCGGCCGATTACGCCTTCTTGGAAAGCGCCGGCGAGAACAGCCTCGAGGGCTTTTTGTTCCCCAAGACCTACGCGGTGACCGAGGACATGAACGCCGAGGCGGTCGTGCGCATGATGCTCGACCAGTTCGGCACCGAGACCGCCAGCATCTTCGGCGATTATGCCAACAGCTATCCGGCAAGCCGCGATTTGTCTTTGTACGAAGCGGTGAACCTGGCCTCTATCGTGGCCAAGGAATCTACGGGAGACCAGGAGATTCGCGATCATGTGGCCGGCGTGTTCTACAACCGCCTCGCCTCCGATCGCCCCTATCTCGAGTCCGATGCCACCACGGCCTACGAGGTGGGTCGCGAGCCCACGGCCGAGGAGGTGCATGCCGAGACGCCCTACAGCACCTACGCCAACCCCGGTTTGCCGCCGACGCCTATTTGCTCGCCGGGCATCGAGAGCCTGACGGCGGTGTGCGAGCCGACTGAGACCGAGGATATGTTCTTCTACTTCTACGCTGACGAGAGCGGCGCGATGCAGGCCGCCTTCAGCAAGACCTACGAAGAGCACCAGCAGGCCATCGCCGATCACTCCAGCAACGCCTAGCGGCCCGCCGCGTTTTGCCCGCGATCATGGATTTGCTCACCCCCGACCGTTACTTCTCGCGCATCACCGATGTGGATATCGAACGCGATCTTCTGGGCGCGGGGCTGACCCATGTGCTGTTGGACATCGACAACACCATCCGCGCCCGCGACACCGGCCAGGTGCCGCGCGATGTGGGGATGTGGCTCGGCCGCGCTCGCACGGCGGGAGTGGCATTTTGCCTGCTGTCGAACAACTGGCACAAGGACATCTACCGGTTCGCCGGCGAGCTTTCGCTGCCCATCGTGGCCAAGGCCATGAAGCCTCTGCCGCCCTCGTTTCTGCGCGCCATGGGCAAAATCGGCGGCAAGCCGGCCGACACGGTGACCATTGGCGACCAGCTGTCTACCGATGTGCTGGGCGCCCATGTCGTAGGAATGAAAGCCTTTATGCTGCAGCCTCTGGCGGAGCAGGATCTGCACCACACCCTGGTGCTGCGCAACATCGAGCGCGCCATTTTGGGCGACCGTAAGCCGGAGCCTGCGGTGAATGTCATGGAAGGGGAATCGTTGTGACCGAACATCTTTATGTCCTGGGACATCCGGTAGGGCATTCGAAATCGCCCGCCATGTACAACGCCGTCTACGAGAAGGTAGGGCTCGACTGGCGCTACGAGCTGATGGACATTCCCGAGAAGGCCGCGGCCGAATCGTTTCTCGCTCAGCGCGACTTTCTTTCCGTCAACGTCACCACGCCCTACAAGCCCGAGGCCTTCGAGGCCGCCGATGTGCGCGCCGCCTCGGCGATGCTGGCCCATGGCGCCAATGTGCTTGCGAACAAGAACGGCACGCTCATCGCCTACAACACCGACGGCCAGGGCTGCGTGTCCTATCTTGAGCGGGCTGGCGTGAAGTTTCGCGGCACCTCGGTGGTGGTGTGCGGCACGGGACCCACGTCGCTTTCCATTTTGCACGCCGTGGCTCAGACAGGACCGGCCGAGCTGATCTTGATGGGGCGCGACAAGGTCAGGGCTCGGAAGGTCATGCGCACCTACGCCGACGAGTTGGGGGCGCTGGTGGGTCACACCGTGGACATGCCCGCCTTCAAGGAAGGGCACCTGAGCTTCGCGGAAATGTACCGGCAGGTGGCCTTCAAGTTCGGCAGCTATGAGACGAGCCGCCAGGCCATCGCTGCTGCCGACGTCATTATCGACGCGACGCCCCTTGGCATGAACGAGGGCGATTCGGCTCCCTTCGACACGGCGCTTCTGCACGGGGGCCAGACGGTCTTCGATGTGGTGTACGGCCATGGCGAAACGGCTCTGGCGAAGGCGGCCCGCGCGGCCGGCTGCCGGTTCATCGACGGCGCGGGCATGCTTGTCGGCCAGGCCGTGGTGACCGTGAACATTCTGCGCGATATCTCCGAGGAAGCGGCTCTGGATATACCTGAGGACGAGCTGTTCGACATCATGGCCCGCGCGGCCGGCTTCAATCTCTAGCGCTTCGTTGGCGTTGGTTCATGACGGGATAAGTGAGATAGCCGTATAGGCTGACACGGTATTGAGGGGGCGGTGTCGACCGCTCGCCTCAAAATAGCTGCCGCTTGCGGAACATACATACACAAATGTATTTTACTCTTGATGTTTTCGAAGAAGGCGAGTACTTTACGGTTTGAGGAAAGGAGAACTGTGGCAAAGCAGAGAGACACCAAGGAAACTCGCGAGCTTATCATCAGCTCTGCCGTAGATCTCTTTTGCGAAAAAGGTTACTCCCGCACGACCTTGGAGGATATTGTGCGACGGGTCGGTTTGACGCGGGGGGCGTTCTATTGGAACTTTAAAAGCAAGAAGGATATCCTTGACGAGATTTTGAAGCGCTACGAGGATTTCTATCGCGACATATACCGCGATTTCGCTCACTGCGAATCGGCGTATGAGACACTCCGCAATCTTCTCAATTCGAACTTGATGAAGAAGAATTTAGTGAACCCTTACGCGAGCATCATCCTGTACAAAGTCGAGTCATGTGACGAGTTTGCCGATATCACCAACCTTCAGGTTCGGATGGATAGCGAGTCGCTGCGCGCGATCGAGGAGGAGATTCGTCGTGGGCAGAAGCAGGGGGAGTTTCGTGCAGACAAAAAGGCCCGTACGCTTGCATTGTCGGTATATATGAGCCTGCTGGGTTTCGACGCCTATAAAACGCCCTATGAAACCAAGGAAGACGGAGGCTTTTTCAGCAAGAGCGAGATTGAGGACTTTGTCGACCTTATCCTGGACAGCCTGACCTGAGGGACGGCTGGCGACGGATTGCCGAGGGGCATATTTTTTTACCCATAAACATACATACGCGTATGTTTATAAAGAAAAGGAGGAAATCATGCTGGAAGGTTCGTTCAAGGGAAAGCATTTTTTGGCTCTGGAGGATTTCGAGCCCGAGCAGATTCGCTACCTGCTCGATCTGTCGGCAGAGATGAAACGACAGAAGAAGGAGAAGGTCAATCAGCAGCGCAATATCGGATCGAATATGCTGATGCTGTTCGAGATGGAGTCCACGCGCACGCGCTGCGCTTTCGAAACCTCGGCTCAAGACCTGGGAATGGGCACCACTTATCTTTCTAATTCCCATTTTGGCTCCAAGGAGACCATCAAGGACTCTATGCGCGTTTTCTCTGAGATGTACGACGTCATCGCCTACCGAGGCACCGACCACGC
Source organism: Adlercreutzia shanghongiae (assembly GCF_035830635.1). Taxonomy (NCBI): domain Bacteria; kingdom Bacillati; phylum Actinomycetota; class Coriobacteriia; order Eggerthellales; family Eggerthellaceae; genus Adlercreutzia; species Adlercreutzia shanghongiae. The sequence goes on along the minus strand of NZ_JAYMFI010000024.1, from coordinate 30,494 downwards.
TCAGCTCGTGCAGATGGCTGCCGAGTCCGAGATTCCCGTCATCAACGGCTATACGATGCATGAGCATCCCACCCAGATGCTCGCCGACTTCATGACGCTCGACGAGGCGTGGGGTCGCGAGGGGTACCGCGGAAAGACCTTCACTTACATCGGACGCGGCGGTGCATGCTGTGCCTTCTCTTACGCGGTGGCTTGCGCCATGCTGGGTATGAACTTCCGCTTCATTACCTCGTACATGACGCTTGAGGAGGCGGTGGCGCTGCTGAGCCCCGAGGAGCAGGAAATGTTCTATCGCGAGGTGCCGCGCGGTTCCCGTGTCGATGGTTGGTCCGGCGCTCTTCCCGACGAGCAAAAGGCGCTCATCCTCGACCTCTACGCGCGCTACAACCCCGATTGTACCTTCTTGGAGACTGAAGACGTGGCCGCTATCGAGGGCACGGATGTTGTGTCAACTGAAAACTGGGGCTTCTTCACCAACAAGGCGATTACATGGCTGCCCGGCATCATGAAATACCGAGACTACCAGGTTAATCGCGAGCTCATGGCCCGTACGGGCAATCCCGATGCGATCTTCCTGCATATGCTGCCGGCCACTCACAACGGCGGTCATGCGGCGGCTCGCAAGCTTATTGACTCCATAGCCGATCCCGAGATTAAGGCGCTGCTCGAGCGCGGCTTCGAAGTGACCGATGAGGTGTTTGAGGATAACGCTGCCCACATCTTCCGAGAGGCGGGCAATCGTCAGCACACCATCAAGGCCGTGACCTATGCCGTCATGGGCAACGATGTCGTCTAGCAACTGATCGGTAAGGAGCAACTATGTATGCGCTCAGCCTTATTCCCATTATTGTGGCGTTCGTCGGCGTTATGGTGTCGAAGCGCGCATTCGAATCGTGTATTTTGGGCATCATCGCAGCCATCCTTATCTATGGAGCGCAGGCGGGCGATTGGAATGTCCCTGTTATGTTCTATGATTTCCTTGCAGAGACAAGCAGTACTCCGGGCAATATGTGGGTCATTGTGTTCACGCTCGCCATCGGCGCCGTGACGCAGTTGCTCTTCGATTCGGGTGCGACAAGTGCTTTCACTGGATGGGTTACCAAGCGTTTCGCGAACAACGAGAAGAAGTCTCTGCTTTCGGTCATTATTCTGGGTGTCTTGGTGTACGCCGATGAGTTTCTTAAGGCCGCTGTGCTCGATTCGTACGGCAAGACCATCGGCCGCAAGAACAAGATTCCCGTCGAGACTATTGGCATGCTCGTAGTTGTGTTGGGCATTCCGCTGGTTTCATGGACCCCCATGGCCACCTGGTCGGTGTATTTCTCGCAGCTGATGGTGGACGCGGGCTTCTCGAGCGGCATGGGCGACTTTGTTACTCAGGTTATGCCGGTCATGGTTTTCCCGATCATTTTGACAGTCGTTGTGGTGCTGTTTGCTCTCGGTGTGATTCCTGCGATGGGAGAGACCAAGCGCGCGGCCCTCGAGGCTAAGGCGGGCAGCTACGACTTCTCATGCTATGGAAGTGACGAGGCCGCCTCGGCTGGCGCCGCCAAGGCGCGCCCAATGGACTTTGTCGTGCCGCTTGTTGTGTTGCTTGCGCTCGGCATCTGGTTCAACGGCGATCTCGCCATTGCCTGTCTCGTAGTCATTATGTTCGAAATCGTGTGGTTTATTGCTCGCGGCATCATGTCGTTCGCGGAGACGATGGATAGCTTCTGGAAGGGCCTCCACAGCACGTTCAAGCCCACGGTATACCTGATGTGCGGATTCACGTTTACGGCTATCTTGCAGCTTATCGGCTTCCCCGAGCTTATCCAGGCAATTTCAGGGCTTCTCGTGCCTGGCGTGGTCTTGGCGTTCTTCTTCGTGGCCGCTGCGGCGGTGGGCACGCTGACGGGTATGTTCTGGCCGGCCACCTCGCTGTTCTTGGTGTCGTGTCTGCCGGTGGCTGAGAGCATGGGCATCAGCCCGTTCCTTCTCGCAGCTGTGCTGTTTTCCGCAGCTACGTTTGGCGCGGTGATCAGTCCGCGAGGAGCGCTTGTCATGTTTATCGGAGAAGAGCTGGGCACCAATCCCGTCGACCTCACGCGTAGCGCTCGACCTTATGCGCTTATAGCTGGCGCCGCTACGCTGGTTGTGTATCTCGTTCTTGGATTTGTATTGGTTTAACATAAGAAAGAAGAAGGAAAGGGAGTGACTCTCATGAATGGTAATACCTTTCGTTATGCAGGAGAATTCGAGGAGCAGCGCGCGGTGATTCTTGGTTGGCCGCGTATCGTCGAGCCTGTAAAAGGGATGTTCACTGAGGGCGTGATGCACGATGTGGTCAAAAACCTCATCGACCACGTGGAAACGCTTGTCATCAACTGCGGGTGGCCTGGCACTTACGAGCGTTGTCGGGAGATTCTTGCCGAGGGGGGTATCGACCTGGATCGGATTACTTTCACGCAGATTCCCGACATGATGCACTGGATGCGCGATTATGGCCCCGATATCATGGTGGACGACGAGGGAAAGATGCGTCTTGTGCACTTCCGATTCGATATGTACGGTATGGGCGAGGAAGACAGCGAAATGTCGCAGCTTTGTAGAAAGTTTGCCCCGCATATGGCTGTTGAACTCGGCTGCTTCGGTATCGAAGAATCCTGCCTGATTTCCGAAGGAGGCGACAAGGAGTTCAACGGTGCCGGCGTGATGATGGCTATCGAGGAGACCGAGGTTGCCAAGCGCAACGGCGCTATGACCAAAGAAGAGGTTGAGGCTGAGTTCAAGCGCGTCTTCAACCTCGAGAAGATCATTTGGCTGCCTCAGTGCCATTGGGAGGAGGAGCCTTCGACTCTCGGGGTGCTTGATTGGGTTGATGGAACCCCGGTTTATCGATCGGGATCGGCAAATGGGCATATTGACGAGCTGGCGCGCTTCGTGGATGAAAGAACGGTGCTTCTGCTCGAGGTCAGCGACGAGGAGGCTCAAGAACTCGAGTCGGCCCGCATCACCAAGGAACGTTGCGACCGGGCTTTCGAGGTACTGAGCCAAGAAACCGATGCTCAGGGAAGGCCCTTGCGCATACTGCGCATCCCCGCGCCGATTCCGGAATATGTGGTGACGACTCCCGAGGATTGGACAAATCGCACCTGGGGGAAGCGCTTTGCCGAGAACGAGGAAGCGCTGCTCGACGATGGCACGCCGATGCCCGAGGGGACTATCGTCATGCAGCCGGCGATGAGCTATATCAACTACCTTGTATGTAACGATGTCGTTATCGCCCAATGCTATTGGAAAGAAGGGAAGCCGGACGATATCAAGAAGCGCGACGAAGAGGCCATGAACGTTTTGCGTGAGGCTTATCCGGGCCGAACCGTTGTGCCTATCTATTCCATGGATTTAAATATTCGCGGTGGCGGCATTCACTGCGCGACTAAGAATATCCAGAAGTAGCGTCTGAGGCGGTCTGGGTCGCATTCGACCCAGACCGCTTTTCGTTCTATACTGCAAGCAGCGGATAAATGCAGGTGGGGCAATGAAAAAGACAAAGATATATGCGATCTTGAAGTGCGTGGCACCCTCGCTGCTAGGTATTGTCCTCTTCCTTGTTCCCATCCCATCTCAGAATGGGCAGATGGTCGCCGGCATCGTGGTGGAGTGGCTGAAAGCGATGCTTGGCGAGACGCTTGTACCGGCGCTTGTGACTGTGGTGGTGGCCTCGGCTCTTCTGACGGTGGTTCACAGGGTCGCTCCGCTGGGGTTCATAGCGAGGCGAGAGCGTCTTGACGCGATTTTTTCCGTAAGCATCTTCTGGCTTGCAGTGCGCGTTGCGGGCGCGGTGCTCATGGTGCTTATCTTGATGCGTTGCGGCCCAGAGGTGCTGTGGGCGGAGGACACGGGGGGCAATATGCTATATACCGTGGTCCCAACGTGCTCCATGTGGTATGTAGTCGGGGCGTTGCTCCTTCCGCTCCTGACGGATTACGGCCTCACCGACTTATTTGGGGCGTACTTGAGCCGATGGGTAAAGCCCCTGTTCAAAATACCGGGCCATTCGGCGGTCAGCTGTCTATCCTCGTGGCTGGGCTCTAGTGTGTGCGGCGTTTACCTCACGATTTCCCAATACGAGAAGGGTGCCTACACTGGTCGTGAGGCGGTTATTATCCTGAGCTGCTTCTCGCTGCTCAGTATTAGTTTCTGCTCGATGGTAGCCTCACTGCTGGGGCTTGGCGCACATTTCGACGCATTTTACGGCACTATCGTCATTGCGGGGCTTTTGTGCGCACTCGCTATTCCCAGGCTTTGGCCCGTTTGTCGCATCGCGGATGACTTTTACGATTCGGCTGAAACAGGTTGTTCGGAGGATGCGGCGTCTTTCGCGAATCGTCCCGCTAGGGCTTGGGACCGCGCGCTAGAGCGTGCGAGTCGGGCGCCTGGCGTAATCGAGACGGCGAAACTCGGAGGGCTGAGCGCTTTCAATATGATTGTGAGCACGCTCCCGAGTATCGTTCTGTTCGGGACACTTGCGCTTGTGCTGGCCACTCGAACAGAAGTGTTCACCTATCTCGGGGCCCCTCTGGGAGCCTACCTGTCTCTTTTCGGGGTGCCAGGGGCGATGGAGGTTGGCTCGGCGGTGCTCGTGGGTTTCGCGGACCAATTCGCTTCAGTGGTGCTCGCCTCGGCTATGTCGTCCATAGAGGCGCGATTTCTTATCGGCTGTTTGAGCATTCTGCAAATATTGTATATGACGGACATAGGCGCATTGATCCTCACTTCGAAAGTGCCCTTCTCCTTCTGGCAGATTTTCGTCGTTTATTTGGAGCGCGTGCTCATCTGCACACCCGTAGTAGTTGGATGCGCGTATCTGTTCGGCATCTTATAAGTCGATAAGGGGCGCAATCTCTGGCGCTTCACCTTCTCGAAACACCGCGTGCGCGGTGCCTGCGCTACAATGGGGCGAGTTTATCGTCGAGCGAAAGTGCGCACTACCATGGAATACATCACAGCAGGGGAGAGCCACGGGCCGGAGCTGACGGCCATTGTGACCGGCGTGCCGGCGGGCCTTTCCATCTCCGAGGAGCACATCAACTCCGATTTGGCGCGGCGCCAGGCTGGCTACGGGCGCGGCGGGCGCATGGCCATCGAGAAGGACAAGGTGCGGGTCACGAGCGGCGTGCGCTTCGGTCGCACCATCGGCAGCCCCATCTCGCTTACGGTGGTCAACCGCGATTGGGAGAACTGGACCGGGCGCATGGCCGCCTTCGGCGAAGCGCCGAAGGATTTGGCGCGCGAAGTGACGCCGCGACCGGGCCATGCCGATTTGGTGGGGGCGCTTAAGACCAACACCGACGACTGTCGCAACATCCTCGAGCGGGCGAGCGCCCGCGAGACGGCGGCGCGGGTGGCCGCGGCGGGCGTGGCCCGCGAGTTTCTGGCGGCTTTGGGCGTGGAAGTGATGTCGTATGTGGTATCGGTGGGCGATGCCGCCATGCCCCGGGAGTCCATGGTCGACGTGGCCGAGCACAAGCCGCTCGATATCGAGCTGTCGGATATGCGCTGCCCCGACGCCAAGGCGACGCTGGCCATGAAGAAGGCCATCGACAAGGCCAAGGCCGACGGCGAGAGCCTCGGCGGCACCTTCCGCATCGTGGCTTGCGGCTTGGTGCCGGGGCTGGGGACCTATGCCACCGGCGCCGACCGTCTCACCTCCCGCTTGGGAGCGGCGCTGTTTTCCATCCCCGCCATCAAGGGCGTGGAGTTCGGCCTCGGCTTCGAGGCGGCCCGTCGTCCCGGCTCGCGCGTGCACGACCCCATCGTGCTGAAGGACGGCGAGTTTCTGCGCGCATCGAACAACGCCGGCGGCCTGGAGGGCGGCATGACCAGCGGAATGCCCCTCGTGATCACGGCGGCCATGAAGCCCATCCCCACGCTCATGACGCCCCTTGAAACGGTGAACCTGGACACGCTGTGCGTGGAAGAGGCTTCCAAGGAGCGCTCGGACGTGTGCGCGGTGCCCGCCGCTGCGGTGGTGGCCGAGGGCGAGGTGGCCTTTGCGCTGGCCAACGCCTATCTGGAGGCTTTTGGCTGCACGTCCATGGCCGATATTAAGGCGAACATCAAGGCCTACAAGGCGCGCCTGCGCACCATAGGGCGCTAGCATGGGCGCCTTGATGCGTGCCAAAGCCCGCCGACGCCCGCCGGCTTTTGTCCCCGATGGCCCTATGGAGCTTGCGCGCCCGGTGTTCTTCGTCGGCTTCATGGGTGCCGGCAAAACATCGGTGGCCCGGCGCATCGCCCGCACTTGTGGCGTGGCCTCGGTGGATATGGACACCTACATCGAGCGGCGCGAGGGCAAGAAGGTCAAGGAGATTTTCGCCCAGTCCGGCGAGGAGGGCTTCCGCGCCATTGAAACGCAAGTGCTGCGCGAGCTGGGCGCCAAGCCCGACCCGCTGCTCATCTCCTGCGGCGGCGGCGTGGTGGTCACGCCGGCCAACCGCGAGGTGTTCAAGGAGGCCGGCTTCGTGGTGTATCTGGAGGTGACCGCCGACGAGGCGGCCGGCCGTATCAGCGACACCTCCACCCGGCCCCTGTTCCAAAATTTGGAAGCGGCCCGCGCCCGCTGCGAGGAGCGCCTGCCGCTGTACGAGGCCGTGGCCGACGTGCGCGTGAGCACGGCCGGCAAATCGGTGCCCGCCATCGCGCGGGAGGTCCAGCGCATTCTGGAAAAGGAGGGGATCCTGTGCCCGCAACAAAGATAGTGGTCAACATTCCCGGCGAGGTGCCCTACGACGTGCGCATCGGCGCCACGGTGCTTGCCGGGCTCGGCGAATCGGTGCGCAAGCTCGAGAAGGTGGGCGAGGCGCCGCATTTGCTCGTCATCACCGATTCCAACGTGGGGCCTCTGTATTTGGAAGAGGCGAAGGCGTCGCTGAAGGCGGCGGGCTTCCGTGTGAGCGACATCGTGGTGCCGGCCGGCGAGGATGCGAAGTCGGTGGAGGTGGCCGGCGAGATCTGGTCGGCCATGGCGGGCCTGGGGCTGACGCGCGACTGCGCCGTGGTGGCCCTGGGCGGCGGCGTGGTGGGGGATCTGGCCGGGTTCGTGGCCTCCACCTACATGCGCGGTATCGCGTTCGTGCAGGTGCCCACCTCGCTTCTGGCCATGGTGGATTCCTCGGTCGGCGGCAAGACCGGCGTGAACCTGCCTGCGGGGAAGAACCTCGTGGGCACGTTCAAGCAGCCGGCCTACGTGTGTGCCTCCACGACGGCGCTCGCCACACTCGACGACCGCGAGTGGGCCTGCGGCTGCGCCGAGATCGCCAAGGCGTCGGTCATCGATTCCGACGAGTTCTTCTTCTGGATGATGGACCATGCCGAGGCCCTGGCCGCCCGTGACGGGGTGGTGGTCACCGAGGCCATCGCGCGCTCGGTGGTGTTCAAGGCCAACGTAGTGGCCGAGGACAAGACGGAGAGCCGGGGCGTGCGCGAGTGTCTGAACTATGGGCACACCTTGGGGCATGCGGTGGAATCTCTGGCCGGCTATGGGACGTTTTCCCATGGCGCTGCCGTGGCCGAGGGCATGCGCTTCGCGGCGCGGCTCGGTGCGCCTTTGGTGGGCACGTCCGACGAGCTGGTGAGTGCCCAGGACGAACTTCTGGACGGGCTGGGGTTGCCGGCCCTTGCGTGGTCGGCGCCGGCAGAGGACATGCTTGCGGCCATGAAGCGCGACAAGAAGACCCGCGCCGGCGAGGTGCGCTTCGTGCTGCCTCGCGACATCGGCGATTGGGAGCTGGTGGCAGTGCCCGACGAGGTGATTCTGGAACAGCTGCGGCAGTGGGAGGCGTCGAAGTGAAGAAGATTTTGCTGATGAACGGACCGAACCTGAATATGCTGGGTGTCCGCGACCGGGCTATTTACGGGTCGGACACGCTGGCCGATATCGAGGAGATGGTGCGCTCCTATGGGGCCGAGCGCGGCGCGCAGGTGGACTGCTTCCAGTCGAACCACGAGGGCGCGCTCATCGACCGGCTGCATACGGCCCACGGCAACTACGACGGCATCGTGTACAATCCGGGCGCCCACACGCACTACTCCTACGCCCTGCACGATGCGGTGGAGACCATCGATGTGCCGGTGGTGGAGATTCATATCTCGGATATTTCCCAACGCGAGGAGTTCCGCCGCACGTCGGTGATCGCGCCGGCCTGCATCGCCCAGGTGAAGGGCTTGGGCAAGGATGGCTACCTGCGCGCGCTGGATATACTGTTGGAAGAGGAAGCGAAGTAAGCCGCCCGCCCCGCCGCCGGCGGGACGAGGACATTCGTGCTCAGACAGTCCTCGCTCGGCGGGACAGTCCACCGGACTGTCCCGTTCGCTGCGGAACTCCGCGCGAACGCCCCCGCCCCGCAGCCGGCCTGCCTGCACTCGGTCGAGAAAGGAAGACCTATGACCGTCTTCGATGAACTGCACAACCCGGTCGCCTGCGAGTGGCATATCGGCCAGCTTCTGCGCACCATGAACCAGCTGCGCGACGGACGCCCCTCGCCCATGGTGGTGCGCGACACCTCGAACATCCGCTGGCTGACGGCCTTCGACGGCGTGTTCGACGACGAGCAGGCCCATGCCCTGTATGTGGCCCCCGACCGCGTGGTGCTGCATACCGATTCGCGTTACGCCAAAGCCTGCGAGCAGGCCGCGCGCCGCACGCCGGTGCGCGTGGACGAGACGCGCGAGAGCCATGCGAGCTTCGTGGCGCGCCAGTGGATGGGCTCGTGGCTGCACGGCATGCCCGGGGCCGAGCTGCAGATCGAGGACGCCATCACCCTGGCCGAGTACCGCGCCCTGCAGAAGGCCTTCCCAGCCGAGTTCTCCATCGGCGAGACCGATGGGGTGGTGCGCCGTCTGCGCGCCGTGAAGGAGCGCTACGAGGTGGCCCGCATGAAGGGCGCCCAGTCCATCACCGATGCGGCCTTCTCCCATATCGTGGAGTTCATGCGCCCGGGCATGATGGAGCGCGAGGTGCAGCTGGAGCTGGACGAGTGGATGCTGCGCCACGGGGCCCAGGGCCTGGCCTTCGCCACCATCGTGGCCACGGGCGAGAACGCGGCGAACCCCCACGCGGTGCCCGGCATCGCCATGCTGGAGGCCGGCCAGTGCGTGGTGCTCGATTTCGGCGCGAAGTCCTACGGCTACTGCTCGGACATGACCCGCACGGTGTTCCTCGGCGAGCCCGAGGGGCAGATGCGCGATGCATGGCGCACGGTGCGCGAGGCCAACGAGACCGTGGAGGCCATGCTCGCCCCGGGCGTGACGGGCAAGGAAGCGCACGAGCGGGCCGAGGCGGTGCTTGCCGCGGGCGGCTTCGCCGGCGCCATGGGCCACGGGCTCGGCCACGGCGTGGGGCTCGACATTCACGAGGAGCCGGTGCTCTCGACGCGCAACGACGAGCCGCTTGCGGCCGGCAACGTGGTCACCGTGGAGCCGGGCATCTACCTGCCGGGCAAGTTCGGCATGCGCTTGGAGGACTTCGGCGTTATCACCGACGACGGCTTCGAGGTGTTCACGAAGTCGACCCACGACCTGGTGGTTATCTAGCCTCGTGCTGGCGGGCGCGCGCATACTGGTGGTGGAAGACGACGCGGCCATCAACCGCGTCGTCTGCTCCTATGCGGAAAAGCAGGGCGCTGTGCCCACGGCGGCCTTCTCCGGCACCGAGGGCCTCATGCATCTGGAGGGCGGCGCTTCTTTTAACCTGGTCATCACCGATCTTATGCTGCCCGGGGAAAGCGGGGAGGCAGTGGTGAGTGCTGCCCGCGCGGGCGGTGTTCCCGTCATCGTGTTGTCTGCCCGGACTACGGTGGCTGACCGGGTAGGGCTTCTGCGTCTCGGCGCCGACGACTATCTCACGAAGCCCTTCGATTTGGAGGAGCTGGCGGCCCGCTGCGAGGCGGTGCTGCGTCGGGCGACGTCCGCGACGCCCCCGGCCTCTTCGGTGCCGGACATGCTGCGGTTCGGGGCATGGGAGCTTGACGAGGATGCCCGCAGCTTCGCGGCCGCCGGCACGCCCGTGCGCCTGACACGCACCGAGTACGAGATCGTGCGCGCCCTTATGGCCGCGCCCCGCCAGGTGCACACCAAGCGCGCCCTATCGGCGGCGGCCGGCGGGGATGTGGCGGCCCTGGAGGACAAGACCGTGGCCACCCACATCGGCAACATTCGCGCCAAGCTGCGCGGCACCGGCACCGAGGACTACGTGGAGACCGTCTGGGGCGTCGGCTTCAAGCTGCGCGACGGTGTTTGAGGCCTCGCCTCCGCGGGTGGATGTCTGAGAAACGTCATTTCTGCACCAAGCTTATGACCTGCGGAAACAATGAGAAACCGCAGGTCATTTCCTCTGTCTTGACGCGGAAAAAAACCACGCTTCTCAGACATTCGGCCCGTCTTGGCACTTTCTTGGAGCTTCCTAGGAGGTTTCTGGGCACGCGCGTCCTAAGATGGAAATCGCTGGTTCTCAGAGAAAGGACGTGCTCATGGAAGCACTGCGCTGCGACCGCCTCACCCGCGCCTTTCGCACGAAGCGAGCGGTGGACGATGTGTCGCTTTCCCTTGCGGCGGGGGACGTTTACGGTCTTGTGGGGCGCAACGGGGCCGGCAAGTCCACGCTGCTGAAGCTTATCGCGGGCTACCTTGCGCCCACTGCCGGCACGGTGGCGGTGTGCGGTGAGATTTTGGGCCCCTGCCAGACGAGCGCTCGTCTGGGCTGCCTCATCGAGCATCCCGCCGTGAATCCCGGGCTTACGGGGTTCCAGAACGTGATGGTGCGGGCGCTGGCCCAGGGGCTTGCGAATCCGAAGGCCGAGGTGGCCGAAGTGGTGGAGGCCGTGGGACTCGGCTTGGTGGCCGACAAGAGCGCGCGGGGCTATTCCCTTGGCATGAAGCAGCGCCTCGGGTTGGCCCTTGCGCTGGTGGGGCGACCGGATGTGCTGCTTTTGGACGAGCCCTTCAACGGGTTGGACCCGGAGGGGGTGCGTCAGGTTCGATGTCTGCTGGCCGATCTTGCCTTGCAGCGGGGGTGCGCCGTGCTCATCAGCTCTCATGTGCTCGATCAGCTTGAGCGTTTGGTGAACCGCTACGGAGTCCTTCGCGATGGACGTCTGGCGATCCAGATGACCGCAGAGGAAGTGGAAGATGCCTGCGCCGACTATCTGTGCGTGGAAACGCCGGAGACGCCACGAGCCTTGGCGGTACTCGAAGGGGCATTCCCCGATGCCGTCTTTACGGTGATGCCCGATGACGCCATCCGGGTGGCCGGCCTCGACGCCGAGGCAGTAGGCCGTGTCCTTCTTACGGCCAATGTGCCCGTGAGCGGGCTATACGTCCACGCTCGCGATATCGAGGATTATTTCGTCGACCTCATGGGAGGTGCGGAAGTCGTCGATGGTCCGTCAAGGTATTCCGACACGAAAGGGGGCGGGAGCCATGCTTAATGTCTTGCATGCCCAGTGGTACCGCATTGCTCGCAATCGCGCGTTCTGGGGGCTGCTCATCACGTTCGCCGTCATCATGGCGTGGGATATGGTTTCCGTTGGGCAGAACTACCATGGGCAGGAGGGCTATTTCGACGGCATCCCGCCGATCGGTCAGGACGGCGTGAAGGTGAACTTGGATGCAGGGGCGTATTTGGGCAAGGGCGGCGTCGTTTACTTCCTGCTGACGCTCGTGCTGCTGCTCGTGGCATCGCTGTTCGCCGAGGAGTGGCGGGAGGGCGCGTGCCGGTCGCTGGCCGCCGCACCTTCGTTCCGGCGCGATTACGTGCTGGCTTCGGCGCTTACGGTGGCGCTGATTGCGCTGCTGTTCATCGGCGTGGCCTGGGCGGCGGTGTGGGCGGTTATTCCCCGGTTTCCGCTGTTGGGTGTGGGCGACGAGACGGGACGCTTTGCGCGGTGGGCTGCGCAGATGGTGCTCGTTCTGGAAGGATACGGGATGCTCACGATAGCCGTGGCGGCAGCGACGAAGCGGCTCGGGCCCACGCTGCTGGCAGCCCTTCTGTTGGGAACGGGCCAGTTCGAGATACTGCTGGCGAACGGGTACGTGATCGCGGACCAGGTGGCGCAGCTGGCGGGACTTCCCGCGCTGCCGGGCGCGTCGGGGGTGGCAGCGGCGTTCTTCGACAGCCCGGCGATGCTGCCCTCGTGGTTGCCCGCGGCTCAGCTGCAGTGGATGATGGGCGAGGGCGCTACCCCGACGGCGGCCGATGCGGCTCCGGTGGCCCTGCTGGCAGCAGTGGCGATTGCGGTGGCGTGGTTCGCGGTGAGAAGGAGGGCCCTGTGATCTGGCTGGGCGCGCTTTGCCTGCTGCTGGCGGTGGCGCTTGCGGGGTACGTGGCGGCCACCGAGCGTCAGATGCGGGCGATGGCCGACGCACTGGCTGTGCGCGGGCGCGATTTGCGGCGGCTGCGGCTCAGGTTTCCCACGCCGGCAGCCCGGGCCTTGGCGCGGGAGGCCAACGGGCTTATCGACGAGGCCGATGCCGCGCGTCGGGAAGCGGCCGAGGAACGGCGGCTTCTAGGAGAGAACCTGGCGTCGTTTTCCCACGACGTGCGCACGCCCCTGGCCGGTGCCCAGGGCTTTTTGCAGCTGTACGCCGTAGCGTCCGGCGACGAGGAGCGCAACGAGTGCGTGGCGGCCGCCGCCGAGCGTCTGGGCGCGATGCGGCGACTTGTGGACGCACTCTTCGAGTTCGCGAAGGTGGACGACGGTGGTTGCGAGCCGGCGCGGGAGCCGGTGGATGTCGGCGAGGCGGTGGCCGCGGTGCTGGCCGAGCTGTACCCCTCTTTCGTCGCGCGCGGCTGGGAACCCGCGGTGTCGCTGGCCGAGGGCGTGGTGGTCGAGGCCGACCCCGGGGCCTTGGGGCGCATCGTGGAGAATCTGCTCGCGAACTGCCTGCGCCACGGCTGCGCCGCGCCCGTGATAGAGCTGAGGTTGTGCGACGCGGCGACGGTTGGTGACGATGCGGAGTCGATGTTGCCTGGCGACGCTGCGGCGGCCGACCGTCGGTTCGTGTTAGCGGTGTCGAACCGCGCCGAGGGCTTGGACGGGGTGGACGAGGGCCGTCTGTTCGAGCGCTTCTACCGCGGCGACGCCTCACGCCGCGCAGGCGGCAGCGGGCTGGGACTGGCCATCGCCTTCGGCCTGGCACGTGCTTCGGGTCTGGCGCTGGAAGTCTCTGTTGTCGATGCCACCTTCGCGGTGACGCTGTCCGGCAGCTGTCGCTGAGCGGGGGCTAGCGGACCTGCGCGGCCGGGTATTGCTCGGCTACCCATTCCCGGGTGACTTCGGCGAAGGCGCGGGTGGCCGCCGAGGCGGTGTCCTGCGACCGTACCGCCAGCGATATCTCGCGGGCGCATTCGCGCTCGGCCGGCAGCACGGCCAAGGGAAACAGCGTGCGCCGCAGGATGAGGCTTGGCAGCACCGAGAAGCCCAGGCCGGCGCTTACCATGGACATCACGGCATAGTCGGAGTCCACCGTGAAACGCACGTTGGGGGTCACGCCGTTGGCCTCGAACAGAGCCTCCATTTCGGAAGGGCGCGCGTTGCCCTGCAACTGGATGTAGGGCTCGCTTGCCAGCGCCTCGGTGGGGAAGACGGGCTCGCCGGCCAGGGGGTGACCCGGCGGCAGTACCACAAGCAGGGGGTCGGTGTGCAGCGGTACCGCGTCCAGCCCGCGCTTCTGAGGGGCAACGGAGAACGCGCAGTCGGCGCGGCCCTCCCAGGCGGCATTCAGCAGCTCCTCCTCGTCGTCCACGCACAAAAGCTTCAGGTCGATTTTCGGATACCGGTCCAAGAACGCCTTGGCGATGCCGGGGAACCACTCGATGGCCACGCTCGTGAACGAGCCCACGCGCACGAGGCCCCCTTCGAGGTCGTTCAGCTCGCGCACGCGGGTGGCAAGTGCGTGCTCGTCGGCGTTGATCGCCTGCACAAGGCCGAGCACCTCGCGCCCCTCGCCGGTCAGATGCACCCCGCCGTACTCGCGCACGAACAAGGTGAGGCCGAGCTCCTTTTCCAGCGCGTTCACCAGATAGCTGATTCCCGCCTGGGTATAGCCCAATTCCTCGGCGGCCGCCTTGAAGCTTCCGAGGCGCGCCACCGTCAGGAACGCGTCGTATTTCTGATTGGCCACAGCGGGCCTCCTTGTCGCCTCGTTTTGTGGTGCAGTTGCACCAGTATAAGACTTTCTTGAAAAGTTTTACAAGAAGTCTCGTTTTACTTTCATTGGTGACGAGATTAGTATGTCAATCGTTCCTAATCCAGAAAGAAAACGCCCTTGCGGGGGCTTGGAATCGTGCGCTTTGGAGCGGGCGGCTGCCGGGATGGCGGCCCTGCGCCGACGAGGTGCCCCGCACGATGAGGCCGAAAGGAGGAGCCATGAGCCATTGGAAGCAAGCACGCTGGCCGTTTGTGGCCTTCGTGCTCATTGAAGTGGTCATCTTCGGATCGGGAAGCGCTGTGACGAAGTTCGCCTACGAGTCCATCACGCCCCTGTGGTGTCTGGCCGTCCGCTTCGGCCTGGCCACGGTGGTGTTCGCCCTCTTCTTCGGCCGTCGCATGGCGCGCGGTCTGCGGAAGGTGCGCGTGCGCACGTGGCTGCCCCAGGCTGCGTGCATGGCGGTGTCGTATCTGTGCTGCAACGTGGCGCTCGACCTTACCACCGCCACCAACGTGGGCTTCCTGGTGGCGCTGCCGGTGGTGTTCGCGCCCTTCCTCTCCACGCTGGTGGAGCGCGGGCGCTACCCGCGGGCCGTCATTCCCTTCCAGGTGGGCGTGGCCGGCGGCCTGTATTTGCTGTGCAGCCAGGGCGGAAGCCTTGCGGTGGGCCCGGGCGAGCTGATGGCGCTGGCGTCGTCGGTGGCGCTGGCCGGTGCGCTCGTGTTCGGCAAGCAGGCTCTGTCCGAGCTGGACGCCGTCACCGTGGCGGGCACGCAAATTGTCGTGGCCTTCGCGCTGTGCCTGGGCTGCGCGCTTCTGTGGGAGCCGGCGCTGGACGTGGCGGCGGTGCAACCGGTGGCCTGGGGCATCATCGCGTTTTTGGCGCTGCTGTCCACCTGCCTGGCGTTCTTCC
Source organism: Adlercreutzia shanghongiae (assembly GCF_035830635.1). Classification (NCBI taxonomy): domain Bacteria; kingdom Bacillati; phylum Actinomycetota; class Coriobacteriia; order Eggerthellales; family Eggerthellaceae; genus Adlercreutzia; species Adlercreutzia shanghongiae. The sequence continues at coordinate 15,392 of NZ_JAYMFI010000024.1, read as the reverse complement.
TGCAGAGCCTGGCGCTGAGCCGCCTCACCTCTACCACGGTGTCGCTGCTGCTCACGGGCGAGCCGGTGTTCACAGCCCTGTTCGCCTACTTGTTCCTGGGCGAGACGCTCACGCCGGTGGGCCTGGCCGGCGCGGCGCTCATTGTGGGCACGGTGGTGGCCGCCACCTATGTGGACGGCCGCAAGGCTGCGCCGGCTGTCCCCGCGACTCCCGTGCCGTCTCCGACATCTGGCGCCCTGGCGGCCGCTCCTGCCGCTGTCTCCCCGCGCGTCATGCCGCGGGCGCGGCTGCTCGTACCCGGCCGCCGCAAGGACCGTATGGCAGCTTAGATTGCCTATTCCGCCACGATGACGCCGAGGCGCTGCGCGAGGGCGGCGGCTTGGTAGACGTTCAGCTTCGTGCCGTAGATCTCGCTCATGGTGTCGGAGAGGGCCACGCCCTCCAGCTGGCAGGTGGTGAAGTCGATGCCGAGCAGGCGCGTGCGGAAGAAGCTCGTGCCGATGAAGCGGTTGTCATCAAGCATCACGTAGTGCAGCTCCATCTCGGCCATATCGGCGCCGGAGAAGTCGCACCGCACCGCTTCCACGCCCCACCAGCGGCACTGGTTGAAGGCCCCGTAGGCCAGTATGCAGTCGGCAAGCGATACCTGCTCGAAGTTCGCCTCCATGAACGAGGCGCCGGTGAGCTTGCAGTTCTTGAAGGTACAGCGCGTGAAGCTCGCACCGTCGAAGTAGGCGTTGGCGAAGTCGCAGCCCTCGAACACGGTGTCGGTGAACAGCGCGCCGGAGAAGTCGCAGCACGAGAGAAAGCAGTTGGCGAAACGGGCGTGAGCGGCTTCCAGTTCCGAGAAGTTTGCGTCGGCGATGATGAGGTCGCGGGCATCGATGGCCTCCAGCGCATCCCCTGCGCTCTCAAGCAGCTCGTCGGCCTCCAGGGCGCGCAGCTCTTCGGGAATGGTGGGCAGCACGAGGGCACGCTGGGATGCGGCTTTATCGAAGGCGGTCTGAACGGTATCGGCGGGAGCGGCCACGGAGCAGTCCTTTCGCAGTGCGGGAAGTGAGCTCCATTGTACTACGCTTCCAGCCTCCCTCCTGTGAAGTGTGTTGTTAGGAACTCAGTATGCCGGCATTAATCAAATACTGGAGAAGAAGGTCGGTGCGGTCGATCTCTGAGGGAATATTGAGGCGAGAGAAATCCAAGGCTGAAGTCACATCGAAAAAGTGCAGAAGGGATACCACGTCCATGACATCTTGGGTGCGAAGTTCTGCTGCAAGGGCTTCGTCGTTGGCGGGGTACCCGGCAAACTCCAGTGCCTCGCACACCGCACGCATCTTCATGAGCAGGATGCCCTCGAGGTTTGCCACAAGCAGCGTGATGTGGCGAAATCCATATTTTGTAGGCTCCCATACGATGAAGCGCTCGAGCTCTTCATTGAAGTTATGGTTGGCATACCAACGATTGTTGAGCCAGTCGCTCGGCGCTCCGTTGTTGACGGCAATGATGTCTACCATGGTGGCCACGTTGCGCGGAAGCTTCGTCAAGGTGTCAATGTCGGAGCTTCCCATGCGCAGCATGGTCAGGGAGGTCTCTTGCTCGTGGTACATGAGGGAGAAGCCGCCGATCGCGCGAATGGTGAGATGGTGCTCGGGGTCGCGAGCGTCGAGGAAGTCGTCTAACTGACTGAGAAGATCGATGAAGTCATCAACGAGGAGAAGATCAGTGCGGCTGTCCATGGCTAGCCTAATAGCGAATGTTCATGTTGGCGTAAGCGGGGAACAGATCCAAGGGCCTTTCGTTGAGGAAAAGGGGGGTTTCCAGGGGCCGCCAGAGCTCTTTCGAGCGGAGGTTGGGGAATTTGGCGGGCGTGCTTGACCTCTTGCCATACTGTGTGAGGATAGCGCCAATGAGAGCTATCGTTTCGCGCGTCATGCGACCAAGATCCATGGAGGCGATGCGAGCTGACTTTTCGTCGTCATCCTCATACAGGAAAAGACGGTTGAGATACGAGTTCAAATGATTGAACTCGCGGAAGCCCCATTGTGATTGGTCGGCGTAGTACAGGGGAATGCGGTCGGTCAAGGAAATCACCTCCTCCGCGTATTCTATCGTAGATGGGAAAGAGGTTCGGGCGAGATTGGCCATTCTGACAGAAGCCCTCCTGTGAAGTGTGTTGTCACGGGCGGTTCGACAGCGCGAGGCCGGCGATGGTGAGGACAAGGCCGGCGGCTATGGGGGCGGTGAAGGGCTCGCCGAGCACGATGACCGAGGTGACGGCGGTGACGGCCGGCACGAGGTAGATGTAGGTGCTCGTGGTGACGGCTCCCAAGTGCTTCACGGCGAATCCCCAGGTGGCGAAGCAGGCAGCCGAGGCTCCCAGACCGAGGAAGGCCAGATTGGCCAGATTGACGGGATCGATAAACGCCGCCATGTTCGGCACCGGCCCCCCGAAGGGCAGCGCCGGCAGCATGAACAGAAGGCCCCAGGCGAAGATGCGCTTGGTGGAGGCCAGGGTCTCGTAGCCCGCCTCGGCGATGCGCGCGACGATGGTGGAGTAGGCGGCCCATACGAGTGCCGCGCCCAGCGCGAGGGCGCACCCCGCGAGGTTGGCAAGCGGGCTGCCGCCGATGGCGCCCCCGCTCGCGAAGCTGACGAGCGCGATGCCTGCCATGGCCAGCGCGAAACCGACAACGAAGCGAACGGTGAGGGCCCCGCGATTTCCGCGCGCCCAGCTCATGAGGGCGCAGAAGAGCGGAGAGGTGGCCACGATGACCCCCACGGCGGTGGCGCTCGTGAAGGTGAGTGCTACGTTCTCCATGAGGAAGTAGCAGGCCACGCCCGCAAGTCCCGCCAGGGCGAAGAGCCGCTCGTGGTGCCGCTCTTGCAAGCGCAGCAGGTGCGGGCGCGCGCAGCACAGGGCGAGAAAGCCCAGGGCGAAACGGACGAACAGGATCCATACGGGTGCGAAGTCGACGAGGAGCACCTTGGTGGACACGAAGGTGATGCCCCACACGAACACTGTGAGCGCCGCCAGCACGTGGGCCTTCATCGCGCGTTCCCTTTCTGTGTCGCGCCGATTCGGTATAGGGCGCGGAATGCTTCCATAACGTGACCATGATAGGCGTTCCGCTGTCGATTTCTTGTACGAAATTGCAGGGTGTCGGGCGGTGAGGGGCGCCCGGTGCGCATCCGGCTGGCAGCCGCGGGGGCCGGGGGCACCCGGCTGACGGGTGCTGGGATGGCGCGGCGGAGGCGGCCGGGCTGACGGGCGCAGGGGCCGAGGTGACGGCTCGCCGCTAGCGCCACCAGGCGATGGCGATTTGCGTACGGTTGCGCAGGCCGCATTTCTGCAGGATGGCCGAGATGTGGTTGCGCACGGTTCCCTCGGACAGGTACAGCGCGGCGGCTATCTCGCGGTTGTCGAGCCCCTCGGCAATAAGCTCGGCCACCTCGCGCTCGCGCTCGGTTAGGCTGCCGGCCAGGGCGCTGCCGCCTTCCAGGCTGCGGCCCGCGAGCGCCCCCACGCGCCCGCTCACCTCGGCGCCCATGACGATCTGGCCGTCCATTACGGCATGCAGGGCGCCTTCCAAAGTGGCCACATCCTGCTTGATGAGGTAGCCGCGGGCGCCCAGGGCCAGGGCGCGCACGATGTAGTCGTCGTCGGCGAAGGTGGTGAGGAACACGACACGGGCATGGGGGTCGTCGGCCAGGATACGCTCGGCCGCGGCCAGGCCCGACGTACGCGGCATGCGGATGTCCAACAGCGCGATGTCGGGGCGGCACGCGGCGTATAGGTCGGCGGCCGCGCTGCCCTCAGTGCTCGTGCCTGCCACGCGCACGGCGCCGCGGGCCTCCAGGATGGTGCGCAGCGACTGCACGATGAGCGGGTCGTCGTCGACGATGATCGCGGTGATGGCGCCGGTGTTGCCGATGCGGTTGGGGTTGGCGCGGTCGGTGTTGCTGGTGTCGGCGCTCATGCGTCCTCCTGGGGCTTGGGGAAGGTGGCGAACACGCGGCTGCCCGTGCGCGGAGCGGCAAGCGGCGTGAAGGAGAAGGTTCCTCCGAGGGCGTGCGCCCGCTCGGCCATGGAGGTGAGTCCGAGGCCCGCGCTGGCTGCGCCCGCATCGGTCGAGACCGCTCGGCCCGCCAGGCCCGCGTCCGCGTTGCCCGCGCGACCGTCGTCTTCCACGACAAGCTGGTAGAAGCGGGGAAATTCCGTGACGCGCACCGTGGCATGGCGCGCCCGTCCGTGGCTTGCGGCGTTGGAGAGCGCCTCGCGGACGATGGCGAGCACGGCGAGGCCTATGGGCCGCGGCAGGGCGTCGGCCTGAAACGAGAGGGTGCCGGCGACGCCTGGGAACTCCGTGACCAGCGTCTCCAGGGCCGTGCGCGTATCGAGTGCCGCGTCGTGCAGGTCGTGCACCGAGGCGCGCACCGTGTCCAGGGCCTCGTGCAGGGTTGCCGCCACGGCATCCAAATCGCGGGCCACGGGTGCGGCGGCACCGTGGGCCACGCCGGCGGCCTGCACCTGCAGCACCGAGCGGGTGAGCAGATGCCCCACGTTGTCGTGAATCTCGCGCGCAATGCGCGCCCGCTCGTCGAGCACCGCGCAGTTAACTTCCAGATCCTGCCGTTCGGCCAGGTCGCGAGCACGCTCGGCGAGGACGAGCCGTTCTTCCTGCACGGCATCGCGCAGCGAGCGTAAACGTTCCCGCTCCTCGGCGTTTCGCCGGGCGCGCCATCCCATAAGGCAGGCGAGCAGTCCTAAGGCCAGCGCGGCTGCGGCCAGGGTGAAATGCCCCGCCGCCGCAGTGCAGGCGAGCGGAAGCGGCCACGCCCAGCGCAGGCCGCGCAGGCGGAAGGCCCAGGCAGCGTAGGCTGCGATCGCTGCGAAAGCGCCCAGCGGGGGTACGACCGCCGCTGCTGCGAGCAGGGCGACGGCCGCGGCGATGCGCGCCGGCGCGCACCTGACAAGCTCCAGGGCGCAGGCCGCGCATACGGCCGCGAGCAGCGCGGCGACGCTTTCGGGCCCGACCGGTGCCAGGAGCATGACGGGAATGCCCAGGGCCAGAAGAACGGTGTTGTCGATGGCGCGATCCATGGGGCCATTATAAGGGCGCGCCGCCGAGCCGGGCGAAAACCGTGACATTTGGCACTTCTGCCGCCACCGCTCCCTTGGAATAATGCAACCAGTGAACCTGACGAAGGAAGGAGGCCCCGTGGACGAGCGCGCAGCATCCGACGGCGCACGGGCCGCAGACGATATCGTGGTGGTGGAGAACCTGGTGAAGCGCTACGGCGACGTGGTGGCCTTGGACCACTTCAACTTGGCAATCGCCCCGGGCGAGATATTCGGGCTGCTCGGGCCCAACGGCTCGGGCAAGACCACGGCCATCAACTGCATCCTGCAGCTGCTCACCTACGACAAGGGCTCCATCTCGCTGTTCGGGCAGCCCATGGGCCCCACTCGCTACGACCTGAAGCGCATGATCGGCGTGGTGCCCCAGAACGTGGCGCTGTTCGAGGAGCTCACCGTGCGCGAGAACATCGACTTCTTCTGCGCGCTGTACGTGGGCGACCGCCGCGAGCGGGCGCACCTGGTAGACGAGGCCATCGCGTTCGTGGGACTTGAGGACTACGCGTCGTTCCGCCCGCGGAAGCTGTCGGGCGGCCTGCTGCGGCGCCTGAACATCGCCTGCGGCATCGCACACAAGCCCCGCCTTGCGTTTTTCGACGAGCCTACGGTGGCCGTGGACCCGCAGAGCCGCAACGCCATCCTGGAGGGCATCCGCGCCATGAACGAGGCGGGCTGCACCGTGGTGTACACGAGTCACTATATGGAAGAGGTGGAGGAGATCTGCTCGCGCATCATGATCATGGACCGGGGCCGCTCGGTGGCCGTGGGCACCAATGCCGAGCTGAAGGCCATGGTCGGCGCCGGCGAGCGCATTCTCGTGGAGGTGGCGGCCCTTCCCGACGGAGCGCGCGGCCAGCTGGAGGCGCTGCCGCATGTACGGCGCGTGACCTACACCGAGCCGGAGCTGGTCGTGCAGTGCGAGCAGGGCGCGCACAACGTGGGCGACGTGCTGGCGGTGCTCTCGGCGGCGGGGCTGTCGTTGGGCCGCGTGTACGCCGAGCCGCCCACCTTGAACGACGTGTTCCTGGAAATCACCGGCAAAGCGCTGAGAGACTAGGGAGGCGTTATGGGAACGCTGTTTGCCGGCACCTTGCGCGCGCTGCTGCGCGAGAAGGGGCTGTTCATCTGGTCGCTCGCCTTCCCCATGCTGATGGCGACCATCTTCATGTTCATGTTCGCGGGCATCGAGGACGCCACCGCGTTCGACCCGGTGCCCACGGCTGTGGTGGCCGATGAGGCGTGGGAGGCGTCGCCTTTCGCGGGGGTGGTGGAGGAGCTCGGCGAGCCGGGCGACGACCAGCTGCTGGACGTGCGCCCTGTCGCCGATTCCGAGGAGGCCCTTCGCGCTCTGACGAGCGGGGAGGTGATGGGGGTGCTTTCGGTGGACGGGGGCGGCGAGCCGGAGCTGGCGCTGTCGCCGGGGCTCCAGATAGGGGCCAGCACCTCGGCCGATGCCGTCAACCGCAGCATCTTGGAGTCGGTGGTGACGGCGTATGTGCGCGATGCCGACCTCATGGCATCCCTTGCGATGGCCGACCCGGCCCTGCTCGCCGACCCCGACCGTGTTGCCGCGGCCTTCAGCGGGGGAGATGTCACCGAGGAGGTGTCGCTCACCCGCAGCGCCCCGGCGCAGACCGTGCGCTTCTACTACGCGCTCTTCGCCATGGCCGCCCTGTTCGGGGCCCAGATTGCCGTGTTCGCCATCTGCTGGACCCAGCCGAACCTGTCGCCTTTGGGCGCGCGCCGGGCGCTGGGAGCCATCGGGCGCACGCGCACCCTGACGGCCACGCTCGCGGCCTGCTGGCTCGTGAGCTTCGGCTGTCTGGTTATCGCGTTTCTGTACACGCGCCTGGTGGTGGGAGTCGATTTCGCCGGCCGCGAGGGGTGGTGCATCGCAGGGCTGGGCGCCGCCGCGCTTCTGGCCTGCGCGCTGGGTACCGCGCTCGGGGCCCTTCCCAAGATCGACCTGGGTTCGAAGACGGGCATTCTCACGGGGGTGGTGTGCCTGCTGTCGCTGTTCACGGGGCTCTACGGCGAGCCCTGCATGGAGCTGGCCGATCTGGTTGCGCGCGAGTTTCCCGTGTTGGCGTCGCTGAACCCCGCCAAGGCCATCTGCGATATGTTCTACAGCCTGTACTACTACGACGGGCTGGAAGTGTTCGCGGCGAACGTGGCCGAGATCGGCGTCTTTGCGGCGGTGCTGTTCGCCGTGGGAGCCCTGTTCATGAGGAGGCAGCGCTATGCGAGCCTGTAGGTATGCGTTGGAGATAGTGGCGAAGCATCCCATCTACCTCATCATATACGTGGGGTTCCTAAGCCTCATGGGCCTGTTCGTGACGAGCGGCCTGTACCCGCCGACGGCATCGGACGAGTACGAGTCGGCCGAGATCCCCTTCGCGGTGATCGACCGCGACCAGTCCGACCTCTCGCATTCGGTGGCGGCGTTTCTGGCCGAGCAGGGGCCTTCGGTGGAAGTGCCCGACGAGCTGCAGGCGTGCCAGGACGCCGTGGCCACGGGCGAGGTACGCTACCTGCTCATCGTGCCCGAGGGATTCGAGGAGAGCTTTCTTAAGGCAGCCCGCGAAGGTACCGCCTCGCCGCGCCTCGAGACGGTGTTCAGCTTCGAATCGATGGGGGCGACGCTGGTGGATACCCAGGTGAGCCAATATCTTCAGCTGGTTCGCGCCGCTGCCGCCCTGCAACCGGCGGCCGACGCGGAAGCGGTTGTGGCCCAAGCCGAGGCCGCGTCCGAGAAGACCGCGACCATCCGCGAGGTGGCCGCGCCCGGCGAGGTGTCCGGCTGCGAGGCCTTCATCTTCTACTTGCAGTGGAGCGCGTACCCCCTCACGGTGGCCGTGGTGGTGTCGGTGGGCATTCTCATGGGCGCCTTCAACCGCACCGACGTGCGCCGGCGCGTTGCCGTATCGCCCGCATCGGGGCTGTCCATGGGCCTGCAGAAGGCTCTGGCGGGGCTCGTGGTTGCTCTCGGGGTGTGCGCGGTTATCGTCGGCATCGGCCTGGTGTTCTTCGGCGATGCGGCCGCGGCGCTTCCCGCGGGGGCGTTGGCCTTCGTGCTGGGGCTCGTGCTGGCGTTTCTGCTGGTGCCGCTGGCCATCGCGTTTCTGCTGGGGCAGCTGGGCTGCGGCGAGAACGTGTCGAACACCGTGGGGAATATCACCGGCATGGTGCTGACGTTTCTCGGCGGCGTGTGGGTCAGCACCGATCTCATGCCCGAGGTAGTGCGCACCGCATCCATGTTCACGCCGGTGCACTGGCTCGGCACAGGGCTGAACGCCGCGGCCGTATCGGCGCCCGCAGACGAGGTGCTGCTCTGCATGGGCGTGATGGTGCTGTTCGCGGCGGCCATCTTCGCCGTGGCGCTGGTGGCCGGCCGCCTGCGCGCCCAGACAAGCGAGGCCGGCGGCAACGCGGCTGCTGCGACCCCGCGCTAGGGGAGGGCCGCACCGCTATTGGAGGTCTCGGGGCGCTCGAGGAAAGTAGAAGAGCCATGCGCCCCGTCCTTCCCCTCCTTCGCGTAATCGTGCCCGCGGGCGTTCTTCTCGCAGTGCTATAACTGTAAGAGTCATAGTAAAACGTAAGCGAGAGGACGGTGATGACATGGCGATACGGTCTGCGATCAATCGGGGAAGCGAGATTCGGACCAAGGGCAAGTCCATGGGGCGTGACCGCTCTGGCGCCCCGCTGCGCCTGTCGTCGCGTTCTGTCTCGATGAGAGCCGCCCTGTTCATGACCGGGCGCATCGCCCTTATGCTGGCGGGCATTGCGGTCATGGCTTTGGGCATCGATGTCGTGGTGAAGGCCGATCTGGGCAACTCTCCCATCTCGGCCACGCCCAACGTGCTCTCGATCGGCTTCACCGCCGTGAGCTTCGGCACCTTCATGCTGGGCTGGCAGTGCTTCCTCGTGCTGGTACAGGTGGCCATCTTGCGGCGCGAGTTCCGCCTGGTCGATCTGTGGCAGATTCCCATCTCGGTGTTCTTCGGGGTGTGCATCGACGCGTTTATGGCCCTCATCGGGCAGGCCGGGCCGGGAAGCTACGCGGCGTCGTGGCTGTGGCTTGCCGTCGGCATGGCGGTGCTCGCCCTCGGCATCGTGATGACGGTGGTGTCGGGCACGGTGATGAACTGCGGCGAGGCTGTGGTGCAGGCCGTGGTGCGCAAGACGGGCATCCGCTTCGGCACGGGCAAGGTGCTCTTCGACCTGGCCTGCGCGGCGCTCGCCTGCCTGTGCGCGTTTCTGTTCGTGGGGCATCTGGCTGGTGTGCGCGAGGGCACCGTGGTCTGCGCCGCGTTCACGGGCGTCATTGTGAACGCGTACATGGGCCTCTACGGAAAGCTGCGCGAGGGCGTCCGCCGACGCCGCGCGTCCTTTGCAGGATGCCCGCAAGACGGCTATAATGAAACGGTTTGAGTCAGGCGCGACGTGCGAGCATGAGACTTCCGCGGCGCGTGAACATGAAAGGAAACACCCGTGGCAAGCATTTCCACCGCCGATTTCAAGAACGGCATGTGCATCATCAACAACGGCAAGATGTGCACCATCGTCGAGTTCCAGCACGTGAAGCCGGGCAAGGGCGGCGCCTTTGTGCGCACCAAGCTGAAGGACATCAAGACCGGGCGCGTGGTGGACTACACCTTCAACGCCGGCACGAAGTTCGACTCCGTGCGTCTGGAGTCCAAGAAGATGCAGTACCTGTACAACGACGGCGCCGACTACTGGTTCATGGACAACGACACCTTCGAGCAGATGCCCATCGCCGCCGACGTGGTGGGTTCGGTGTCCGACTGGCTGAAGGAGAACGACGAGGCCACGCTGCTCTACGCCGGCGATGAGCTGATCAGCCTGGAGCCGCAGATGTTCGTCGAGCTGGAGGTCACCCACACCGAGCCGGGCTTCAAGGGCGACACCGCCACCAACACGCTGAAGCCGGCCACTCTGGAGACGGGCAAGGAGGTGCAGGTGCCGACGTTCATCGAGATCGGCGATGTCCTGCAGATCGACACCCGCGACGGTCGCGTCATCAAGCGCGTCTAGCCAAGCGGGCAGCGGCCTGGCTCGCGCTGCGGGGCGGGCGGCCGACGAGGTTTCTGGGAAGCCCCCGAGTCGAAGCGCTCGGGGGCTTTCTCGCGTCCAGGGGCATTCTCCGCAGATCTTGCGGGGGCTGTGCGGGCGGCGAAGCAGGAAACGGGCCCGCGACGGGGCCCGTTTCAAGAGGGAGGGCTGGAGTGGGGCTGCTGCAAGCTAGGCGCTGGCGTTGGCCATGGCGCCTCGGGCAGCGATGCGGCCGAACACGCAGCATTCGCCGATATTGCCCGTGCCTTGGTACATGGCGCCCCAGATGCTGCCGAACTCGCCAGCGGAATACAAATGGGGAATGGGGTCGCCGTAGGGGTCGAGGATGCGCGCCTCGGCGTCATGCACCGGCCCGCCGTCGGTATTGAGCAGGGTGGGCGTGCAGAGCATGGCGTAGAACGGGCCGGACGCCACGGGGGTCATGTGATTGCTCGGACGGTAGAAGGCCAGATCCTCGCCGCGCTCGCAGAACTCGTTCCACTGGTTCACGGTCTTAACGAGCTCCTCGGCCGGCACCTCGATCTTCCCGGCCAGCTCTTCAAGCGTTGCGGCGGAGTGGGCCCAGCCGTCAGCGACTGGATCGCTTGTGAGGCCCTCGGGCAAAGCGCCTGCGGCAAGGCCCGCGGCGTCGAACACGAACCACGCCTTCGGGGGAAGCTGGAGGTGAATCCAGCGGCCGCCCCACTGGGTCTGGCCGTGGCGATAGCCGACATTGGTGGCCAGATTGCCGCCGATGGGGAGCACGTCTCCCGCTGCGCAGGCATCCCAGTCGTTGTAGAAGCGGCGCCCGTTCACGCCGACGGTGATGCCGAACTCCTTGGTGAGGCCCGTCTGCTGGGTCTGCGTGAACTGGGTGTTGTCGAGGTTGCGCGGGGCGAGCCAGAAGCAGGCGCCGCCGTGCATGTGCCATAGGGCGGCCCCGGCCTTCTGGCAGGCGCGATGTCCGTCGGCTGTGTTCTCGAGGGCCGCGGCAGGGGTGACGCCCTGCATGCCCATGTACTGCTCGAGGTACTCGGGATCGTTTTCAAAACCGCCCGTGCACATGACCACGCCGCCGGTGGCCTTGTAGTACTTGTTGCCTCCATCATCGGCGACAACGCCCAGGATGGTGCCCGTGGCCGGATCCTGCACGAGGGCGGTCATGGGCGTGCTCAGCTTGTAGTCGATGACGTCAGCGTGCTCGCGCACATAGTTCTGCAGGAAGACGGCGATGTGGGTGGGGCCGGTGCCGTCCTCTCCGCCGTTGAACTTGAAGGCTCCCTGCAGCTCGGCGCCCTCGATTTCGGGGTACTCGGGAATCTGGTTCGTGCGCGACTCGTCGTCGGCCCAGCCGATGGGGAACACGCTCATGTAGGGCTCGCCGCCGAGGTCTTTGGCCCACTGCACGTTTTCGGTGATGCCCTGGGCGTAGGCGCGCAGAACATCCTCGGGCGTGCAGTTCGTATCGCCGCTCAGGCCGCTGATGTAGGTGCTGTAAACAGCCTCGGCGTCCTCGGCGTGCATGCAGAAGCCGGACGAGGCGAAGCTGTTGCCGCCGCAGTTCGCGGATTTCTCAAGCAGAAGGCAGCTCTTGCCCTCGCCCTCAAGGGCCACGGTGGCCGCCGTGGCCAGGCCCGCGATGCCGCCACCGACAACGATGACGTCGTAGGTGGCGTCCCAGTTGATGTTGTCTACGATCTCAGCGGCGTCGTTGCCCGTTGCGGGAAGGTCGGCTTCTCCCTTCGTCTTGGGCGCGCAGCCGGTGGCTCCCAAGGCGGCGGCGCCCAGAAGAGCGACACCGGCGGACTTGATGAAAGAGCGACGGGATGCGGTCAGGTTCAGATCTTGCATGGCTTGTCTCCTTTGGTTCGGACGTCGGATTGGCGTCTGCTGCCTCCTTGGCCCAAACCTTACGAAACCGCGCCTCGGCCGTCATGCTCCGTTGCGGGGGAGGGGACTACCCGTTACGGGTGATATCGGAGAAAGGCCAGGTGAACGCCTTGTAGTTCCGGGGGAATCAAGATTGCCCCATGCCAATCGGAGAGAAACTCTCTATAATGCGCTGTATGGGAACCTATCGTGAACAATTCGCCGTATCGTCGGGTGGCGCCTTCTCGGCCATCGCCCTCACGGGACTTTGGACGCAGCAGGTCTGGATCTTCTGGCTCAACACCGCCGCCGCGGCTCCCACAGGCTTTTTTCCTTGGCAGGGCGTCTACCTGATAACGGGCCTTGCCATGCTGGCTTTTGCGGGGCTTGCGCTGTTTTGGAGGCCCGAGGGGCCAAAGCTGTGGGCCCTCGACGGCCTTGCGGCCGCGGCCGGTTCGGCCGGTACGCTCATCGTCGTCTTGTTCCTTGTGGGGGTCGTCGACGGCGAGCTTGCCGGCGTGGCGAAAATTGCGGCGACGGTGGGCTATGCGTGGGCCTACCTTCGGTGGGGCCAGTTTTACGGCGCTCTTCATATTCGCCAGGCGGTGGCCTATCTCTTCACGGCGGGCATCGCGGCCGCTCTCCTTAAATTCGTGCTGCTGGTTGTCCCCCTGACGGCTGCCGGAGTGGCGGTCGTGGCTCTTCCGGTGCTCTCGCTCGTGCTGTGCCGCCGGGCGCTTGCCCTGGATGCCGGCTCGGCGGCTCCCAAGGTGAGCGCGCCGTACCTTTCGAAGGGCAATGCCGGGGCGCTTTGGAAGGTGGTTGCGGTAATCGCCGTCTTCAGCTTCGCCAATGCTTCGATGCTGTCCTTCCAGGCGCCGGGCGAGAGCTTGGGCGGCCCTGCCGTGTTCGCGGCGGCTCGACTTGTCGATGCCGCGCTGTGCGCGGGCATTCTGGTGCTGGTGTTCGGGCTGAGGAAGTCGTTTGACTTTCCCCAATTGTGGAAGATTGTCCTTTTCGTGCTGGCAACCGATTTCCTCTGCGAGCTCATCGTGCCCGATGCCGGCATGCAAGCCCTGTTCTCCGGCGTATCGCTGAACTTCATCGTACTGTTCGTCTGGTTGACTTTGGCTGATGTGGCGCGACACAGCGCCTTTTCGAGCTCGGCGGTCTTTGGCGTAGGCTGGAGCTGCTATGTGCTGTCCTTCTACGTCGGCTCTCTGGCGGCCTCGTCTTCTCAGCTGCAGGGACTGGGCGAAAGCTATGTGGTGGTCCTTTTGTACGCGGTGGCGATGACGCTGGCTTTCTGCCTCGAGTCGCGCGATCCCAACATCGCCTATATCTTCGACGACCTCGCCAATCGCCCCGCGGCAAGTCCGAGCGATTTCGACGACATCGACGGCCGTTGCGAGGCTTTGGGAGCATCGCGGGGCCTGACGCCTCGAGAAATCGAGGTCATGCAGCTTTTTTGCAAGGGCCGCACGAAAGCCTACATTGCGGAGACGATGTACGTGACCGAGAACACGGTGCGCAGCCACATCAAGCACATCTACACCAAGCTCGACGCGCACAGTCGCGAGGACATCCAAAAGCTCATCGATGCCTTTTAGGTTTCTGGCGGGGTGTTGAGGATCTGGCGGGTGCTTCAACCGAGCGAGTTCCGCAGCGAACGAGAAAGCCCGCTGGGCTGTCTCGCAGAGCGAGGACTGTTTGAGTGAGTTGAAGCACCCGCCAGATCCCCCGGGAGGGGAGCTGCGACTAACTAGTCCCTCGCGAAGAAGGCGAAGGCCACGCCTCCGGGGCCGACATGGGTGCCGATGACGGCACCGACCTGGGTGAGGGGCAAGTCGCTTGGCGCGGTGGCCTCGTCGGCGGCAGTTTCCTCGGCCGCTTTCGCCTGGCTCAGGCTATCGGCGATGTACTTGCGGGCCGTCTTGTCAGAAAGCCCCGAGTAGGCCACCCAGATGGGACGGGTGAAATCGATGCCGCCAGCCTCGTCGATCTTCTCGAACACGAGGTTCTTCGACTGCTTCGAGCCACGGGCCTTCCCCAGCATGACCACATCGCCTTCCACGACGCCCACCACGGGCTTGATGGAAAGCATGCCTCCCACGAGCGCCGCCGCACCCGAGATGCGGCCGCCGCGGCGCAGGTATTCCAGCGTGTCCAGCGACGCCACAAGGCGGATGTCTTTTTTCTCTTGATCGAGGCAGTAGGCGATATCTGCCGCCTCGAGTCCCTCGTCGCGCAGGGCCCAGGCGCGCTCGGCTAAGATGCGCTCGCCCACGGTGGCGTTCTCGCTGTCTACCACGAACACCGACTCCTTGAAGGGCGCTGCGGCGATGCAGGCGCTTTGGTAGGTGCCCGAGATATGGCTCGACAGCGTGATACACACCACGGTATCGCCCGCATCTACCGCTTCCTGGAACAAGTCCTGGAACACCATGGGGGGAATTTGGCTCGTGCGGGGCAGCTCGTCGGTCTCCATGAGACGCTCGAAGAACGTCTGGCGCGAGATGTCCACGCCTTCCGCGTACTGCTCGTCGCCGAAGATGATGGTCATGGGGATGATGGTGATGCCGTGCTCGGCGGCGTATTCCTCTTCCATGTCCGCCGACGAGTCCACGATGATGCGAATGGCCATGCTGCCTCCAAAGTTGCGTTTGCTTCCCTGTATTTTATAGTGCAGGGGCGCTGGGCAGCCAAATCCTCGAAAAGGCGAGTAAATTGTTCATAATTTGCCGACGGTTTCTCGATTGACGCGCCCGTAGAAACATGGCCGCTGGGAACAGTTCAGCGCCGCTGCATCTCGCGGGCAACTAGGGCGCGCACGGCTGACGTTCATGGGGCAATCGGCAGGCATCCGTTTCTGCTCCGATAGCTCCATCCTTCCACGAGAGCGGCCTTTGTCCGAGCCGCTCTTTCTGCGTCAAGTCAGGTTTTTCGCCTTTCGTGCAGGGAAAAGCACGATTGTGCGAGTGATTTGGGCTCTTGGGAGTTTTTCGGGCAGGGAAAAGCGCGATTGTGCGAGTTTTCCGCCATTTAGAACTCGCACAATCGCATGTTTATCTGCATCAGAAGGCAGAAAACGTGCGAGAGGGCCGGAGAGGGGGGAAAGACGGGAGGAAGAAGAATGCGGGGAAGTGCGCCGGAGGGGAGGCGAGCGGCATGGGCGGTGCGCCGGAGGGGAGGCGAGCGAGAGGGGTGTTCCTATAGTTTTGTCAACTGATTTCCTCGATTGATTTTCACCAAGAAGGCAATGCTGGCGCAGGACCCACGAGCCCTGCGCTTTTCTATGGGGGAGGGCCGGCTAGGC
>NZ_JAYMFI010000023.1:0-14746 GCF_035830635.1 Adlercreutzia shanghongiae | reverse complement strand
CCGGCCGACAGCCTCAGCGGGTCGCTTGCCGTCGGCCCCCTTGGCCGGCCGTCTGTCGTTGGCTCCCTCAGCTGGCTGGCTGGGCCGCCCTCGTCGTTTGGCGATCCCTTTCTTCTCGCAGCCTCCTCCCGCCGCTTCGTTGATGTTCGTTGTCGGCAAATCGCGACATCGCGGCCCGCACCGTGGTAGGTGTCCCCTATAATCCAACCCTTGATCTTTGACTAACCTGTGTATAAGGAGGTGTGAGTTCATGCCACGGCTTCAGATCATGGACACGACCATCCGTGACGGCCAGCAGAGCCTCTGGGCCACCCGTATGCAGATCGGCGATATGCTGCCGATTCTGCCGAAGATGGACCGCGTGGGCTACTGGGCTATCGAGGCGTGGGGAGGCGCGACGTTCGACTCCTGCCTACGCTTTCTGGATGAGAACCCCTGGGAGCGTTTGCGCGCGATCAAGGCGAACACGCCCAACACGCCGCTTGCCATGCTCTCCCGCGGGCAGAACCTCGTCGGCTATAAGCACTACTCCAAGGAAATCGTGCACCGCTTCATTCACGCGGCGCACCGCAACGGCATCGAGGTGTTCCGCGTTTTCGACGCGCTGAACGACATCCGCAACGTGGTGGACAACGCTGAGGCCATCAAGGAATGCGGTGGCCTGTTCGAGGGCGCCATCTCCTACACCATCTCGCCGGTGCACACGCTGGACTCCTACCTGGAATACGGCCAGCAGCTGAAGGATTTGGGCGCCGACACCATCGCCATCAAGGACATGGCCGGCATGCTCACGCCCTACCGCGCCGAGCGCATGGTGAAGGCGTTCAACGAGGAAATCGGCCTGCCCGTGCACATCCACTGCCACTATGTCGGCGGCATGGCTCCGGCCAACATTCTGAAGGCCGCCGAAGCCGGCGTGGCCATTGCCGATACCGCCCATGCGCCGCTGGCCTTCGGCAACTCGCATCCGGCCGTCGAGATGATCGTGGCCGCTCTGAAGGAGAGCCGCTACGACACCGACCTCGATCTGGATCTGCTGTTCGAGATCTCCGAGTACTGGGAGGAGATGCGCAAGCGCGGTCACTACAAGCGCGGCGTGTCGTCCCTCATGCACATGCAGGTTTACTCTCACCAAGTGCCCGGCGGCATGATGAGCAACCTCGTCAGCCAGCTGGAGGTGCAGAAGGCCGTCGACCGCCTGCCCGAGGTTATGGCGGAGATTCCGAAGGTGCGCGCTGAAGTGGGCTATCCGCCGCTGGTGACCCCCATGTCCCAGATCGTGGGCACCCAGGCGGTGTTCAACGTGCTCACCGGCAAGCGCTGGAGCGTCATCTCCAAGGAGATGAAGGACTACGTCTGCGGCTACTACGGCAAGGCGCCGGGCCACATGGACAAGGAGATCGTGGCGAAGGTCGCCGGCGATTCCGAGATTTTGGATCCGAGCATCGCGCCGGGCACGCTCGTTACGACGACCTACGACGAGTGCGCCGCCGAGATCGGGGATTTGGCCCAAAGCGAAGAGGACGTGCTCATGTACGCCCTGTTCCCGAACGAGGCCCGCACCTATTTGAGCAAGCACAGGGTATCTGAGAAAGTCGATTTCATGCTGGAGCAGGAATCCAGCGCCACCAAGGAGGACGATTACGTGGACATCAATCAGATTCGCGAGCTGGTTCGCGTCGCCGAGGAGAGCGGCGTGGGAGAGATCGTCGTAGAAGAAGAGGGCGTGCGCATCGCCGTGCGTATGCCGGGTCAGGGCGCTCCCGCCGCTGCGCCGGCTGCCCCGCAGGCTCAGGCCACCCCTGCCCCCGCCGCCCCTGCGCCGGCCGCCGAGGCGCCGGCCAGCGACCGTCCGGCCAACTGGAAGCCGGTTGTGGCCCCCATGGTGGGCACCTACTACGAGGCCCCGGCCCCGGGAGAGCCGCCGTTCGTGAAGGTGGGCGACGAGGTGGCCGCCGGCGAGACGCTGTGCATCGTCGAGGCCATGAAGCTCATGAACGAGATCGCCGCCGAGGAGATGGGCACGGTGCGCGAGGTGTGCCTGTCCGACGCCACGCCAGTCGAGTACGGCACGGTGCTCTTCTACGTGGAGCCCCACGATCCGGCTCCGGGCACCTCGGAGAACTAGCATGTTCGAGAAAATCCTAGTTGCCAACCGCGGCGAAGTGGCCCTGCGCATCATGCGCGCCGCCCGCGAGCTGGGCGTGAAGACCGTGGCCGTGTACTCCACCGAGGATGCGGACACCTATCCGGTGCACTACGCCGACGAGGCCGTCTGCATCGGGCCGGCTCAGTCGAATAAGAGCTATCTGGTCATGCCCTCTATCATCGCGGCGGCGAAGAACACCGGCGCCGAGGCGATTCACCCCGGCTACGGCTTCCTTGCCGAGAACGCCGATTTCGCCCGCGCCTGCGCCGAGAACGACCTGGTGTTCATCGGCCCGGCCCCCGAGTGCATCGACCGCATGGGCGACAAGTCGAGCGCCCGCGAGACCATGAAGATGTGCGGCGTGCCCACGGTGCCCGGCTCCGATGGCTGCCTCGATACCGTGGAGGAGGCCCGTGCCTTCGCCGAGAAGGTGGGCTACCCGGTGCTCATCAAGGCGACGGCCGGCGGCGGCGGCAAGGGCATGCGCGAGGTGCACGACCCGGCGGATTTGGAGGCCCAGTACAAGGCCGCACGCACCGAGGCGGGCGCCGCCTTCGGCAATGATGGCGTGTACCTGGAGAAACTCGTGCTGCGCCCCCGCCACGTGGAGGTGCAGGTGCTCGCTGACGACCACGGCAACGCCGTGGCTCTTTGCGAGCGCGACTGCTCCATCCAGCGCCGCCATCAGAAGCTTCTGGAGGAGGCTCCCTCGCCGGCGCTTTCCGAGAACCTGCGCCGCGACATGATGAAGGCGGCCCTGAAGGCCGTGCGTGCCGTGGACTACCGCAACGCCGGCACCATCGAGTTTCTGCTGGACGAGCGCGGCCAGTTCTACTTCATGGAAATGAACACCCGCGTGCAGGTGGAGCATCCCGTCACCGAGGAGGTCACCGGCACCGATATCATCAAAGAGCAGCTGCGCATCGCCGCCGGCGAGCCCATGAGCTGCGCGGGTCGCGCGCCGTTCACCCCGGCCGGCCATGCCATCGAGCTGCGCATCAACGCCGAGGACCCGGCCCACGGCTTCCGTCCCTGCCCGGGCACGGTGACGCGCTTCGAGCCCCCGGCGGGCCCCGGGGTGCGCGTAGAGACCTATTTGCGCCCCGGTTCGCGCATCTCGCCCTACTACGACTCGCTCGTGGCCAAGGTCGTCGTGCACGGCCAAGACCGCGCCGAGGCCGTGGCTCGCGCCCGACGTGCCCTGGACGAGTTCGTTATTGAAGGAATTGCAACAACTATCCCGTTCCACAAGCGCGTGCTCGACAACGAGGTATTCTTGGCCGGTGATGCGACAACCGACTTCATCGAAACCCAGATGGGAGACGTACTATGACCGATCAGATGAACGTTGAGGGCCTCTCTATTGCCCCGGGCGTCATGGAGACCATCATCTCTGTGGCCGCCAGCGACGTGGACGGCGTGGCTTCGCTCGGCTCTTTTGCCACAAGCGGCATTCGCTCCATGCTGGCGAACAAGCCCTCTACCTCCGGTATCGAGACCAAGATGGACGAGGGCGGCAAGCTGCATGTGGCCGTGCATGTGGAAGTCTACTACGGCTACGTGCTGCCCGAGCTGGCTGCCCAGCTGCGCGCCGCCATCGCCGAGTCGTTGGCCACCCAGGCCGGCGTCGAGGTGTCGGCGGTGGACGTGTACATCGACGGCCTCCAGTTCAAGGCCTAGGTGGCGCACCTTATGGCAAGAACCCACGAGCGCACCCGCGACCGCATCAGCGCGGTGCAGGTGCTGTACACAAGCGAGCTGACGGGGAAGGCTCCCAGTGAGCTGCTCGATTGCGGATTGTGCCTAGTGGCTCGCGAGGCCCCGGCCTCGAGCGAGCCGGAGGCCTCCGAGTTCGGGCGCATCGAAGAGGGCTCGCTCACCGACTACGCCCTCACGCTCATTCGCGGCGTTGAGGCGAACCAGTCCGAGGTGGACGAGCGCGTGGAAGCGGCGTCCGAGAACTGGGCGCTTTCCCGCATGCCCATAGTGGACCGCTCCATTCTGCGCCTGGCCGTTTTCGAGATGCTGCACTGCGAGGATGTGCCGGTATCGGTTTCCATCAACGAGGCGGTGGAGCTGGCCAAGGGCTTTGGCGGAGAAGACGACTCGCCCCGTTTCGTCAACGGCGTGCTCGGTCGCATCGCCCGCTCCATGGATGGCGAGGCGGCCCTTGGCTGCGGTGACGCCGACGCCGAGCTGGCCGGCGGCCTCATCCCTGCCGTTGTGGGCGCCTCGGGCGCCGCGGCCTGCGTGCAGGTGGGGGTGTAGCCTCATGGCCGACGAGCAGGGCCGCACGTTCGAAGACGTGCACGGGCGCCTCGCTGAAATCGTGGACGCCGTATCCGATGCGGACATCTCGCTGGATGACGCGCTCAAGCTCTACGAGGAGGCCGTGAAACTCGGTCTTTCCGCCTGCGATTTGTCCGAGCAGGACCTTGATGCGTTCATGGCCGCCGAAGAGCCCGAAGCTGAGGAGGCCAGCGGGGTCGCCGCCCCGACGGAAGAGGAGGCTGACGCGCAGACCCCTGATGCCGGAAATGAATCCGACGTGACGGGCGGTGCCGGAACCGCTCCTGCAGGGGGCGGCTTCAGTCATCCCTCCGCAGCAGCGGAGGTCCCTTTTGCCGAACCGTCCAGCGAGGCTTAAAGGAATCGCCTATGGATACCCCGCGCATTCTCGACGCTATCACCTCTCCGGCCGATTTGAAGGTCCTCACCAACGAGGAGCTCGCCATTCTCGCCCGCGAGATTCGCCAGGAGATCGTCGCCACCACCTCGGTCACCGGGGGGCACGTGGCCTCCTCGCTCGGCGCGGTTGACATCATCGTGGCCCTGGAGAGCCTGCTCGACATGCCGCGCGACCGCGTGGTGTTCGACGTGGGGCACCAGGCCTACGCCCATAAGCTCATCACCGGCCGGCGCGAGGCGTTCAAGACGCTGCGCACCTACGGCGGCATCTCGGGCTTCACCAAACCCCACGAGAGCCCCTACGACGTGCACTACTCGGGGCATGCCTCCGACTCGCTCTCCATCGCGACGGGTCTGGCGAAGGCGCGCCAGCTGAAGGGCACGAACGAGAAGGTAGTGGCGCTCATCGGCGACGCGTCGCTGGCCGGCGGCATGGCCTTCGAGGCGCTCAACTACATGGGCAACGAGCAGCTGCCGCTCGTCGTCATTCTGAACGACAACGAGATGTCCATCTCGCGCAACGTGGGCGCGCTCATGAAACATCTGGGCAACATCCGCGCCAACAGCCACTACCGCGAGGCGCGCGAGGGGCTGCAGGCGGCCATGGAGCAGGGCGGCCCCGCGGCCCGCGGCCTTCTGGGATTCGGCAAGAACATGAAGGAATCCCTCAAGCAGATGGTGATTCCGCACACTATGATCTACGAGTCGCTCGGCATCGTGTGCACCGCGCCCATCGAAGGCCACAACATTGCCGAGCTGCGCGATATCCTCTCCCTCGTGCTGGAAATGGACGGGCCCGCGCTCGTGCACGTGGTCACGCGGAAAGGGGAGGGCTACGAGCCCGCCCGCCGCGATCCCGAAGCGTTCCACGGCACGGGGCCCTACGATATTGCCACGGGCAAGGCGGTGAAGAAGCCGGCAAAGCGCCCCACGTACACCGAGGTCTTCGGCGCGGCCATGGCCGACGAGGCGGCGCATGACGCCGACGTGGTGGCTATCACGGCCGCCATGACCGGCGGCACGGGGCTCAAGACCTTCGCCGCCGAGTTCCCCGACCGCTTCGTGGACGTGGGCATCGCCGAGGAGCAGGCCGTGGGCATGGTGGCCGGCCTCGCCGCAGGCGGCAAGAAGCCGGTGGCGGCCCTGTACTCCACCTTCATGCAGCGAGCGGTGGACCAGCTCATCATCGACTGCGCCCTGCCCGAGGCCAACGTCGTGCTCGCCTTCGACCGCGCGGGCCTGGTGGGCGACGACGGCCCCACGCACCACGGCGTGTTCGACATGGTGTACACGCGCATGGTGCCGAACGTGAAGGTGCTCGCCCCCTCCGACGAGGCCGAGCTTGTGCACGCCCTGCACACGGCGCTCGCGCTGCCCGGCCCTGTGTCGCTGCGCTACCCGCGCGGCGAGGCCGAGGGCGCGCCTTTGCCCGACGCCCCCGAGCTTCTGGAAGTGGGGAAGGCGCGCGTGGTGCGCGAGGGTGCCGATGCGGCCCTGCTCGCCTTCGGTCGCATGGTGGGGCAGGCCCGTGCGGCCGCCGAGCTGCTGGCCGCCGACGGCATCGAATGCCGCGTGGTGGACATGCGCTGGGTGAAACCGCTCGACGAGGAGGCCATTGCCGCGGCGGCCGAGACGCCGCTCGTGGTCACCGTTGAGGAGGGTGTGGTTGCCGGCGGCGCCGGCGAGGGCGTGCTGGAAGTGCTGGCGCGCCAGGGCGCGACTGTTCCCGCCGTCACCCTGGGCATTCCCGACCATTTCGTGGGCCAGGGCCCCGTGAGCCAGCTCTTCGCCGACCTCGGCCTGGACGCCGAGGGCATCGCTGCCACTGTGCGGGAACGGCTGGGGAATCCGAGTTCCGCTCGTTAGCTCCGGCGTGGGTTGTCGGAGTCTCGCATTTCAAGGCTGAAGCAATTCTGAGATCGCTCAGGACCTCCTTGGGCCTTCGCCTCATGCTCTTCTCCAATATCCTAGAAATAGGATAAACAAAAAGATTGAGTGTCATAGTTAACTATGTTACTATGCGGCTATGATGATACGGCCGAATCAGTATCGGCCGAGGGGGAGAGGCTTCGTTCGGGACTGTCGGTTGCCGTGCACAGCAACGTTTCGCGATTCCGGGCAATTCATCTTGCTCTCGGCGGCTAACGTCATTAAGGAGGAGAGATGAGTCAAAGTCTGACAAGACGTCGGTTCTTCGAAGGAGCTGCGGCGCTCGGTGCGTTGGCTGCGCTCAGCGGGTGCTCCCCGAAAGTGAGCGAGGACAAAAGCGAAGATCTCGCCGACACGGGGGAGGCGCCCGAGATCGAGGCGATTAATCTGGACGAATACGAGGTCAAGCATTCCTGGTGCTATATGTGCGGCCCGGCCAAGACTCTGTGTTCTACCCTGTGCTATCTCAATCCGGAGGGTCGCTGGGTTCATGTTGAGGGCAATCCGGTAGCCGGCAACAACTGGGGCTACGGCTGCAAAAGTCTGTGCGCTAAGGGCAACTCCGCCATGCAGACTCTGTATAACCCCGCGCGTATTGAATACCCGATGCGCCGCACTGGAGAAAAGGGCGAGGGCAAGTTCGAGCGATGCACCTGGGAGGAGGCTATCGAGGGAATCGCTGCAAAGCTACAGGAGATCAAGGATCAGCACGGCCCCGAGGCACTTGCTCTGTGGTCACCCCAGGAATGCAAATTTGTCATGCAGCTAGGGCGTCGTTTCTTGAATGTGTTCGGATCTCCGAACTACATGCATAGTGCCATTTGTCAGACACAGATTACTTCTAGTCGTGAGCTGTCTATTGGCACGAAGGCTGACACCTATCCCTATCAGCTCAACAAGACGAAACTGCTGGTAAACTGGGGCGTAAATGGCGAGAACGCCGATATGAACAACAATGTGGATAAGGCGAACCCCTATCGTCGCTTTGAGGCCATGGATAATGGCCTGCAGTTCATCGACATCCGTCCGATGCTTGACCCTCTGGCTACCCATGCTAGCGTGTGGGTCCCTGTACGCCCTGGCACTGATGGCGCGCTCGCCTTGTCGATCCTGAATGTGCTCATAGAAGAGGATCTCTACGACCACGACTTCTGCGAGAACTGGTGTAACGGTTTCGATAAGTTGGCCGAACATGTGAAGCAGTTCCCGCCCTCTTGGGCCGCTCCCATCACGGGTATCTCTGAAGAGAAGATCACTGAGGTTGCTCGCATGATGGGTACTATCAAACCCATGGGTATCATGTATGGCAATAGTGCCGGCGACCAGTCCAATGACGGCAACTGGACATGCATTTGCATTAACCTCATCGCCGCTATCACGGGCAACCTTGATGTCCCGGGTGGTGGCGGCGCAGGCATGAAAATGCCCGAGGAGCTGTTCGACTGTAGCAAGATCAACAAAATCCCCACGTTGTCCGACAGGCTTCCCGCCTGTGACGAGGACACGGCAGCTGGCTTGGCTCCAAGCCGTTCCAAGCTTGTGGCCCCTGAATTTCCTCGCTGGTGGCAGAACCCTGAGACTTGGGCGTATACTAAATTTTTCGTGGATCCCACCTCGGCGGCCAATCGGGGCATTCAGAGCGTACTCACTGGCAAACCCTTCCCTCTGCGCGCCGTATTTGCCCACGGCACTAATCCGTTGTCTCAGACCCGTCAGCCCAAGCTGGTGGCTGAGGCACTGAAGAAGCTCGATTTCTACTTCGTTATGGATACGGCCTGGAATCCCTCTTGCGATTATGCAGACTACGTTCTGCCCGCCTGCACTCGTTATGAAGACAGCTGTCAGATCGGCTCGCGCAATATGCCGGAGGGCACGTTCATTGGCATCGAGCAGCAGATTGCTGAGCCGCTCGGTGAGTCTCGCTCCGATTGGAGGATATACCTCGATCTAGCTGTGAAGTTAGGTTTTGGTGAAGATTTCTGGAATGGGGATTTGGACGAGCTTCTGCGGGCGCAGTTGGAGCCAACTGGATTCACCTTGGAGGAGCTGCGAGAAAAGGGCTATGTTTTCGTAGAACGAACCGATGGCGCCAAGCCGATGGAGCCTACATATCAGAACTATGAAGAGCTGTTTGAGAAGCTGCCCAACGGTAAGGTGCAGTGCTACAACGAGATTATCGGAGGGATGCCCAACAATCGCGAAGACGGTACGCTCGGCTTTCTCCCCGAATACTCTGGGCCTCCAGAGGGCATCGCTGAAACTCCTGAGATTGCCAAGGAGTACCCACTCATCTTCACAGACGTACATGCTCACCGCTTGAGCGTCCACAGCTATTTCGGCAATTTGCCCTATATGCGCGAACGCAATCGCTTGCCTTGGGTGAAGATCAACCCAGCCACGGCCCAGCAGTACGGCATCGAGGATGGTGACTGGATGAAGATCGAGTCGCCGCACGGTTGGGTGAAGATGGTGGCCGAGTACTTCGAGGGCATCTCGCCTGAGGTCGTCATGGGCAAGCGCGGCTGGTGGCAGGACTGCGAGGAGCTGGGCGAGCCCGGCTACGAATGCTTCGACGGTGGTTCCGAGGTTAACAACTTGTATGACGCTACTATCGAGAACTTTGACGGCTTTCATTCCGCGATGGCCAAGCAGACGCTCGTCAAGATCAGCAAGTGGGAGGGGTAAATTATGGCTGAGCAGTACGGATTTTTCGTCGATTCCTCTCGCTGCGTGAAATGCTGGGCCTGCGAGGTGGCCTGCCAGCAGTGGCACGAGATCAAGGCGGCCACGGTGCACCGTCGCGAGGTGCGCGAAGAGGTAGAGGGCGCCTTCCCAAACGTGAAGCGCGCATTCACTTCGCTCTCGTGCATGCACTGCGAGAACCCCGCCTGCGTAGAAATCTGCCCCCAGGGCGCTCTTTGCAAGCGGGAGGAGGATGGCCTGGTGGTGCAGGACAAGACGAAGTGCATCGGTTGCAAGACCTGCGGCACGGCCTGTCCCTTCGATGTGCCCGAGTATTTGGAGATCGAGGGCGGCGGCTTTCTCATGGACAAGTGCGACGGCTGCCTGAGCTTGGGCCGGGCCGCCGATGAAACGCCCCGCTGCGTGAATACCTGTCCCACCAAGGCGCTGCATTTCGGTAAGCTGACCGATATGGAGGCCATGGCGGACGAGAAGGGCGGCGCGCGCCTGGAGGGCGAGACGACCCCGTCGGTGTTCGTCGCCCGGCGACAGCATTAGGAATTTGCCAAGGCTGCGATTGCCCGAGTGAGGTTAAGCTGCGCGGGGCTGGGGCGCTGCTCTGGTCCCGCGGCAATATGGGGCCGTCCAGATGGGCGGATGAAAGCCAGGGGAGGAGGATGGCTGTGCAATACGGTTTCTTCGTCGATGGAACGCGCTGCGTGAAGTGCTTTTCCTGCGAGGTCGCCTGTCAGCAGTGGCACGGCCTGAAGGCCGGCACCTGGCTGCGCCGCACCGTGTTCGACACCGTGGAGGGGGCGTTTCCTTCGGTGACGCGCCGGTTCACCTCCCTTTCCTGCATGCACTGCGAAAATCCCGCCTGCGTCGCGGTATGCCCTGTGGGGGCTCTTTCCAAACGCGACGAGGACGGGTTGGTCGTCGGTGACGTCTCGCGCTGTATCGGGTGTCGCAGCTGTGCTCTGGGCTGCCCTTTCGATGTCCCCCGTTATCGGGAGGACAAGACCATGGACAAGTGCGACGGCTGCCTGAGTCTCGGACGCCCCTCCGATGAAGATCCGCGCTGCGTGCTCACTTGTCCCACGCGGGCGTTGCACTTCGGTCCCCTGTCCGAGATGGAAGCACTGGCCCGGGCCAAGGGCGCCGCGCGCCTGGAGGGGGAGACGGCCCCTTCGGTGTTCGTCGCTCATCGCGTGAAGCCGATATCCGAGAGCTAAGGTACGTCGGGCTGCAAGGCCCGTGTTCGCAAGGAGTGATCATGGAAGAGAAACTGACGGTGGCCCAGACGCGTGAGATTATGGGGCAGCGTGCGGCGATCTACGAGTTCCTCAGCATCGCCTTTGGCGAGGAGCTTCCGCTGGCCTTTTTGCGCTCGCTGCGGGAGCAAGGGCCTGCGCTCGACGGAGAGCTCGGCACTTTCATCGCCTCACTGGCCGATGCCGACGATGCGGCTTTGGAAGCGGTGCGCATCGATCTGGCCGCCGAGTACGCTCGCATCTTCCTCGGCATGAGCCGACGTCCGGTGGCTCCCTATGAGTCGGTGTACACGAGTCCGACAGGGCTCATGATGCAAGAGGCTCGCGACGAGGCGGTGGCCTTCTACCGTCGCGAAGGATTCTCCGTGGACGAAAACATACATTTGCCGGAAGACCACATCGCGTTCGAGTTTGGCTTCATGGCCGGCTTGATCCGCAATGCCATGGCCGCTCTCGATAGCGGCAATGGCGCCGAGGCGGAGCGCTTGGCCGCGGTGCAGGAGTCGTTTATCGCTGATCATCTTGCGTCCTGGGTGCCCTCCCTCGCCCAAGACGTAGAAAATCGGGCGGTAACGGGCTTTTACCGCGGTCTCGCGGCGCTGATGCGCGACTTCGTGGAGGCCGAAGCCGACGACTTGGCTCCATCGCGATAAGCTACGACGGGGCGCGGCGCCATGGTCAATTCGTTCATAGCCTGGTATCTGTTCCTGGCGGGCATGGGGGCCGGAGCCTTCTTCGTCAGCGCCGTGGTAGACCTATCGCTGCGGCGATGGACTCCCGCATGGCTGGAGGCGGCAGCGACGGTCACCGACGGGGGCATGTACCTTGGCCCCGCCACGGTGGGGTTAGGGCTTGTTTTCCTGTTGGCTGACCTGGGCTACCCCGAGCGATCCTTCCAGGTGTTCTTTACGCCTTCGACGAGCCTGCTCACCCTGGGCTCTTGGGCTATTGTCGCTTTCGTTGGCTGCTCGGCGCTCGCGTTGCTCGTCGGTGGTCTCCTGGAGACGCCGGTGATGCGACGGATCGAGTTCGCACTGCAGGTGCTGGCGACGTTGTTCGCCGTATTTGTCATCCTGTACTCGGGTGTGTACCTCTCTGCCTTTCCGACGGTTCCCTTTCTGAACAACACGCTGGTGCCGGTCATCTTCACGCTGTCGGCGCTGTCGACAGGCATGGGAATGCTGCTCGTCTTCGGCTTCGTGACACGTGACGGGGAAGATGTGGCGCCAGGTGTTTCCGTATGCCTGCGGGTCGACGGGGTGGTGATTGCGCTCAAGGCGATCACTCTGGCGGTTCTGCTGCTGTGGGCGCTTACGAGCTATCCAGAACGCCTTTCGGCGGAATCGTTGGTAGTGGGATGCTGGGCGGGGCTGTTCTGGCTCGGAGTCGTGGGGGCTGGGATTGTCGTACCGGCTGCCACAGAGTTGTGGTGCGCAAGGCGACCGCACTCTTTGTCCTATGTGGTAGGAGCCGCGGCGGCTATCGTGGGCGGCCTGTGCCTTCGCTACGCATTCCTGCTGGCCGCCGTGCGGTTCTCCGTTGTGACCGGAGGGGCGGTGACTTTCTGGGGATGAGCAGCGCAGCGCTTCGGGCGGAGGCCATCCGTGATACCATAAAGATTATTATGATCCAAGACGCCTATGAAAAAGATGTGCCCAGCGACGCCCTCGGCTCGTTTCAGGTGGACGAGCGTTCCGGCGTGCCCATTTGGATGCAGATTCGCAAACGCCTCGTCTACCTCATCACCTCCGGGAAGTACGCCTGCGACGAGCGGCTTCCCTCCGTGCGCGAGCTATCCGTGCGGTTGGGCGTGAACTACAACACGATCAACAAGGTGTACCAGGACCTCGAGCGCGACGGCTTCATTTTCACGAAGCGCGGCCGCGGGTCGTTCGTGGCCGATGTGAGCCGGGTCGACTACTCCGCCGACGATGGGGAGATGGAGGCTTTGGCCATGGACTTCGTGCAAAACGCTCTGTCCCGCGGCATGGAGCCCGACGACATTGTGAGCCTGGTGCGCGACCAGATAGTCAGACTTGAGGAGTCCCGATAGAGGGCCTGTCCCGAAGGCCGCTTTTGCAGGCGGCAAGGGGGAAGGGGATCGATCATGCGCAACAAGAATCGGAAAATCGAGGAAAAGGCCGCCAATGGCCGTAAGCCCATCGCGGCCGCACCTCCCTCGCGGGGCACTAAGACCTCGCGCAACGGTGTGTACTTGTTCTCCA
Source organism: Adlercreutzia shanghongiae (assembly GCF_035830635.1). Lineage (NCBI taxonomy): Bacteria > Bacillati > Actinomycetota > Coriobacteriia > Eggerthellales > Eggerthellaceae > Adlercreutzia > Adlercreutzia shanghongiae. The sequence goes on along the minus strand of NZ_JAYMFI010000023.1, from coordinate 1,802 downwards.
TCGCGGTGTTCCTCATCGGGTTCGCTGTCGTTATGGCGTTGTTCTGGGAGAACATGTCCGTGCCGCTCATCGTGGCCGCCATGGCTGTGGGCTTTCTGCTCGCCTGTAGCATCCGCATCGCGCCGCAATGGGAGCGCGTGGTCGTGCTGCGCCTGGGCAAGTTCCATCGCATCGCCGGACCCGGCCTGTACTTTCTCATTCCTATCGTAGAGCACGCGGCTGCCCACGTGGACCAGCGCATTATCACGACGCCATTTACAGCCGAGGAGGCCCTGACCGCCGACCTTGTGCCGCTGGACATCGATGCCGTGCTGTTCTGGCTCGTGTGGAATCCGAAAGATGCCTGCGTGGAGGTGGAGGACTACGCATCCGCCATATGGTGGGCGGCCCAGACGGCCCTGCGCGATGCCATCGGCCGCATCAACCTCGCCGAGGTGGCCACGCGCCGCGAGCAGCTCGACTGCGAGATCAAGGAGATACTGGACGAGAAGACCCGCAGCTGGGGCATCACGGTGGTCTCCGTGGAGATACGCGACATCGCCATCCCCAAGGAGCTGCAGGATGCCATGTCCCGCGAGGCTCAGGCCGAGCGCGAGCGCAACGCCCGGCTTTTGCTAGCCGAGATTGAGAAGGACATCTCGGAGATGTTCGTGGATGCTGCTGCTGTGTACGACCAAAATGACAAGGCCATGCAGCTGCGTACCATGAACCTCATCTATGAATCGGTGAAGGAAAAGGGCGGCCTTGTCATTGCGCCCTCGGCTTTCGGGGAGGCCTTCAACAACATTGAGGGATTCCTGAAGCCCTAGTGAGGCGATCTTGGGGGTCCGGCAAGGGAGGTTCGATCCGTAGCTTCCATCGCCGAGACTGTAGCCTAAGCCGAGGGCATCGCCGCCTGCGTGCGGGAGCAGCTCGGGAATTCTGGGCTTGCCTGCTAGCCCGTTGGGCCATCCGCTAGCCATCGAACTTAGACTGTGCGGGCTATCGACAGTGGAGAACGCAGATTTTCGGAAGCGACCTCGGAAACCCCCGATAGCTCTCGATGGCCCCCGATAGTCCGCGGGGCGCGCCCTCAGGACATCTCGTTCAGCCAGAATACCTGCTTCTTTCCCTGGTAGGCCGTCGAGCAGTAGCGCAGGTCGACGAGACGGTTCAGGTCGTCGCGGGCGGTGGAGACGGCGCAGTCGAAGCGCTCCCTGTAGGCGCCCACGTCCACGCGCGCGTCCGGGTCGGCGATGAGGGTGCTCAGCAGATCCTTCTGGCGATGGGACAGACGCGCATCGCGGCTTACGGCCTCGCGACGAGCGGCGTCGGCTGCTGCAATGGCGCGGACTTCTCCTTCCAGCTTGTCGACATAGTGTTCCATCATGGCGAGCATCTGGATGAGGTAGGGAGTGCAATCGAGGCCGAATTCGCTGACGAGGAAGGCCTCGCCGTAGCGGAAGGGCTCCAAAAGCTCGGGGGCGCTTCCCCGTTCCCAGGACAGGCGCAGCGAGGAGAGCGGCACGCAGGCGAGCACGGGAAGCCCGATGCGCTTGAGGGCTCGCCGGCGCAAGGCGACTTCCAGAAACGCGTTCGCGGGACCTATGGTCTTGCTGTTCCAGAGTATGCCCGCGTTCATGATGATGCCGGGGAGCGGATGGACGCCCCACTGACCCTCCCGGCCGGCCACTCGAGCGAGTTCCTCGAAGCTGACCTCGCATTGGACGAAGGCCTCGGGCATCGAGCTTGGCGGTGCTGCGGCCGCTGCGCGGCCCGCGCTCTCGGAAAGGTCGGTGCCGCAGACGATAGCCTGGTGGAGG
>NZ_JAYMFI010000022.1:0-52286 GCF_035830635.1 Adlercreutzia shanghongiae | reverse complement strand
TGACCTCGCATTGGACGAAGGCCTCGGGCATCGAGCTTGGCGGTGCTGCGGCCGCTGCGCGGCCCGCGCTCTCGGAAAGGTCGGTGCCGCAGACGATAGCCTGGTGGAGGTTGCGGAGCACGTCAGCTGTCGGTATCGCGCTCGGCGCGCAGGGTTCCTGCAGAAGCGCGGCGGTGTTGGCGACGATGCGCTCATCGTCGCCTTGCGGTTCGCGCGTGTCGAGAATCAGGGCGCGCACTGTCTCGTAGGAGATCGCGAGGCCCTCGCGTTCGACGGCGGCCGCAAGATCCTCGGCGAGAGGGGAGACGATGCGCCTATGCCGGATGAGGGGCTCTAAGGCCTCCCAGAGCCGTGAGTGCTCGTCGCAGCGGGCAGCCAGCTCGCTGATCGTCGCCTCCACCGACGGCGGCGTCGTTTGGAAGGCGAGGTCGGGGGTGAGGGCCTTGCCGGCTCGGGGCATCTGGCTGCGCACCGGCGGCCAGCCGCTCATGCGCCGTACGAAGGAGACGAGTTCCCAGGTCGTATCGGCATCGAGGCCGCAGGGCGGCGAGTTGGCCAGAAAATCGTCTCTCGACTCGTAGTTCCACGCCTTCTCTTGGATGAAGGCCATGAAGTGTTCGTCGTGAATGAGCTCGTTGAGCTCTGCGATCATCGGTGCCTTTCCCTGTGCCACGAAGCCTCCCTTTCCCTTGCGCCTATGGTACCAATTCCGGGGTGCCTTGCACCAGCCCTTCAAGTGACGAAAACCGTCACTTGACAGGAGGTAAGCGTCTGACCAGGGAAGATAAGTGACGATTTCCGAAATTTACAGGCAGACGGTCCCTTTCTAGACTGAGTGGCGTCAAAGGAAGCAAGACCTTGCTTTGAGGAGAGAAACCTGAAAGGGGAGCATTATGGAGACGACATTCGGACGTCGCGATTTTCTGAAGGGCGCATCGGTTTTGGGGGCTGCGGCCCTCGGCGCGGGTATGCTTGCGGGTTGCGCGCCTAAAGCGGCCGGCAGCAGCGAGGGCGAGAGCCTGGCGGCTACGGGCGGCGGTGTCGACCCTTCCAGCATCGACTGGGATTACGAGGCCGACGTGGTGGTCGTGGGATCGGGCTCGGCGGCCATGTGCGCGGCCATCGAGACGGCCGCGGCTGGGTCCGAGGCCCTCGTGTTCGAGAAGGGCACGCTTATCGGCGGCGACTCGGCGCTCTGCGGCGGCGTGATCCTGGCGGCCGGGTGGTCGACCCAGGAGGAGCTGACCGGATACGCGGGCGACACCGGCGAGGCTTTCGCCGAGCAGATGATTCGCTGGTCCCAGGGCATGGGCGATGCTGAGATCATCCGCGAGGCGTGCCTGCGCTCCGGCGAGACGGTGGACTGGCTCATCTCCATCGGCCGTACCTACGACGCCGCCGATATCCTGCCTCCCATCTGGGGGTTGGGCGATACCGAGGCCGATATCGTGCCGCGCTCTCTGTGGTTGTCCGGCGAGATCGACAACGACGAGTTCGAAACGGGCACGTCCATCAACGGCCATTACAAGACCCTCCAGGATCACGCCAACACCTACGGTGAGGCTCTGGTAGTGAAGAACAACCACGAGGTGACGCGTCTTTTGCAGAACGAGGGCGGCGAGGTCATCGGCGTGGAGGTAAGCGACAACGGCAAGACCAAGTACGCCAAGGCCCGCAAGGGCGTGGTGCTCGCCTGCGCCTCGGTGGACAACAACACCGCCATGGCCCGTGAGCTCGGACTGAACCAGCAGTTCTGGGGCATGACCATGCGCGACGCCGGGCTTGACAGCGCCTCGGCCGGCTATGGCGCCACCTCCCACGACGTGGAGACGAACACCGGCGACGGCATCCGTATGGCCCGCGAGATCGGCGCGCAGCTTCAGCTGAACCAGGCCTGCTGCATGAACGACAACCACTACATCGGCGGCATTGCCGAATACGCTACGGGCATGGTGAGCGGCTCGAACGAGTACAAGTCATGGCGCAGCGAGGGCAACATCCTCGTGAACCAGAACGGCCGCCGTTTCTGCCAGGAGGACGCCGAGTGGGGCTACGTCATCTCCGAGTGCGCCAACGCCGTCTTCGCCAACGGCTGGCAGCCGGAGGATCCCGACGGCGTGAACGTGTACTTCATCGTGGACGCCGACCACACCTACTCCTGGTTGCTCCAGGGCATCGACGTGGAGACGAGCGATCGCGTGGTTAAGGCCGATACCATCGAGGAGCTCGCCGCGCTCATCAACGTGCCCGCCGAGAACCTGAAAGAGGAGATCGATACCTGGAACCGCTACTGCGACACCGGCAAGGATCTGAGCTTCGGTCGTCGCGCCGACATGGGGAAGATCGTCACGCCGCCGTTCTACGCCGACCCCATGCGCCCCGGCCCCATGGGCTCCTACGCGGGCGTGAAGGCCAACATCAAGGCCGAGGTCATCGCCACGGACGGCAGCCCCATTCCTCGCCTGTACGCCGCGGGTGCTGTGGCGGGCGGCAACTACGTCGGCTCGTTCTACCCCGGGTGCGGCTGGGCCATCCTGAATACCTGCGTCTGGGGACGCGAGGCCGGCCAGAACGCCGCGGCCCTCGAGCCCTGGGAATAGGGGCGGCAGCTTGCGGGGCATCCTGTGCCGATGCAGGGTCTTCCGTAGGCGGCAATGAGCGAATTCGCCCGGTGCCGCGTCCCTTCCCCTCCCTGAGAGCGGTGCCGGCTATTCGAGCAAAGGGCGCCCACGTGCAACCGTGGGCGCCCTTTCGCATGTCTTGCGTCGGTGAATCCGCTGCGCAAACAAGAAGGCCTTCTCCCGTGCGCAGAACGGCCTTTACGCGTTTCGGGGTTTGACGCTGGCTTACTTCAGTTTCTTCTCCATGATGTAGTCGTCCATGACGAAGCCCTCGCCGATGTCGGTTTCCACGGAGTCGATGACCTCGAAGCCGTTGCCCCTATAAGCGCGTAGGCCCATCTCGTTGGCCTTGTTGACCGTGAGATACATGGCGCCCAAGCCGCGATCGCGGCAGAGCTCTTCGTAAAAGCGGATAGTGGCCGAGCACAGGCCCTTGCCGCGGTGCTCCTTTAGCAGGTAGATCTTCGAGATGAAAAAGCGATTCGTCTCGGACTCCACGTGTCCGCCGGTATAGCCGACGATGCGCGGGGTGGGGGACGCCTGTCCCAGCTCGGCGGGCGTCTCGTCGTCCTGCTCCATGATGAACCAGTACTCGTACCCATTGTCGGCGATATCGGTGCGGAAGGCGTTCAGGCTCTGGAACTTCTCCACCATGTAGTCGGTCTGCTCCTGGCCGATGAGCTCGGGCCAGTACTCGTTCCAGATGACGTAGGCCATGTGGGCCAGGGCTTCAACTTCTTCGTCTCGCTCAACCTGTCTGAATGAAACGCTCATGGGGCTCCTCTCCGATTTTCGTTCCAATGGGGGTGTTCGTGCGGGCTCGTTTCGTTTCTTTGGCCCCAAAAGGCCTCGAGTGAACAATTCGAGGCGCTCCGTCGCGGTTTCAGGAGTCCGTGACGCCTGTTTTCGTGTGGTTTGGGGCTTCTGGAGGCTCGAAACGCCCTTTTCTCCTTCTAAAAAAGTTCACTCGGCATGGTTTTTGGCCAAAAAATCGGAACGAGCTCGCGCAACGGTCTCATTGTAGTCGTTGCTTCAGCGTTCGTCGCCAATCTCGCCCATTGTTTCTTCGTAGTAACAAGGATTGGTCGCGGGCGTTAACACTTCTTTTTGAGGGGGTTAACAATCATCGATGACATTTCAGCTGCGCGAAGGATCGTGGAACAATCGGTGCGTCCCCGAACATCGGGTCACGGGTGACAAGGGATGGGGAGACTGCCGACAGGGCGCGCGCCTTCAGACCGTGCGGCAGGCGGCGCCTCCCCATCCCTTCTCACCGGACCCCGCTAAAGGAGGTCAATCGCTATGATTGATACCGGTTACACGGCGTTTATGCTCGTGTGCACCATGCTGGTGCTGCTCATGACGCCCGGACTCGCCTTCTTCTACGGAGGGCTCTCGCGTCGCAAGAACGTAGTGAACACCATGGTCATGGTGTTCGGCGTCATCGGCATTGCGGGTGTCGCGTGGGTGGTGTGCGGCTGGTCGTTTGCCTACGGCGGCGACGGGTCGCTGCCGTTTTTTGGCGGGTTCGACCAAATTGGCTGCCTGTCGGCGGTAAACGATATGATGGCCGAGGCTACGGGCACGCCGACGGCCTTCACAGTGCTGGCAGGCCAGGGCGCGCTCGCTGACGATTCGGCGCTTTCTGCGGGCTACCCGGCGCTTGTCGACATCGTCTTTCAGATGGCCTTTGCGCTCATCACCTGCGCCATCATCACCGGTGCTGTGGCCGGGCGCATGAAGTTCGGCGCGGTGTGCGCGTTTGTGGCCGTGTGGGTCGTTGCGGTGTACGCGCCGCTCGCGCACATGGTGTGGGGCGGGGAAGGTTCGTTGATCGGAGAGATGATCGGCGCCCTGGATTTCGCCGGGGGCGATGTGGTGCACATCTCCTCGGGCCTGACGGGGCTCATCCTCTGCCTGATGCTGGGGCGGCGCAAGGGGTTTGCGGTCATGAGCTACCGCCCGCATAACGTGCCCTTCGTGGCCCTGGGGGCCGCGCTTCTGTGGTTCGGCTGGTTTGGGTTCAACGCGGGCAGCGAGTTCGCCGCCGACGGCGTGGCGGCCCTCGCGCTGCTGAACACGGTGGCAGCCAGCGCCGCCGGCGTGCTCTCCTGGATGATTGTGGAGCGGGTGCGGGTGGGTAAGTGCACGCTCGTGGGCGCAGCTACGGGGCTTGTGGCGGGGCTGGTGGCCATCACGCCGGCCGCGGGTTTCGTGGAGCCGTGGGCCGCGCTCGTGATGGGATTTGTCGTGAGTCCGGTGGTGTACTTCGCGGTGTCCCAGGCCAAGCGGCGCTTGGGCTACGATGATGCGTTGGACGCCTTCGGCTGTCATTGCGTCGGGGGCATCGTGGGCGGCATTCTCACGGGCCTGTTCTGCGTGCCGGAGCTGTCGTGGACCGAGCACGGCGGCCTTATCTACACCGGCGATTTCGCGCTTTTGGGTGCGCAGGTGCTGGGCATTGTTGTGACCGTGGTGTTTGTGGTGGCGGCCGATGTGGTGCTGGGGCTTATCATCCGGGCCTGCTTCAAGGGAAGCCTGCGCGTCTCCGCCGAGCAGGAGGCGATCGGCCTGGATGTGGCCGTCCACGGCGAGTCGGCGTACCCCGCCTATTTGGGCTTGGATTAGGAAACGAGTGGCTGAAAAGGAGCTGATAGCTATGAAGCGAGTGACGGCCATTGTGCGGCCCGAGAAGATGGAGCCGCTGAAGGAGGCGCTGTTCGCGGCGCACGTGAGCGGCATGACCATATCCCAGGTGCACGGCTGCGGCGCCCAGCACGGTTGGAGTGAGTACGTACGCGGTACCGAGGTGCTGCTGAACATGGTGCCGAAGGTGAAGTTCGAAGTGGTGGTGGAAGACGGCGCGGTAGACGCGCTCGTCGACGTAATCGTGGATGCGGCCCGCACCGGAGAGGTGGGCGACGGCAAGATCTTCGTGGCTCCCGTGGAAGAGGTCGTGCGCATTCGCACGGGCGAGCGCGGCGCGGCGGCAGTGTAGCGGGCGCGTGTGGCCCGTCTTTCGTCAGTGGGACGGCTTGCGTGCTGGGGCAGGGGTGCTTGCGGTACAATCTCGTTTGAACACAGAAGCGAGAAAGGATTTCCATGCATACCTTCATTCCCCGTGGCGTGTGCTCCCGCCAGATCGATGTGGAGCTCGACGGCGACACCATCAAGAGCGTCCAGTTCACCGGTGGCTGCGACGGCAATCTGAAGGCCATCTCGAAGCTCGTGGCCGGCCAGAACGTCGATGATATTGTGGCCATGATGGAGGGCCACACCTGCGGTCGGCGCCCCACCTCCTGTGCCGATCAGATGGCCCAGGCCCTGCGCGAGGCCCAGGCCAAGCAGGCGTAAAAGAGGCGAGTCGCAAGGGTCCGGGCCGACGTCCGGGCCCTTCGTTTGGAAGGAGCCATCGTGATCACACCCAAAGACCTCGCTGCTCTGCCGGTGATGGCTGGCGTTCGCATTCTTGCGGGGGTCGACGTCGTAGCGCGCCGCTCGGTGAAAGAGGTGGCCGTCTTGGACGTGGAGCCCCTGACGGGCGATTACGACAGCTTCTATCCGGGGGATGCCGTATTCACCTCGCTTGGGTTTTCGGGTGGCGAGAGCGCGCTGGTTGACGAGGCACTCGTTTGCCTGATAAACCGAGATGTGGCCTGCATCTTCATCAAGGGCTCCATTCCCTACGAACCGTCGGAGCGCGTCGTTGCCGCGAGTCGCCGGCGCAGCGTGCCCCTCATTCGCTACGACTCGGGGCTGCTCGAGCAGATCATCACCGATGCGCGAGGCATGCTGGCTGCCGACGCGGCCGCGAGTCTCATCGAGGAGCAGCTTCGCCAATTGTTGGACGCGCGAGCGACCTGCGAGGTGCGTCGCCGCTTTATGGACGTCACGGGCCTTGCGGGCTCCAGGGTGCAGGCTGTGGCCTTCTTTGCCGACGAGGGCGATCCGCTGGTGCTCTCCGCTTTGAGGGCCCAGCTTTCCAAAAGCCTCTCGAAGGTGGCCCCCTGCTTGGTCATACGCTTCGGCGAGGGTCTTTTGGCCCTTCTTGTCGCCGACGACCTTGATGCGTTGGAGACGGGCGACATCGAAGCGCTGACTGCCGGCTTCGGGAGACATTGCGCAGCCGGCCTCTCCGAAATGCTCGCCGCCGATGGGGCCGACGGGGCCATCGCTGAGGCTCTCGGGTGCGGCGAGGCGGCAAAAAGAACGGGGCGCTCTGTCGTCTCGTGGGAGATGCTGGGCCCGGAGGCCTTCCGTATTGCGCGGGGAAACGGCTTGCTGCTTGAACGTGCGTGCGCAGCGGGCCTTGGCCGGCTTGCCGCCTCCGATGAGGAGGCAGGCTCCAATCTCGTCGAGAGCATGCGCGTCTATGTGGAGTGCGGGGGAGAGACGGCACTTGCGGCCGAGCGCCTCTGCCAGCATCCCAACTCGGTGCGCAACCGCGTCAACCGTGCCCGCGCGGTGCTGGCGATGGAGGACGCCACGGACAAGCAGCTGTTCGCCTACTTGTCGATGATCTTCCTCTAGGCATCGCGCTGCCACAGGGCGCTGCGAGCGACAGGGTGCGCGGCTCGTTTGCCGCCGTGCGCGGCCGACCTCGACCCCGGCCGCAAGTGCCGTTGTGGCCGCCCACAATCGCTGGTCCCAGAGCCTGTGACTACCTCCACCCTCTGCTCCCGCTTCGCCTTTTATGCTGGAACCACGTTCCCAACGGAGAGACCGGAAACCAGCAGAAGGAGAACACCCATGGAGATCAAGGATTTCGAAGTCGAGCAGTGGATGAACCTCTGGGAGACCAAGTGCACCTACAACGTCGCCGAGACGTGCGTGTACTCGCTTTCCCTCGACCAGCTCTTCGAGCTTACCGGTGGCGACAAACAGGCGTTTCTGGACGCCTTTGCGACGCGCCGTCTCACCTACGGCGACATCGAGGGTCGCCCCGATTTGCTTTCCGGCATCGCCAAGCTCTACCGCACGGTGAAGCCCGAGCATATTATCCCCACCCATGGTGCCGCTGGTGCGAACTCGCTCGTGCTCTCGACGCTGGTGAATCCCGGCGACCATGTGGTGTCGGTTATGCCCACCTACCAGCAGCTCTATTCCATTCCCGAGATGTGCGGCGCCAAGGTGGACGTGCTGCATCTCGAGAAGGAGAACGGCTACCATGTGGATGTCGAGGCGCTCGATGCTCTGTGCACGTCGGAGACGAAGCTCATCTGCATCAACAACCCCGACAACCCCACGGGTGCCCTGCTCGATGGCGAGACGCTGCGAGCCATCGTGGAGGTGGCGCGCAAGAACGACGCGTGGCTGCATTGCGACGAGGTGTACCGTCATCTGAACCAGACCGACGAGTACGCCGAGTCCGTTGCCGACCTCTACGAGAAGGGCGTCACCACCAGCTCTATGAGCAAGGTGTGGTCGCTGGCGGGCATCCGTTTGGGCTGGTGCATCACCAAGGACGAGCAGCTGCGCCGCGATCTTTTGTCCCACCGCGATTACAACCTCATCTCCTGCGGCATGTTCGACGAGGCGGTGGCCGCCTACGCTCTGGCTCATGCCGATGTGATTCTCGATCGCAGCCGTCGCATTGTGCGCGAGAACCTCGCCACTCTCATGGAGTGGGTCGATTCCGAGCCGCACCTGTCCATCGTGAAGCCCGAGGCCGGCACCACGGCGCTCGTCTACTACGACTACGACATCCCCTCCTACGACTTCTGCACCGATATGGTGAAGTTCAACGGTGCGTTCGTCACGCCGGGCGATTGCTTCGAGGAGCCGAAGAGCTTCCGCGTGGGCTACGGCTACTCCGACGACCCCGATGCCCTGCGCAGCGGCCTGCTCGCTATCAGCGAGTATCTGCGCACGCTGGAGTAAGTTACGCCGAATTGAAACCGGAAGGCGGTGAGCGCCGTGAGCCAGTTCCTCAGCAGCCGTTACACCAACGTTCAGCCCTACCGGCCGGGCCTGCAGCTCCACGACCGGCCCTATGTGAAGTTGAACGCCAACGAGACGTCGCTGCCGCCCTCGCCCGCCGTGCGCGCGGCGCTCACTGACGCGCTCATCGACGGGCTCGGGCGCTACGCCGATCCCCATTGCCTCGCGTTTCGGGAGGCTGTGGCGGAGGTTCTTGGCGTGAGCATCGAGGAGGTGTTCGTGGGCAACGGCAGCGACGAGGTGCTCGCCATCTCCTTCCGCACGTTTTTCGACGACGAGACGCCGGTTGCCTTTCCCGATATTACCTACAACTTCTACCGCGATTGGTGCACCACCTTCGGCACGCCCTTTACGGAGGTGCCCCTGAACGAGGACTTCACAGTGAACGTGCGGGCGCTTGAGGCGTTCGAAGGCCCTGTGGTGCTGGTGAACCCGAACGCGCCGACGGGGATCGCCCTTCCGATCGAGGATATCGAGCGCATCGTGCGGGCGCGGCCGGACAGGTTGGTAATCGTCGACGAGGCCTATGTCGATTACAGCGACGGGACCTGCCTTCCGCTGGTTAAGCGCTACAAGAACCTCATCGTCGTGCAGACTATGTCGAAGTCGCGCAACCTGGCCGGCGCCCACGTTGGTTTTGCCGTGGGCCGCAAGGAGCTTATCGACGATATGCGCGACATCAAGTTCAGCACCAATCCCTTCAACGTGAGCGCGCTTACGGCCGCTGTGGGCATCGCGGCCGTGAAGGACACGGACTATTTGGAGCAGTGCATGGAGGCGGTGGCGAAACAGCGCGCCTTCCTTGCCGACGAGCTGCGCTGGCGCCGTTTCGCAGTGCTTCCCTCGAAGACCAACTTCGTCTTCACGAGGCCTGTTGGCATGCCGGCCGCAGAGCTGTGCCGCGAGCTGCAGCGTCGCGGCGTGCTCGTTCGCCATTACGACCAGCCGCGTATCGCGGACTGGCTGCGTATCACGGTGGGCTCGCCGGAGGAGAACGAAGCTTTGCTCGATGCCCTCGACGATTGCCTCTTCGAGGCCGTGGGACTTCGTTAGACGATTGCGCGGGACGCTGGCGCGACGTCCCGCCCGCTTAAGGGGCGCGCTTGCGTCCCAGAACAGGAGATGTAAATGAGCGAGATTCGTATTTTGTCCGCCAAGGACGTGGCCGCCTGCCTTACCATGGGCGAGGTAATCGACGCCGTGCGCGCGACCTACGAGCAGAAGGCGACGGGCGAGGCCGAGGCGTGGCCCATGGTCTACCATGCCTTCGAGCCCGGCGTGGCCGACATAGACATCAAATCCGGCGTGCTGGGCGGTGCCGGCGTGTTCGGGCACAAGACCGTGGCGTGGTTCTCGAAGAACCCCGCCCGCGGCCTGCCCGATCTGTACGGCCTCATCGTCGTGCTTTCCACCGAGACCGGCGAGCCGGTGGGCGTTGTTGACGGCGCTGGCATCACGGGGCTCAGAACCGGTGCGGCTGGAGCCTTAGGCGCTCGCGTTCTTGCCAATCCTGGATCGGAGAGCCTGCTCATGGTGGGCGCGGGGCACCAGGCGCTCTACCAGGTTGCGGCCACCCTCTCGCTGTCCGATAGCATTAAGACCGTGCGCGTTGCCAATCCCCACAACCCCGACCGTGCCCGCGATCTGGCGCAGCGGCTGCCGCAGAAGCTGGCCGACCAGTTCCGCATCGAGCGCCCCGATGTGCGCTTCGAGGCGGCAGGCGACCTCGCCCAGGCGGTGGATGCGAGCGATATCGTCATCACGGCTACGATGTCCACAACACCGCTTATTGATGCGGATTGGGTGCGCTTCGGCACGCACTTCTCCTGCATGGGCGCCGACATGCCGGGTAAGCAGGAAATCGACCCGGCCATCATTGCCGGTGGGCGCCTGTTCACCGACGATACGGCGAACTGCATCGGCAACGGCGAGATCGAGCTCGGGCTGGCCCAAGGCGTCTTCGATGCCGATCACGTGGCCGGCGAGCTCGGCGAAGTGCTCGCGGGCAAGGTGGCGGGCCGTACCGACCCCGACGAGGTGACGGTGTTCGACTCAGCCGGCACCGCGCTGCTGGATATCGCCTGCGCCAAGATGGCCCTCGATGCTGCCGCCGAGCACGGACTCGGCACCGTGGCAGCGCTCTAGCAAACATGTCGGCCCCGTGAGCGCACGGGGCCGCTTCATTTATTTTCCCTGACGCGACATGACAGGGGACAGGAGGCCCCCTGCTGGATTGTTGCGTCTTGGTTGCGGAGTTCCGTACGGGGTGTCGGCGCGGTGGGGCGGCTGTCCGGGCCGGTGCTGGGCGAGTTTACCGATTGGAAATATGCGCTGTGATATTTTGTGCCAATTGGCGAGAGAGCAGAAAGAGAGAGCTATGGGGCGTTTGACCGTAGAGCCCGCGGCGCGAGCCGATGGGCGCATGGGAGAGTTCGTCGAGGCGTTCGCGCGTCGCGTCGAGGCTATGCCGCCGGGACAGTGCCCGGTGGGGATGATGCTGGGGCAGCTGCAGGCGAGCATGGCGCAGACCTGCGGCAAGTGCACGCCGTGCGCTCAGGGCATGCCGAAGATCGCGGCGCTGCTGCGCGACGTGGCGGAGTATCGCGCCACGGAGGCGGCGGTCGGCGAGATTCGCGCCAAGGCTGCGCTTTTGCGCGATGCGGCCGATTGCGCTGTGGGCTGGCAGGCGGGTCAGATGGTGCTGGCCGGGCTCGACGCCTTCGCCGACGAGTTCGCCAGCCACGTTGAGGCGGGGCAGTGCGCGCCCGGCACGCGCCAGACGGTGCCCTGCGTCACTCAGTGCCCGGCCCACGTGAACGTGCCGGCCTACATCGCGCTGGCCGAGGAGGGCCGCGCTGCCGAGGCCGTGAAGATGATCCGCAAGGACAACCCGTTCCCCACTGCCTGCGCGCTTGTGTGCGAGCATCCGTGCGAGGAGCGCTGCCGCCGCACCATGGTGGACGCGCCTGTGAACATTCGCGGCATCAAGAAGTACATCGTGGACACGGTGGCGGCCGACGCGGTGGAGACCCCCGCGCCGCTGCCCGCCACCGGCAAGCGCGTCGCTGTGGTGGGCGCCGGCCCCTCCGGCCTTACCTGCGCCTACTTCCTGGCTCTGATGGGACACGCGGTGACGGTGTTCGAGCGTCGCGACCGCTTGGGGGGCATGATGCGCTACGGCATCCCCTCGTACCGCCTGCCCCGCGAGCGCCTGGACGAGGACATTCGCGCGGTGCTGAATGCCGGCGATATCACGGTGCGCACGGGCTGCGACATCCAGACGGACCAGATGCGCGAGCTGACCGAGGAATACGACGCCGTGTACGTGGCCGTCGGCGCGCAAGGCGGCAAGACGCTTTCCATCGAAGGCGCTGATGCGGTCGGCGTCATGAGCGCGGTGGACGTGCTGGAGGCCATCGGCGACGAGCGCTATCCGGACTTCACGGGCAAAAATGTGGTGGTTGTCGGCGGCGGCAACGTGGCCATGGACTGCGCTCGCACGGCCGTTCGCGCCCATGCGTCCTCGGTCACCGTGGCCTATCGCCGCCGGCTGGAGGACATGACCGCGCTGCCCTCCGAGGTGGGGGCCGCCATGGCCGAGGGCGTCGAGATGATGTGCCTGCAGGCGCCGGCCCGCATCGAGGTGGGCGAGGACGGCCAGGCCGCGGCCCTCATCTGCCAGCCTCAGCGCATCGGCGCGATGCGCGGCGGGCGTCCCGCTCCCGTGGCTGCCAGCAGGCCGGAAGTGCGGCTTGCGGCCGACCTGGTCATTATCGCCGTCGGCCAGGCCATCGAATGCGCGCCGTTCAGCGAGTTCGGCATGGAGCACGACCGGACGTACCTGTGCGCCGACGAGTACCTGAGGGCGCCGGGCCTTGACGGCGTTTTCGTGGGCGGCGACTGCCAGTGGGGTCCCAAGACCGTCATCATGGCCATCGCCGCGGGCAAGACGGCTGCGGCCAACATCGACCACGAGCTCGGGTTCCACCACGAGCTGGACTGCGGCGCCGTCGTGCCGCCGGCGCGTCCCAACGATCGGACGGCCTACGGTCGCGTGCAGGTGGCCGAGCGCCCGGCGTGCGAGCGCAAGCGCGATTTCGAGGGCGTCGAGGTTCCGATAACCGACGAGGAGGCGGCCCAGGAGTGCCGCCGCTGCCTGCGGTGCGATGTATACGGCATAGGCGCGCTGACCGGAAGGGGGCTTGAGGCATGGTAACCATCACGTTGAACGGCCGGGCGGTGGAGGTGGCCGAGGGCTCCACGCTGCTTGAGGCCGCCACGGCGGCGGGCATCGACATTCCCACGCTGTGCTATTTGAAGGACCTGAACTGCATCGGCTCGTGCCGGGTGTGCCTGGTCGAGGTAGAGGGTGCGGGCCTGGTGGCGGCGTGCAACACCGCCGCGGCCGAGGGCATGGCGGTGCGCACCGACACCCCGCAGGTGGCTGCGGCGCGTCGGGCGAACCTGCAGGCTATCATGGACGACCATCGGGCGCTGTGCGCCACCTGCGTGCGCCAGGACACCTGCGCTCTGCGGAATCTGGCGAGCCGCTTCAATCTGGGCGATGCAGGCGATTCCCTGCCCATGCCGGAGCCGTGGGATGCCGCCTTCCCGCTGCAGCGCGACAGCAGCAAATGCATCAAGTGCATGCGCTGCGTGGCCATCTGCGACAAGGTGCAGCACTGCGGCGTGTGGGACTTCACCGGCACTGGTCCCTCGACGAAGGTGATCGTGCGCGACAATCTGCCCATCGCCGATGCCGGCTGCGCGCTGTGCGGCCAGTGCATCACCCACTGCCCTACGGGCGCCCTTACCGCCCGCGACGACGTGGGCCGCATCATGGACGCCATTCTGGATCCGGCTGTGGAAACCGTGGTGCAGGTGGCTCCGGCCGTGCGCGCTGCCTGGGGCGAGGGCGTGGGGCTCTCCCGCGAGGCGGCCACTCCGGGACGCTTGGCTGCGGCCCTGCATGCGGTGGGCTTCGACAAGGTATTCGACACCGATTTCGCCGCCGACCTCACCATTATGGAAGAGGGCAGCGAGTTCGTGGAGTTCCTTGGGTCTGATGCACCCCGCCCCATGTTCACCAGCTGCTGCCCGGGCTGGGTGCGCTTCGTGAAGCAGCACTACCCCGAGTTCACCGCGCAGCTGTCCAGCGCCAAATCGCCCCACCAGATGATGGGCGCCGTGGTGAAGAACACGCTCGCGGCCGAGGCCGACGAGGCGGGCAAGCGCCTGTTCGTCGTGTCCATCATGCCCTGCGTGGCGAAGAAGTACGAGTGCGACGTGCCCGAGCTGGCCACCGAGGCTGGCACGGATGTGGACGCCGTGCTCACAGTGCGCGAGTTCGGCCGCCTGCTGCGCATGGTGGGCGTGAGCTGCGCGGACTTGCCCGAGACCCCCTTCGACAACCCGCTGGGGCTGTCCACCGGCGCGGCCACCATCTTCGGGCGCACCGGCGGCGTGATGGAGGCGGCCCTGCGCTCGGCGGCCTTCCTCATCACTGGCGAGAACCCCGACTTCAGCGTGTGCGACACCACCGACGCCACGCCGGAGACCCCGTGGATTTCCCGCGAGCTGGCGGTGGGGGACGCCACAGTGCGCATCGCCGTGGCCAGCGGCTTGGAGAACACGGCGAAGCTGCTTGCGGCCCTGAAATCCGGTGAGGCGGCCTTCGACTTCGTCGAGATCATGGCCTGCCCCGGCGGCTGCGTGGGCGGCGGCGGCCAGCCCATCGCGTTCAACTGCGAGCTGGCGAGCGACCGCGCGGGCGTGCTGAACCGCCTGGACGCCGGCGACGCCCTGCGCTACTCCCACGAGAACCCCGACATCGCGCAGCTGTACGCCGACTGGATCGGCGAGCCGCTCTCCCACACGGCCCACGAATGGCTGCACACCGACCAGGAGACGTGGCGGATCTAGGTGATGAGGGAGCTCATCGACAAACTGGCGCGCACCCGGTCTCTTTCTGCGGACGAATACGAGCGGCTCGTCGCTGCCCGCACGCCCGAGCTGGCCGCCGAGCTGGCCGGCCGCGCGCGCGAGGCGTGCGAGCGCGTGTACGGCGACGCGGTGTTCGCCCGCGCGCTCATCGAGATCAGCAATGTGTGCCGCAACGACTGCTACTACTGCGGCATTCGGCGCAGCAACCAGGACTGCGCGCGTTACCAGATGGGCTCCGAGCAAGTTATGGCCTGCGCCCAGGAGGCCTGGCGCGCGGGCTTTCGCACCTTCGTGCTCCAGGGAGGGGAGAGTCCGGCCCTAACCGATGCGTGGCTGTGCTCGCTCGTGCGCGACTTGAAGGCGTCGTTTCCCGGCTGCGCGGTCACGCTGTCGGTGGGGGAGCGGTCGCGCGACAGCTACCGGCGCCTGAGGGAGGCGGGCGCCGACCGCTACCTGCTGCGCCACGAGACCGCCACGCCCGCGCATTACCGGCAACTGCACCCCGTCCCCATGAGCTTCGATGCCCGCATGGGGTGCCTGCGCGCTCTGCGCGATCTCGGCTATGCCGTGGGCGCGGGCTTCATGGCGGGCTCGCCCTTCCAAACGCCGGCGCGCCTTGCCGCCGACCTGAAGTTCATCGAGCGCTTCAAGCCCGAGATGTGCGGCATCGGCCCCTTCGTTCCCCATCACGGGACTCCCTTCGCGAGCGAAGAGGCCGGTACGGTAGATCTCACGTGCTATTTGCTCTCCCTGATTCGGCTCATGCATCCCGCGGTGCTGCTGCCGGCCACCACGGCGCTGGAGGCGCTTAAGCCCGACGGCCGGGAGCGCGCCATCGGCGCCGGGGCCAACGTGGTCATGCCGAACGTGTCGCCTGCGGCGCTCCAGGGAAGCTACGAGCTGTACGACCGCAAGCCGGTGTCGGAGAAGACCGCATTCCAGAAATGGGCCGAGCTGGAGCGAAAACTCGCACCGCTGGGACGTCGTCTCGTCATCGACCGGGGAGATGCGGCCGAGCCGAGTCCGAAGGAGGAACAACGTGGCTAGCTACGACGTGCGCTCACCGCGCGCCGACGAGTTCATCAATCACGAGGAGATTATGGACACCCTGGCCTATGCCGAGGCCCACAAGGACGACGTGGAGCTGGCGCGCTCCATTCTGCAGAAGGCGCGGGCCAACCTGGCGCCGGCCCATGACCACGGCACAACGCTCACCCATCGCGAGGCGAGCGTGCTTCTGGCGTGCGACGATGCCGCGGTGAACGCCGAGATACGCCAGCTCGCCCGCGATATCAAGCAGGCCTACTACGGCAATCGCGTGGTGCTGTTCGCGCCGCTCTATCTTTCCAACTGGTGCGTGAACGGCTGCCTGTACTGCCCCTATCATGCGACCAACCGCGAGATCCCGCGCCGCAAGCTCACCCAGGAGGAGATCCGCGCCGAGGTAATCGCCCTTCAGGACATGGGTCACAAGCGTCTGGCTGTGGAGGCCGGTGAGGATCCGCGTCACAACCCCCTTGACTACATTCTGGAAAGTCTCCAGACCATTTACGCCACGAAGCACGAAAACGGTGCCATCCGCCGCGCCAATGTGAACATCGCCGCCACCACCGAGGATGCCTACCGCCAGTTGAAGGCGGCGGAAATTGGCACGTATATCCTGTTCCAGGAGACCTACCACCGCGAGCGCTACGAGGCGCTGCATCCCACCGGGCCCAAGGCCGACTACGCCTGGCACACCGAGGCCCACGATAGGGCTATGGCCGCCGGCATCGACGACGTGGGGCTGGGCGTGCTGTTCGGCCTGGAGGGCTACGCCTACGAGTTCGCCGGGCTGCTCATGCATGCCGAGCATCTGGAAGCGGTGTTCGGGGTGGGGCCGCACACCATCTCGGTGCCCCGCGTGAAGCCGGCCAGCGACATCGACCCCGACGCCTTCGAGGGCGGCATTCCCGACGAGATGTTCGAGAAGGTTATTGCGCTTATTCGCATTGCGGTGCCTTATACGGGCATGATCATCTCCACGAGGGAATCGGCCGACCTGCGGGCCCGGGCGCTCAAGCTGGGCGTGTCGCAGATTTCCGGCGGCAGCCGCACGAGCGTGGGCGGCTACGTCGATGAGGCGCGGCCCCATGACACCGAGCAGTTCGACGTGTCCGATACGCGCACCTTGGACGAAGTGGTGGGATGGCTTATGGACGAGGGACATATCCCCAGCTTCTGCACGGCGTGCTACCGCGCCGGCCGCACGGGCGACCGGTTCATGGAGTTCTGCAAGAGCGGCCAGATCAGCAGCTTCTGCGCGCCGAACGCCCTGATAACCTTGGCAGAGTACCTGGCCGACTACGCCTCGCCGGCGACGGCGGCTTCGGGTTGGCAGACTATCGAGCGCGAACTGGCGCTGCTTCCCGAGGGACGCCGCGACGCTTGCGCGGCCTACATCGCCCGCGTCCGCTCCGGCGAGCGCGATTTCCGGTTCTAGCCGCCTGCGTCATCCCGAGCGGAGCGCGAAGCGCGGCGTCGAAGGATTCCCCAACATGCAAGGAGCTTCCATGTCCCTGAACGATACCCCTTCCGGCGAGCGCGCGCACGTGGCGTTCTTCGGCGTGCGCAACGCGGGCAAATCGAGCCTGGTGAACGCCTTGACGAACCAGACGGTCTCGGTGGTCTCGGACACGGCCGGCACCACCACCGATCCGGTGCGAAAGGCCATGGAGCTTTTGCCGGTGGGGCCGGTGCTGGTGATCGACACTCCCGGCATCGACGATACGGGCGATCTGGGGAACCAGCGCGTGGCACGGGCCACGGCAGTGTTGGATACGGCCGATGTGGCCGTGCTGGTGGTGGATGCCACTCGCGGCATGACGCCCTTCGATGAGCAGTTGGTGACTGCCTTCCAGCAACGGCGCATTCCCTATGTGATTGCCGAGAATAAGGTTGATCTGCTGGATGCCGCCACACCGGCCTTGGCCGCCACCATCGACGAGGACGAACGTGGTTGCCGACACGCCCGCGTGCGCCTGTCTGCCACTACGGGGGCGGGCATGGTCGACTTGAAGGGCATGATTGCGGCTTTGGTGGCCTGTGTGGGCGACGACCGTCACCTTGTGGCCGACCTGCTCGAGCCGGGCGATGTGGTAGTGCTAGTGATTCCCCTGGATTCGGCAGCGCCCAAGGGGCGCATTATCCTGCCCCAGCAGCAGGTGTTGCGCGATGCGCTGGAAGCCGGCGCTTTTCCCTGCGCTACCAGCGTGGAGGCGCTGCCTCAGTTTTTGGATACGCTGACGTGCCTGCCGCGGCTGGTGGTTACCGATTCCCAGGTGTTCGGCACTGTGGCCGAATTGCTGCCGGCATCGGTGCCCCTCACCTCGTTTTCCATTCTCATGGCTCGTTACAAGGGCGACCTGCCCACGCAGCTTCAGGCCGTGCATGCCTTGGAGAACCTGACCGATGGCGACGTGGTGCTCATCGCCGAGGGCTGCACGCACCACCGCACCTGCGAGGACATCGGCACGGTGAAGCTGCCCCGGTGGATTCGCGCTATCAGCGGCGCCGACCCGCAGTTCGCGTTCACCTCGGGCCGCGACTTCCCCGAGGACCTCGCCCCCTATGCCGCCGTCGTCCACTGCGGCGGCTGCACCCTGAACGCCCGCGAGATGGCGACTCGCATCCAACGTGCCCGCGAGCAGGGCGTCCCCATCGCCAACTACGGCATGGTCATCGCCCGCGCCCACAACATTCTCGGTCGCGCCCTCGGGCCCTTGGGGCTCTGATTGGTCTTCGGCGCGATCGCTTTGGCTGCCCTAGGACGTTCCTACCAGGCGGCGCGCTGATGGATGAGGCCGAGCACGGTGACGCGGTCGGCCTCATCTTCGTAAAAGGTAACGATGTCGAAGGGCCCGACGGGGATTTTGCGAACGCCCTTGCCGAACTCGTAGGCGAGCGCGGCGGCCGCATCGGTTGAGCCCATGCTCGGTATAGTGGGTAGCATTTCGACGATTTTGAGGATGTCGCCGAGGACTTTGTCTGAGAGAACGATGTCCAGATCCTCTTCGAAACCTTCGGAGATACGGACCTCGGCCATTACAGCCCCCGCTTCTCGCGCATGCGGGCGACAAAGCCATCGACATCGGTGGTGAAGCGTCCTTCCTCGATGTCGCGTTTGGCGCGCCGGAGAACGAATTCCACTTCCGCCTGATAACGAGCCTCTTCGCGCGCTTGCTTGAGTTCGCGATCGAAGATTTCTTCCGAGCAAAACACATAGGCGCCATTGCCGTTCTCGGTAATATAGACCACTTGGCGATCGGCCACATCCTTGACTTCGCGCTGGCGAGAAGCCAGAGCGGTGGAAGAGTAGATAGAGCCTTTAGGGGCAACCACGACATACCTCATTTCCTAAGGATTACTGGTCCAATCATATCATGATCTAACTAGTTAATTCTATGAGATATCCTGTCAGTAATGTAATTGAAGCAATACCCATCTGGTGCACCAATTCGCTTGGCGCCGCTGGCTAATCTAGGTCGCGTACCACCTATGTCTGCGGCAGGATGAGGGATGCCCTTAGAACAGCATGAACAGTTTGGCCAGGCCCCAGCCGATGAAGCCGCAGCAGGGGAAGGTGAGCACCCAGGCCCACACCATGCGCCGGGCCACGCCCCAGTTCACGCGCTTGAAGCTCTTCGAGGCGCCCACGCCCATGATGGAGGCGGTAGAGCAGTGCGAGGTGGACACGGGCATGCCGGTCATGGATGCCACGAACAGGGTGATCACCGTGGAGGCGGAGGCGGCCACGCCCTGGTACTTCTCGAGCGATACCATGTCCATGGCCACCGATTTGATGATGCGCTTGCCGCCGAGCAGCGTGCCCAGCGACATGGCCAGCGAGCAGATGACCATGAGCCACAGGGGAAAGTCGGTGGCGCCGCTCGTCTCCATGCCGAAGGCCAGCGCGATGCCCAAAAGCCCGATGGACATGAACTTCTGGCCGTCCTGGGCGCCGTGCAGAAACGACAGCGCGCACGCGCAGATGTCCTGGAGCACCACGCAGACCTTGTCGCCGCGCCGCCGGTCGACGCAGGAGAAGAAGAACTCGATGATCTTGGTGGTGGCCATGCCGAGGACGAATCCGCCCACGAGCGAGAACACCATGCCGTAGATGACGAGCATCCACTCGGAGAGCACCACGCCGGCCAGGCCGTTGAGCGCGATGGCGCCGCCGGTGACGCCGGCGATGAGCGAGTGGGATTTCGAGGCGGGGATGCCCCAGAACCAGCAGAACACGCCCCAGCCGATCGAGCCTATCATGGCGGCTATGAGGGCGAGAAGCGCCTGGTGGGTATTGCCCGAGAAGTCCACCATGTTGAACATGGTGTGGGCCACGGCGGTGGAGATGTAGGTCATGCCCACGAGCCCCACGAAGTTGAAGACGGCGGCGAGCGCGAGGGCCGTGCCGGGGGAGAGGCAGCGGGTGGAGACCGCCGAGGCGATGGCGTTGGGGGCGTCGGTGGCGCCCGAGATGATCGTCACGCCGATGACCAGCACCAGAATGCCGAGCAGGACAGGGTGGTCGCCTGCCTGCGCGAGAAACATCGAAAGCGTCAATTCCATGCAGAGCCTTATCTCGATGAAACCGATCCGAAGAAACGTGCCTGTCTATTCTAGCGCTTCGCTGACTTTTTGGGTTGGCGAACGTGAGGCAATCAGATGGCGAGCCATGTTCCCTTCGCGACGGTGCAAGCGCGCCCGCCGACTTCGATGGCGTAGCGACTCTGCTCTAGCGACGCGCGGACCTGCAGCGTGGATGGCCGGCCGATATCGGCTCCTTGGGACACGCGATAGGCGAGGTGATGGCTTCCGAGCACGTCGTAGTGCAGGAGGTAGGCCGCGAGGCAGCCGTTGGCACTGCCCGTGGCGGGGTCTTCCGGGAATCCGGTATCGTCCATGAACACGCGGGCCTCTAGGGCGTCTGGCTCGGGCACGAACACGAGCACATTGCACTTGCAGTAGGTCTCATGAACATGGCGCAGGGCATCGAAATTGACGCGGCAGCGGCGCAGGGCGTCATGCGAGGTCAGCGGCACGATGATGGCCTCGAGCCCTGTCGATACTAGCTGAAGCGGCAGACTGTCATCGATATCGCCTACTTCCAGGGAAAGGGCTGCCGCGATGTCGGACGGGTCGACCAAGGTGCCGAACTCGGGTTGGTTCTGGGTCATGAACAGGCAGCCGTTTTCGCCGCGCACGGGGATGCTGCCTGCTTTGAGGTCGAGGTATACGGTCGCATCGGCGCCAAGTTCATTTACCTCGCGAAGCAGGTGGGCCGTGCCCAGGGTCGGGTGTCCGGCGAAAGGCACTTCCACATCGGGTGTGAAGATGCGGACATCGAAGCGATGGCCGCCCTTATCGCCCGAGCAGACGAAGGTCGTTTCCGAGAAGTGCATCTCCTGGGCAATGGCCTGCATCATATCGGTTGAGAGGGGGGTGTCGGGGAAAAAGACGGCAAGCTGGTTGCCCTGGTGGGTCCCCTCGGCAAAACAATCGACAATGTAGAAGTCCATGGCTTTCTCCTCTTTCGCTGTGCTCTCCGCAAAACAAAAGCGCCCGAAACCGCACCCATCTTCAAAGGCCTAACGATGGATGCCGTTCCGAGCGCTCGGAACCCTGCCCGGCGGCAGGATTGCTATTGCGTTTATGGTAAGCCTAACAGCAGCGCGACTGCTTATCGGTTGTCACAACGTCCCAAAGGCGTTTTTGGAGAGACGAACAGCGGGCAAAGCGAAAGATGAAGAACGGCCCCTTGTTGCCAAGGGGCCGGCCCCACGCTGCTCTCGCAAACGCTCAGGCGAGCATCTCTGCGGCGCAGAGCACAAGCGTGGCGGCGAAGACGAGGTTCGCGGCGCGGAAGTGGCGCAGGTAGGCTTTCTGGAGCGCCACGCCGAAGGCGATCCAGGCGAGGGTTGCCACGGTCCCGATGGAGGCGATCACCATCTCGGTGGCCATGAGCGTGGGCAGATCGCTCGCGTGGCCGACGATGAAGCCGACGAGCGCCGTGATGCCGAACAGGTATATCTTCACGTTGACGAATTGCAGCAGGAGCCCCTGGGCGAACGAGGGGCGCCCGCCCGACTCGTCGTCTTCGGGGCGACTGCGCGCGATGTGCACGGCGAGCCAGACCACGTAGGCGGCGCCCGCGTACTTCAAGATCCCGAGTGCGTCGGGCACGGCCGAGCCCAAGAAGAACACCGTGAGCGCGCAGATCGCCTGAACGGCGAAGTAGCCGCAGAAAATGCCCAGGTACAGGGGCATTCCACGCCGCCAACCGTGGCTTGCCGCCGTGCTGAGGGCGAGGATGTTTCCCGGTCCGGGGGTAAATGCATTGACGAGACAGTAGATGAGAAACGCCCCTGCCGCCTGTGTTTCCATGTTCGGCACCTCCTGAGACCATGCTAGCCGATGGCCTTTGCCGCTGGGTAATACCCGTTCACGATGGAGCGGCATCGCTCGCGGCGATGGCCGTCGCGTTCGGGTTCCCCACCGTCTGGCGCGACTTTGCCGTGCGGGCATCGGGGAGCTCTGTGAGCGCCCTGCGAAAAATGTCGGCACTCGGGCAAAATTCACAATTCTTCATGGGTCGGCGGTGCTATACTGGGCGGGCTTGCCGAAACCGGCGAGTGAAAGTATCTGCTGGCCCCCGAGACATGTTTGTTGCACCGCGATCTCTTGCTTCTGCAAGCGAACATGGTAAGTATCAACCATCATGACGAAGGGTCCCCGATTTAGTTTTTGAAAGGGGTCCGTTTTGACCGAAATCAAGAACACCTCCGTGATCGACTTCTCCGACATCTCCGATGAGCAGATGAACGAGATGATCGACGGCACGCTGACCGAGTTCGACGAGGGCGATCTCGTCGACGGCACCGTCGTCAAGCTGGAGCACGACGAGGTGCTGGTGGACATCGGCTTCAAGAGCGAGGGCGTCATCCCCTCCCGCGAGCTGTCCATCCGCAAGGATGCCGATCCGTCCGACATCGTGAGCCTGGGCGACAAGATCGAGGCTCTGGTTCTCCAGAAGGAGGACAAGGACGGCCGTCTCATCCTCTCCAAGAAGCGCGCCGAGTACGAGCGTGCCTGGATTTCCGTCGAGGAGAAGTTCAAGGCCGGCGAAGTGGTCACCGGCGAGGTCATCGAGGTGGTCAAGGGCGGTCTCATCCTGGATATCGGCCTGCGCGGCTTCCTGCCGGCCTCTCTCGTGGACCTGCGTCGCGTGAAGGATCTGGACATGTACCTGGGCACCGAGATCGAGGCCCGCGTCATCGAGATGGACCGCAACCGCAACAACGTCGTGCTGTCCCGCCGCGTTCTTCTGGAGGAGGGCCGCAAGAACGAGCGCGCCGAGATTCTCTCCAAGCTCTCCAAGGGCATGCGCCTCAAGGGCAACGTGTCCTCCATCGTGGACTTTGGCGCCTTCGTGGATTTGGGCGGCATCGACGGCCTGGTGCACATCTCCGAGCTGTCCTGGAACCACGTCAACCATCCCTCCGAGGTCGTCAAGGTGGGCGACGAGGTGGAGGTCGAGGTGCTCGATGTCGATCTGCAGCGTGAGCGCATCTCCCTCGGTCTCAAGCAGACCACGCCCGATCCGTGGATCAAGCTGGTGGAGAACTACCCCGTGGGCACCATCGTCGACGGCAAGGTCACCAAGATCGTCCCGTTCGGCGCCTTCGTCGAGCTGGGCGACTCCATCGAGGGCCTGGTGCACATCTCCGAGATGGCCGGCCGCCACATCGACACCCCGGCGCAGGTTGTGCACGCGGGCGACGATGTGAAGGTGAAGGTCATGGAGATCAACCCGGATCGCCGCCGCATCTCCCTGTCCATGAAGGCCGCCGCCGAGGAGCTCGGCTTCGAGATCGACGTGGACGAGTCGGTGCAGGCCGAGGAGAAGCCGGCCCGCCGCAAGAAGGACGAGGCTCCGGCCGAGGCCGAGGTCGTTGAGGTCGAGGAGACCGTGGAGGACGCCGAGTAAGCGCGCCTTCCGCAACGCACCTACCGCGTTGAATTTGACGGGCCGTCCCAGTGGGGCGGCCCGTTTGTTTTCGTGTATCATGATGCCAACGAATTCTGACGCCCAAAAGGGGAGGTACTACATGAAGAAGCTGTTTCTCATCGGCGGCATGGGGGCTGGCAAGTCCACGGCGCGCAAGGCGCTGACCGACGAGGGCCTGGCGTGGATCGATCTGGACCAGGTGGGGCATGAGGTGCTCGCGTGGGATACGGTGAAGGACGATTTGCGCGCTGCCTTCGGCGACGACATCTTCGACGAGAACGGGGAAGTGGTGCGCAGCGCCCTGGCAGCCAAGGCCTTCGCTACGCCGGCGGCTACCCGCAAGCTGAACACCGTCACCATGCCGCGCATCGAGGAGCGCTACACCGACCTCATCGACGGATTTGCCGCCGAGGGCAAGCCCGCCGTGGTGGTGGAGTACTCGGTGTTCCGCAACCGCCAGCAGTCGCTGGCCTACGGGGCCGATGTGGTGTTGGCCGTGCTCGCGCCGCTGGACGTGCGCATCGAGCGCGCCGTGGCCGCCGGCTGGGACGAGGAGGACGTGCGCGCCCGTATCGCCCGTCAGATCACCGACGCCGACCGCATCGAGGCGGCCGATGTGGTTTTCAACAACGACGGCACCCCCGAGGAGCTGCGCAACGAAGTGCTCGTTTGGTGGAACCAATATAAATCCTGTTGCTAAC
Organism: Adlercreutzia shanghongiae; assembly: GCF_035830635.1. Taxonomy (NCBI): domain Bacteria; kingdom Bacillati; phylum Actinomycetota; class Coriobacteriia; order Eggerthellales; family Eggerthellaceae; genus Adlercreutzia; species Adlercreutzia shanghongiae. Next base: position 28,032 of record NZ_JAYMFI010000022.1, on the reverse strand, counting down.
GCAACAGGATCAATGCCGACGCTACGAGGCCCTGCCGCATTTCATCTTCGCCCTTGTTTTGGCCACGGCGCGTACCGAAGTACGCTTGGGCCAAAGGCGGACGAATCTGAAACGCGGCAGGGCCTCTCGCTGACTCCCTTGGGCGAACCTACGTCGCCTGGTTGTTCGCTACCACAGATTTAATATATGCTGCATGCCCAAGCTCACGGCGGCGATGCAGATCCAGCAGATGGCGCCCATGAGGATGGGCTTGCCGCCGGACTTCACCAGCTTCACCAGGTCGGTGTTCAGCCCGATGGCGGCCATGGCCATGCAGATGAAGAACTTGCTCGCCGTTTTCAGCGGGGCGAAAACGGCGATATCGGCGCCCAGCGCCACGGCGACGGTGGTGATGACGCTGGCGGCCAGGAAGAACAGGATGAACATCGGGAAAGCGCGCTTCAGCGAGAAGGCGCCGAGCATGCCTTCGCCGCGCGTGGGCGAAGATGCGGGCGCGGATGCCTGCGTGGCGGAAACGGGCGCGTTTGCGGCGCAAGCAGCGTCGTTGGGGGCGGAAGCGGGCGCGTTTGCGGCCAAGGGGGCGGAAGCGGGCGCGTTATCGGCCGAAGCGGCCGAAGCGGCGGAAGCGGGCGCGTTTGCGGCCTGTTCCCGGCGCGCCACCAGGATGGCGAGCACGAGCGTGATGGGGATGATGGCGAGCGTGCGGGTGAGCTTCACGATAGTGGCGTCGTCAAGGGCGTTCGCGCCGGGATGCATGCCGTCCCAGGCGGCCGCCGCGGCGGTGACCGAGGAGGTGTCGTTCACGGCGGTGCCGGCGAACAGTCCGAAGCCCTCGTTTGACATGCCGAGCATGCTGCCCAAGGTGGGGAAGATGAGCGCTGCCAGCACGTTGAACAGGAAGATGACTGAGATGGACTGAGCCACTTCCTCGTCTTTCGCGTGAATGACCGGGGCCGTGGCCGCAATGGCCGAACCGCCGCAGATGGAAGAGCCCACGGCGATGAGCGTGGCGATGGCGGAATCCATGTGCAGCACTTTGTAAAGAATGTAGCCCACGATGAGGGCCGTGGCGATGGTGGAGCAGATAATCGGCAGCGACTCGGCACCCACAGCGGCGATCTGGGCCAGGTTCAGTCCGAAGCCGAGCAGAATGACCGCGTACTGCAGAATCTTCTTCGCCGTGAAGGCGATGCCGTCTTGCACGGTGCCGCGGGCCGGCTGCCTCCACCACAGCGCGATGAGCATGCCGAGCAGAATGGCGAACACCGGGGCGCCCACGACAGGCAGCGCCTCGCCCATAAACCAGCAGGGGATGGCGATGGCAGCGCAGATGCCGATGCCGGGGGCGATGGTCTTTGCGTTCACGGTTCCTCCTTCGAAAACGAGCGTGACGAGTATAGCATTGGGTGCTTTTGAAGTAATCATCGGGCTCTATAAGCGTGAGCGGGGTCGTCGCACTCCAGGTGCGAATTTTTCCGGAAAACACTGAATAGCACCTGAAACCTGATGTCGCGGACTATGGCTCTGGCTACTATTGAGTGGCGTCTTTCTCGAGAAATGGTGCTGACCGTGAAGCACTCCGCGTGTGGAATGTCGTGCGGTTTTGCTAAAGCAGCGCGCCGAACTTGTTTGTCGCGCTTGGCCGAGGAGGTTAAATATGGAAGTAAGCCCGCAACAAAGTTGCAATTTGAAAACCCAGATTGGTATTTACGCTGTCGCGATTCTCATGATGGGCGCCATAGGCGTTTCAAGCTCTATCGGCGTGTTCATGACTTCCTATCAGATTGATCAAGTGACAGCGCTCGGCGTTGTTTCCGTGCCCTGCTTCGTCATCATATTCGTTACGTTGGTGTCTGGCTGGCTGATGTCGGTGATGGCCAAGAAAACCATTAGCATCATCGGTATCCTGCTTTTCATCGCAGGAGGTACGGCGCCAGCTTTTGTTGACAGCTGGACAGCGGTGATAGCATGTCGAGTTATATTTGGTCTTGGTCTGGGTATGGTTCAGGCGAGTACGGCAGCGCTTGTCGCCGAGAACTATGAGGGGACTGAGCGAGATAAAGTGATGGGCCGAATGACATCCTTTCAGATGCTTGGATGCGTGCTGTTTTCGATTATAGGTGGAATGTTGGGGTCCATCGTTGATATGGGCTATCAGGCCGTGTTTTATGTGCATCTCATTGGACTTGTGTCTCTCGCAGGTGTTGTGGCGTGTGTTCCCTATCGGCGACCTGAGCGAGACAGCGCGCGTCGTGCCGGCCATGACGGCGGCATTAAAGTTACTGCGGGTGTTGTGCTGTGGTTCGTTGTTGCTGTGGTGTTCTTCATGGGCGGACAGGTGTATTCCAACGTCATCAACGTGCTGATTACTGAGTTCGGTTTCGGTGGACCCGCCGAGGCGGGCATTTCCCTTGCGATTTTTGCTTTCGGAGGATTTTTCGCCGGCCTTCTTTTCGGCAAGATCTATGAGATTGCACGTGGGCTGACGCTTTCGATAGGCTTAGGTGTCCTAGCAATTTCCTATGCCCTTATGGCTTTCGCAAGCGGGTTGCCGGAAATATATCTCGGCTCCCTGCTGTGCGGTTTGGCCTTCTCGATTTGCATTCCTCTCATTATGAGCAGTATTTCGAATGCTGCGGTAAACCCTGCGTCGGCTTCGTTCGCTGTATCGCTTGCAACGTGTGGTCAGTCTATCGGTCAGTCGGCGTCGCCGTATGTCATCTCGCCGATAGGTGGTCTCCTGTCGCAGGTTACGGGGCTTACGGTCAACCAAAGCTCTCTCGTGGTGGCTGTTGCCATATGCATCGTGTTCGCTGCAGCCTTCGTATTCGTCGGCTTTGGCCGGGGGAGGAAGCCTCAAACGCGCTAGCTCAAAGGCGTTTCGTCCACATCATTTATGCGCGAGAAGCAGCCAGGACTTGCTTTCGACAGGGCTCGTCCCGGCTGCTTCTTTTGGCGTTTCTCTTGCGGCATGGATATCCGCATATGATGCCGCTATAAGCACATGGGAGCGCTGTGATGGAGCGCTTTATCTCATCTTGTAGGGGTCTTTGACATGCGGCGCACGAAAGTCGCTTGGCTATCGCGTCGTCGGTTGAAGTCCAATAGCCCAGCGCCACGAGACAATCCTCGCGTGTGACCAGGGTACCTTTTCCACAGGAAGGGCATTGGACGAGCTTGAGTTGTGCCGGCTTGCATTTGTCGCACAGGTCGCTGCAGTGCATGCACATAGACTGCCTCCTTCATAGCAACATTGAATAAAGAGCATGCTCGCTGGTGTGCCCTTAATGGATTTGGGTGCTCTCGATGATGTCAAGCAGCTCTTGGCGAGAATGGATGTCGAGCTTGCAATAAATGTTGTAGATGTGCGATTTCGCAGTGGAATTGGAAATGCAGAAGTGGCTCTCGATATAGCGGGCGTCACGGCCTTTTGCCAGAACTTCGAGAATTTGACTTTGCCTAGGGGAAAGCTGGTACTCCTCGCATACGAGACTTATTTTGCGCTTCCAGGCGCCATTTTGCGTTCCAATGAGCTCACCTTCGTCGGAGGGTGAGCCATTGATGTATGGCGGAGAAGATGCGGGCTCGGTTTCTTGCGTATGAGTCGCCGTGGAATCTTCGAGAGACTTGAAGAACTCGTTTGTGGGAAATGAGCCAAGGTTAATCCTCGTTTGAGAAAAGATGTTGAACGTTACGACGACAAAAACGGCAATTGGGAAGCCTGGCAGATTCGGAGTAAGTGCTAGACACGTTCCGGTGAAAATAAGGCCCAGAGTGGCACCGCCGGCTACAAAAGACTCTTCAGATGCGTACCAGAGCGGAGAGAGCTCCTCGAAACGGATGAACTCGATAGACGCGATTGCGACGATGATGAGCTGAACCATCATCACGAGCATGAGAACGGCTACGCAGGTGATTGCTGCGCTGGTCGCCAAAAGGGTCATGGGCAGTCCGCATAGCGCTACTGTGAGAGCTATATAGTCTTTCGCGAACGCCTCGAGCTGGTAATCGTCTTTGTTGTGACGGCAGAGGAGGAAGATTCCCGCGCATGCCACGGCTCCGCAGATGAACAGGATGAACGGAAAGGGCGCGCTTGCAGAGGCGATGTCTTCGGAGAATCTAAAAAGGTAGTACGCCGCTCCAATCGCGAAGCCAATATCCAGTCCTATGGTCGCATAGGTCCAGCGATCGTTGCTTGCCGTGATAGCGCGCTTCTGCGACTGTTCTCCGGTGATAGCGAGGCCGGCCATATTCCAGATGCTATTGCTAGGCCAAATAATGGCATTGGTCGCAAGGACGAGGACGAGGGCGATAATCGCCATCGTTTGGGGAGGTAAGCCAAGAGCGAGAATCGGAGCCGTTATCAGAGCTGCAATGGTTGCTGCAGATGGTAAGAGCATGGTGAGCATTCGGTAGGTGTAGCGACAGAGGTCGAGCACCCACATAAGGCTGAGCGCTGCAATGCCCGCACCCTCCACGATGCCGCTCACGACCCAAAGGTCCTCGAAGAGAAGACATAAAGCGCCGATGATGCCGGCGATTAGCGCGATGTATTTGACGGATTGCTTAATTTTGCTGAGCGTATTGGGGTGTTTCGATCCGAGTCGCATGAGGCCAAGCGTTACGGTTATCGAGGCGAAGAGGGCAACGGTCGGGAGCGGGAAACCTCTTTCTGGGGCAGTGAGAGAGTAAGTTCCAAAGATGGTAACGAGTAGCAAAGAGCCGAATGCAGCGAGTCCTACGAGGCTTCTCGTGGCATAGAGAAAGCCGTTTGACTGGTCGTTTTGGGCTAGTGCAGTTTTAGCACCCATGGGCCACCTCTTTGCACGTTACTTGAATTTCGGTTTATTTGATGACGTTGTATTGCAACGGAGAAATCGCGAGATGGTTTCGCCTCGCAATAGCGGCCGTAATAGCACCGTGCCGTTCCTCCGTCTGCCGAGCTCCGATGGGAGATAGTTTACTACTCAAGGTAGGAGTGCGCCTCAGTCCTCAGGTGCGAAATGAGGGTGGTTTCTCAGGATTTCAGTATTTTTGACCGATAGGATTTGCGTTCACGACCCTTTAGATTGGCATTAAGAAGAACGGTTGAGACGGCTTGCCTCTCGGACTATCGGGCGCGTCTCGCAATCGAGTAAGGAGCGGCGCAGTGATTCAGGAAAAATACGGGAATGCAGAGCTGTCGTCATGGGAACCGGTTCGCGTGACAGTGCCTTCCTTTTTAGTGAGCGATGATGAGGTGCTTGCAGAAATGGAGCGCATCGCATCGCGCCATGGGGCAAACGAGGCAATCGACTCGCATCCCATCAAAGCAGATGACCTTGTTTGCTTCAAGATTATCACGCGCGAGGGGGCGAAGGTATTTCCGGGTTTCACCCATGACGATGTTGATGTCCAGCTGGGCGTTGGGTCCCTTCCAAATGAATTGGAGACGGCTCTTTTAGGTCATGTGCCCGGAGATACGGTTGAGGTCGATTTCATCTATGAGGATAATTCGCAGGTGGCGACCAGGAAAGAGACTCCCTCGGACGGCGGATGCGGGGTGGCCGATACCGGCGAGCCGATGGAGATCCCCCTGCACAGCGTTGTTGAGATACGCTCAATCAAGCGTCATGTGATTCCCGACATAACCGATGAGTGGGTCAAAGAGAAGATAGCTCTTTCTGACTCGGTGGAAGACTTTCGGGATAGGACCGCTCGAAAACTGTTTCTGGAGAGGCAGCGAAGATATGCCAACGAGATTGAGCATGAAGTCATGCGCGTCTTGGGGGAGAGGTTGGTAGGTGAGCCGGATTCCGCCGCGATTACCGGTGTTGAGAAGCAGATGCTGAGGGAGTTCGATCGTTTTCTCGATCAGTTTGAGCTTGATCGTCCGGCGTATTTGGCGATTCAGGGGATGGACGATGCGACATTTTTCGAGCAAATCGCTCGAGATGCACGAGAGCGAGTTCGCCAGGATGTTGCACTTGCGGCTTGGGCGACCCATTTTGGAATCAGCTTGACCGACGAGGATATTGATTTCATGTTCGGCGAGCCAACTCCCGAGAAAACTTATGCTGCAAGAGTGGAAGCAGAGCAGTCTGGTCAGATCGACGCATTCAAGGACTTGGCCTTAAGGGCAAAAGTTGCCGAGAACCTTACTCGATCGGCGGTCTTTGTCGGGGAAGACGGCGCAGTCGACCACGAGTTCAAGCGGGCGGTGGATGAGAAGTATCGTAAGCTGCAAATGGTAAGGCGGCACGCCACAGCTGCTCCTATGACGACGCCTCCCATGATAAACGCAAGTGAGTCGCGCAGACCTTGAAAGCGCGTGCGCTCTGAGGCGCGACCTTAAACCGAGTAGACAGGGCCGGGGAACTCCGGCCCTGTTGATTTGTGGGGTTGATTTGGTTCGGGTCGTTATCTCGGCGGATTCAGGCTCGTACTCCAGGTACGACGCCCCCGCGCAGAGTCTATATTCGCACTTTTTACCCTATATCGTGGGCGCGTTAGATTCCATAAGGTGAGGGCGCGGCGGAAAAGGGTTTCCGCTATAAAAATCGAGGCGTATGGAAAGAAGAAAAGGAAGGTGTGAAATGGACAAGCAGTTCGAGCATGAATGGCAAACGCCGCAAGCCGACGGGTCCACAATTTTCCGGACTTGTGCTTGGTCTCCTCCGGGCGATCATCCTGTAGGTTGCGGTGTTGAGCTGCATGTAAAGGATGGGAAGCTGATTCATGTCGAGGGCGATGAGACGCATCCCATCACGCAAGGACGTCTCTGCCCGAGATGTTTGGCGCTCAAGGACTATACCTACGATCCCAAGCGCATCATTTATCCCATGAAACGCGACCCGGAAAAGCGCGGTCAGGCGGATGCGTGGGAGCAGATTACCTGGGATGAAGCCTTCGCGATTATTGAAGAGAAGGTTGGGGACATCGAGAAGAAGTATGGCCGCGAGGCAATTCTCGTGTTCGGTGGTACGGGCCGTGAGGCGTGTATGTTCTATTATCCGCTGGCTTTCTCTTCCCTTAACACGCCGAACCTTTGCTATGCGCAGTCTGGATGGGCGTGCTATGGCCCTCGCGCCTCGGTAGCCGACTACATCCTGGGCGCCGGGTATCCCGAGCTTGACACGGGCTACTTCCCGGATCGTATGGACGATCCTCGCTATAAGCTGACCGAGGTGGCCGTCTGCTGGGGCAAGATGCCTTTGTGGTCCAACGGCGACGGTTTCTTTGGCCATTCGCTTATCGACATGATGAAGCGTGGCACGAAAATCATCTGCATCGATCCGCGCGTTACGTGGCTTGGTTCTCGCAAGGGCAACATGACGCTGCAGCTGAAGCCCGGCACGGATGCCGCCTTGGCCATGGGCATCTTGAACGTCATCATCAATGAGGATCTCTACGATCACGACTTCGTCGGGAATTGGTGCTACGGTTTCGAAGAGTTGGCCGAGCGCGTTAACGAGTATCCTCTTGAGCTCGTCGAGAAAATTACTTGGGTTCCTGCCGAGGATATTCGTACGGCGGCACGCATGATGGCGAAGGCCAATCCCATGTGCATCCTGTGGGGTCTGGCCATCGACCAGAATAAGAACGGCGTTCAGGCTGGTCACGCCATCCTATCCATCCAGGCTATCACGGGCAACATTGATGTTCCCGGCGGCCTGACGGTGGGCGACCCATCTGTGCGCTTGGGCCGCTGGGTCACCGACTCTCGTATGTATTTGTCCGATGAGCTCTGGGCGAAGCGAATCGGCGTCGACAAATGGCCTGCCTTTGCGGCTACGATGGCCTCCACTCATCCTGACGAGACACTGGAAACGCTGGAGACGGGTCAGCCTTACGAGGTGAAGATGGCCTGGATTAATTCCTCGAACTTCCTTTCCGCAACATGCGCCGACCAGAATCAGCGTTGGTACAAGGCTCTGCTGCCCATGGAGTACACGATTGCCTCTGACTTGTACATGAACCCCACCATTGAGGGCTTGGCGGACCTGTTCTTGCCCATGAGCACCTTTGCCGAGCATGATGGTTTCGTCATTCCCTACTACATGTCCAACAATGTTTGGCTGGGGTGCATGGCGAAGGCGTTCAGCGTGGGCGATACCAAGTCTGATCTCGAGATTTGTTGGGAAGTGGGCCGTCGAGTCACACCGCATTCCAACTGGCCGAAGTACAACAACACCGACGAGTGGCTCAACGAGCAGCTCGAAGGCGAACCGCTGCTGCCCTTCACGTGGGACGAGTTCAAAGAGATGGGCATGTACTTCCCGCCGATGACCTACAAGAAGTACGAGAAGGGCATGCTGCGTAACGACGGTCAGCCCGGCTTTAATACGGTGACAGGTAAGTTCGAGCTTTATTCGGTGCTGTATGACGCTTGGGGCGAAGATCCGATGCCCTATTATGAAGAGCCGACCTACACCCAGGTTTCGAAGTCCGAGTTGGCTGAGGAATATCCGCTCATGGCGACATCGGGTGCTCGCGTCTCGGCGTTCTTCCACTCCGAGCATCGCCAGATTGCGAAGCTTCGCGCCCTCAATCCCGATCCGCTGGTAGAGATCAATCCGGTTACGGCCCAGAAGTACGGCATCGAAGATGGCGATTGGGTGCAGGTTTACAACATGTTCGGCCAGGGCAATTGGCGCGCGGTTGTGACTCCCACCATCGACGAGCGCACCATTCACTGTCAGCACGGATGGTGGTTCCCCGAGGACGAGGGTAGCGCGCCGAATCTATACGGCGTATTCAAGGCCAATTTCAATCTTCTCGTCCCCCACTTCAATGTCGGTAACTTGGGATTCGGCTGTCCTGCCAAGGGCATCATGGCCAATATCCGCAAAGTCGAGAGCATCGAAGATCGTAACGAGCAGAATTATAAGCAGATTCCGCCTGTGCTGGTCGACAGCCACGGCTGGATCAAATAAGAGGAGGTGCGAACATGGCAGACTACAGCAATTACGGTCTTCTCGTTGACTACAAGTACTGCGATAACTGCGGAGCCTGCGTCGTGGCGTGCCAGGAGTACCACGACCTCGAGGCCGATCAATTTGGCATCAAGGTGTTCGAAAAGGGTCCCTGGAAGAAAGACAATCCGACGCTAGATGATGGCTGGGATTGGGACTATGTGCCCGTGCCGACGGGACGTTGCGACCTGTGCGCCGCTCGCCTGGACGAGGGTAAAAAGCCTATGTGCGTGAAGCACTGCCTCACATTCTGCATGCAAGTTGGGCCGCTTGACGAACTTGCCGAAAAGGCGGCCGAACTTGGCGAGAAGGTGGCTATCTACAAGCCAATGTAATGTTCCCGCGCGGCAGGTGTCTCGCGCCTGTCGCGCGCTTCGACTGCGGAGGAGATGTCTTATGGACCGCGAAACAATCTTCAACATGTCCGATCAGGAGCGCATCGATTACATCAATGGACGCCTTGCTGACGGTGAGTCCTACGAGGCGATTCTCGAGAGCATCGGTATCGAGAAAAAAGAGGCAGGTCAATCTGCCCCCTATGGACTGGGCCTTATCAAGATTGGCAATGAAGTGCGCCTGAAGCCTGGTCGCGGCGATAACGGATTTGCCTGGTAAACAGGAGACGATGAGCTAAAAGGGCGTTTGCCTGTCGGCGGCGCCCTTACGGAAGGATTCCCTATGTGCTTTAGACCAGCTGAAGCGGACACTATTCCCATCTGTCCGCATTGCGGCCAACAGGTACCTATCGTTGGCGGAGTTAAACTAAAGAAATGCCCGCATTGCAAAGGCGATATGGGAGATGCACCCGAGTCCGCTAAACCGAGCGCTCCCGTGCCGCCCGGCGCCCCGTCGGCTCCAGGCGCTCCCAAGCCGCCGAGTGCTCCCAAGCCGCCGAGTGCCTAAGCCCTCTAGCAGCATTGCTATTGCCCCCGAGCTCTCATGTCGCTTGGGGGCTTTTGTATTGCGGAACCAGCCTGGAAGCGCACGGGGAGGGTAACGGAGGCGTGACAGCGTCCATGAAATCTATGCGAACATCTGTTCAATTATCGGGCAGCGTGCTAGACTGAATCCCTTATCGCGAACCTAGTGAGAAAGGGACGTGCGTGTCCACTCATCTTTCCAATATCGAGGGCATGGTCATGGAGGGGGAGTTGCCCGAGGTGCGTCTGGCCAACACCCCGCTCAAAGTCGTTTCGCCCTTCGAGCCGTCGGGCGACCAGCCCGAGGCCATCGCCGCGCTGGCGAAGGGCGTGGAAGAGGGCCTGCGCTACCAGACGCTTCTGGGCGTCACGGGCTCGGGCAAAACCTTCACCATGGCGAAGACCATCGAGGCGGTGCAGAAGCCGACGCTCGTCATGGCGCCGAACAAGACGCTCGCCGCCCAGCTGGCCGCCGAGTTGAAGGAGTTCTTCCCCGACAACGCCGTGGTGTACTTCGTCAGCTACTACGACTACTACCAGCCCGAGGCCTACGTGCCCGCCTCCGACACCTTCATCGAGAAGGACGCCTCCATCAACGAGGAGGTGGAGAAGCTGCGCCACGCGGCCACGAGCGCGCTTCTGTCCCGCCGCGACGTGATCGTGGTGGCGTCGGTCAGCTGCATCTACGGCATCGGCAGCCCCATGGACTACGCCGGCATGGCGGTGTTCGTGGACAGGCAGAAGGAGATGGACCGCGATGCGGTCATCCACGAGCTCATCGACATCCAGTACGACCGCAACGACTACGAGCAGAAGCGCGGCACCTTCCGCGTGCGGGGCGATGCGCTCGATGTGTTCCCGCCTTACGCCGACCATCCCATCCGCATCGAGTTCTGGGGCGATGAGATAGAATCGATCGATGAGATCGACCAGGTCACGGGCGAGGTGCTGAACTCCTACGAGGCGCTGCCCATCTGGCCGGCTTCCCACTACGTCACGGCGCGCCCCAAGATGGACAAGGCGCTTACCACCATCCAGGACGAGCTGCGCGAGCGCCTCGCGCAGTTCAAGGAAGAGGGGAAGCTCCTGGAGGCCCAGCGCCTGGAGATGCGCGTGAACTACGACTTGGAAATGCTGGAGACCATGGGTTTCTGCTCCGGCATCGAGAACTACTCGCGGCATTTGGACGGGCGCGAGCCGGGCGAGCCGCCCTACACCCTCATCGACTATTTTCCGAAGGATTTCCTCTGCATCATCGACGAATCCCATGTCACGGTGCCGCAGATTCGCGGCATGCACGAGGGCGACCGCTCCCGCAAGATCACCCTGGCCGAGCACGGCTTCCGCCTGCCTAGCTGCCTGGACAACCGCCCCTTGCGCTTCGACGAGTTCGAGGAGCGCATCCCGCAGTTCATCTATGTGTCGGCCACGCCCGGCGACTACGAGGAGAAGGTGAGCCAGGCGAAGATCGACCAGGTCATCCGCCCCACGGGCCTCTTGGACCCGGAGATTGTGGTGCGCACGAGCAAAAGCCAGATCGACGACATTATCGACGAGGCGAAGGAGCGCGCGGCCCGCGACGAGCGCGTGCTCATCACCACGCTCACGAAGAAGATGGCCGAGGACTTGACCGATCATCTGCTCGACCAGGGCGTGAAGGCGCGCTACATGCACTCGGACATCGCCACCCTGGAGCGCACCGAGATCCTGCGCGATCTGCGCCGCGGCGAGTTCGACGTGCTCGTGGGCATCAACCTTCTGCGCGAGGGGCTGGACTTGCCCGAGGTGTCGCTCGTAGCTATCCTGGACGCCGACAAGGAGGGCTTTTTGCGCAACCACCGCTCGCTCATCCAGACCATCGGGCGTGCGGCCCGCAACGTGTCGGGCGAGGTCATCATGTACGCCGACCGCATCACGGACTCCATGCGCCGGGCCATCGACGAGACGCGCCGGCGCCGCGACATCCAGATGGCCTACAACGAAAAGCACGGCATTGAGCCCCAGACCATCCGCAAGGCCATCAGCGACATCATGGGATTTATCACCGAGGACGTGGAGGGCACCACGGCCGAGCAGGTGAACAAGGAGCTCGCGGAGCTGTCGCGCGAGGAGGTGCTGCGCCTCATCTCGTCCATGGAGGACGATATGGCGGCCGCATCCCGCGACATGGACTTCGAGGAGGCGGCCCGCCTGCGCGACCAGGTGGTGAAGCTGAAGAGCACCGTGGAGGACAAGTCCGAGGACGACGTGCTGAAGGATTTGAAGAAGAGCGCCCGCAAGGGGAGCGCCTACGGCAACCGCAAGCACGCCGCCTACGGGAGCAGCCGCAGCAGCTAGGGCGCCGCGCGTCCATGCTCGGCTTTTGTGGAACTGCTATGGATTGGGAACTTTACGGAAATGTAAGCCGCCGCACGGTGGGTCTATGGGTTATTCGGCGTATAATCGCCGAATAACCCATAGACCACACGATGCATGCCTGAAGGATAGAAGCGATGCCCGACCAGCCCGCCTCCCAGGGTTCGAACAACCCTCGCAACAACCCGCGACAGCACAAGAAGCCCACTCGCCGCTCTGCCGCATCTGCGGCGTCGTCTCCGGCCTCTGCGCCGCGCGCGGCGGCACCGTCGCAGCAGCCGGCGGGCGCGCAACCGTCGGGCCGCGACGCGGCTTCCCGCGAAGCCGAGGCCCGCGCCGCCTACGAGGGCTACGTGTCGGCCACCAACCGGCCTTATCCGGGTTCGGCGGCCGCGAGCCACGACGCGCCGGCGATGGCTCCTCAGCAGGCTTATCCCCAGGGGCGTCAGGCTCCGCCCCAGCCTCAACCTCAGTCGCAGCCCCAGCGCGGGTACGCGGGCTATGCGGCCCAAGTGCCGCCTCGCGTGATGCCCGCGACTCCCTCCGACGGCAAGATGGCCCCCTATGCTGACATGGGGCGCTACAAGAAGAGGGGCAAGAAGAAGGCGAGTGTCATTTCCGTCATCGCCGCCCTGGTCATCCTGGCCGCCATCGGCGCAGGCGTGTATCTGTATCTGAACCCGCTGCAGTTCAACGTCACCGTGAACGGCATGACGCGCACGGTCGACAGGGGAACCACGCTCGGCGACATAATCGCCGAGGGCGTGGTGTCGCCGACTCCCGGCAACTTGGTGGCCGTCGATGGCGAGGTGCTCGAGGAGGGCGGCGGCACGGCCTTTACCGGCACGCTCAACGGCGACGAGGTGACCGACCAGGCCACCGAGCTGCACAAGGGCGACTCGGTGCAGATGGACAACGGCGTCGATGTCACCGAGGACTACGACGCGGAAACGGTGGAGACCGAGCCGGGCCAGGTGGAGCTGGGCGAGGGTGCCATTCACGTGTACGTTCCCGGCGAGACGGCGCAGATTGAGAAGCGCACGGGCAAGGTGTCGGGCAAGACCGTGGAAGAGACCGTCAGAGAGGGCTCCGACAACATCTACCTGAGGTACAACGCCAACACCAACGGAGAAAAGGTCATCGCGCTCACCTTCGATGACGGTCCGTGGCCCACCACCCACGAGCTGCTTGATGTGCTGAAGGAGAACGGGGCGGTTGCCACGTTCTTCACCATCGGCGAGCAGATTTCCGACAAGACCGATTACATGCAGACGATTCAGCGCATGGCCGCCGAGGGCCACCAAATCGGCACGCACTCCTACGATCACGCGGCCACCGGCGGCGGCAACGGCGTCGACATGACGCGCCAGAGCCCCGAGAAGCAGATCGAGGAAGTGCAGATGGGCCAGCAGGCCATCGCTGAGGCCACGGGCAAAGAGGCCTCCAAGGCGTTCCGCTCTCCTGGTGGCAACTTCCACGATGAGATTATCTGGAACCTGCAGCCCTATATCACCAGCGAAATCGGCTGGAACGTGGACACCGAGGATTGGCGGACGCCGGGCGCCGACGCTATTGCCCAGCGCATCCTTTCGGCCAAGTCCGGCGATATCGTGCTCATGCACGACGGCGGCGGCGACCGCAGCCAGACCATCGAGGCGCTGGAGATTGCCCTGCCGAAGCTGAAGGCCGAGGGATTCAAGTTCGTAACCATCGACCAGCTTCTGGCCTACGACGACGCCAAGGCCCTCGCCCAAGACCTCGCTGCCCAGCAGGCCAGCGAGTAAGGATTGCTTCTAGCCCAAAAGCTCGCGGGCGTGGGCGAGGGAGGTCTCGGTGGTGGTGCCGGAGAGCAGGCGGGCCACCTCGGCCACGCGCGCCTCGCCCTCGAGGGGAGAAAGTAGCGTTTCCGGCGCGTCGTCGCCCGTTTTCGTGACGGCGTAGTGGGCATCGGCGAGCACGGCCACCTGGGCAAGGTGCGTGATGGTGATGACCTGGTGGCTTTCCGCCAGCTCGGCGAGCACGGCGGCCAGGGCGTTGGCGGTGCTTCCGCCCACGCCGGCATCCACTTCGTCGAAGATGAGCGTCTCGGTGCCGTCCTTGGCCCCCAAGGCCACCTTCACGGCCAGCATGACGCGGCTGATCTCGCCGCCCGAGGCGATGCGGGCGAGCGGGCGGGGCTGCATGGAGGCGCCGGGCTTGAATGCGAAGGCTACCGATGCGCTGCCCTGGGCGCTCCAGGATGCGCGGGGTAGGGGGCTTACGGTGCACACCACCGAGGCGGTTCCCATCTCCAGGCGGCCAAGCACCTCGTTCACGGCGGCGGCGAGGCGCGGCGACGCCTCCTCTCGAGCCTCGTTGTAGGCGCGGGCCGCGCTGCCCAGGGCCTCTTCGGCCTGGGCCAGCGCCGCCTCGGCTCGGGCGATGCGGTCGTCGGCGTCATTTACCAGCCCGACCAGCGCCGCCGCCTCGTCCCAGCGCTCGAAGACGGCCTCCATGGTGGGGCCGAAGCTGCGCATGAGGCCCGTGAGCGCTCCCATGCGCTCTTGCGCGGCGGCCAGTGATTCGCCGTCGAAATCGATGGAGTCGCAGTAGCCTGCCATGTCGCGGGCGACATCTTCCACCACAAAGCAGGTTTCCCTGAGCGAGGTGGCAAAGGGGGCCAGGCCCTCGTCGGCCCGGGCCGCCTCGTCGATGAGCGAGATGGCGGCATTCAGGGCGTCGAGCGCCCCTCCGTCTCCCGAGAGCGCGTCTGCGGCTCCGTGGGAGTTGCGGGCGAGCACCTCGGCGTGCTCGGCTCGGGCCAGCCAGTCGTGCAGCTCCTCGTACTCTCCGCCCTGGGGGTTTACGGCCTCGATTTGCTGCAGGATGAAACGAGCTTCTTCCAGCTGCACGTTGGAGGCGCTCGCTTGGGCGCGCAGCGCTTCCAACGCCTCGCCCGCCGTGCGGGCCTCCTCAAGCGCCCGGCGGTACTCGGAGGCGACGCCCGCGTCAAGGTCGGCCCACGCGTCAAGGATGCGACCGTGCTCGGCCGGCTTGAGCAGGGCCTGGTACTCGTGCTGGCCGCAGAGCTCCACCAGCGGCCCGACCGCGCGCGCAAGCTCGGACACGCTGGCCATGGCCCCGTTGATGGTGGCCCGGCTGCGTCCGTCGGCGCTCACCTTGCGCACGACGACGAGCTCGTCGGCTTCAGGGTCGGCAGGGAACAGGCGGCCCCGAACCTCGGCACCCTTGGCCCCCTCGCGCACCGTGGAGCTGTCGGCGCGCTCGCCGATGAGCAGCTTCACGGCGCTCACGAGAGCCGTCTTGCCGGCGCCGGTCTCGCCGGTGAGCACGGTAAGACCGCGCGAGGGCGCCAGGGACGCCTCGCGGATGAGGGCCACGTCCCTCACTTGTATTTCGTCGATCATAAGGCGACCTCGCTAGAACTCGATGACGTCGAACACGACGCCCTGCTCGGTCTCGAGCGCGGAGAACAGCGCATCGGGCGTCACGCGGCGCACGGCTCGGGACACGGCGATCTCTCCGCCGCTGGTGACGATGAAGTCGGCCTGCAGCTTGCGGGCGCAGGCCTCGGTGATGGCGGCGTCGTAGGGGAGGGCCTCATGTTCCAAGGCGAAGCGCACATCGGGGCCGTCGACCGAGCACACCGACAGGAAGGCCATGGCCGAGCGCAGCGCCGAGCGGGCATCGTGGTCGGAAAGCACTCCCTCGAGGCGCGAGCGCACATCGGCGAAGGCGTCGGCGGTGACCCAGAGCTCTGCGGCGCCGGCCAGTTCCATGGCGTTGAGCTTGACCCAGGCCGCGGCGGTGCTCTCGCGCTCGCCGATGAAGTCGAGCAGGATGTCGCTATCGATTAAAAGCCGCATGGCTCTTCTCCTTCCTTCAGCACCTGGCGCGCATTCTGGGCCTCCCAGAAGGAGGCGGGCACCGGGCGCGTGGCGTGACGCAAGCGGAAGCGCAGCTCGTTGGCCTGGGCATCGGTCAGCGTGATGTGCAAAGGCGTATCGCCGCGCTGGGCATCGGGAAGCTCGCCGGTGGCGAGCACGTAATCGTAGGCGGCGTTCACCAGCTCGGTGGGCGATGAGCCGATGGAGCGCAGCTTCGCGTTCACTTGATCTCGTATCTCCAGAGGGACTCGGGCCGTAACCATGGCATGCATCGCTGCTCCTTTCCTCGTTTTCCGCAGTATAGCGTCAATCCTGAGGAGTTGCAAGAATAATACGAACAAATATTTGCAATATGACGAAATCGTGCTCTGCTTTCAACGCAGGAGAGCATCGGGCTCGTGTCTTTTTCGGCAAGATGCTTGCCTCGTCTGGTTGGTTTAGGGAAGATAGGTCGGTGCAGCCTGCCTGCGGCGCCTTCGCGCCCCGGGAGGCGCGCTGCGGCGTATTGGGCAAACGGAAGGGAAGCCTTGGCATATCTAGCGCTTGAGGGAAGGAAGGTGGCGGCTGCCGCGCTGGCGCTGCTGCTCACGTTGTCCCTTGTGGGCTTCACGCCCTCGGCGGCCTTGGCCGATCCGGCCGACGATGCCCAGGCGGCCGTGGATGCCGCCCAGGCCACGTTGAACGAGGCCGAATCCCGCATGAGCCAGATCAACAGCGAGTACGAAGAGCTTTCGGCTCAGGTAACCGAGCTCCAGGCGAAAATAGACGAGACGGCCGCTTCGGCCATGGAGGCCCAGCAGGCGGTGCTCGAGGGCCGCGAGGCCCTGGGCCAGGTGGCCGTGGGCGAGTACCGAGACGGCAGTTCCATGAGCCTGCTCGGGCTCATTCTCGACTCCAAAAGCTTCGACGATCTGCTGCGCAATATGGAGTACGTCACTCAAATCATGTCCTACCAGGCCGACGAGGTGGCCGAGCAGAAGGAGCGCAAGCGCGCCTTCGATGAGGTGTCCGCCGAGTTGAATGCCCAGAAAAACCAACAGGAGCAGGCGCTTTCCGCCCAAGAGGAAAAGCGCGCCGAGGCCGAGGCGGTCGTGGCCCAGGCCACCGAGCAGCTTCAGGGCGCCAAGGAGGAGCAGGCCGCGCGCTTGGCCGAGCTGGCCGCCCAGGCCGAGGCCTTGCGCAAGCAGAAGGAAGAGGAGGCCGCCGCCGCTGCCGAGGCGGTCCAGGAGAGTCCCGATGCGAACACGACCGATCGCGATCCGGTGGTCTCCGACGACGAGCCCGTCTCCGATGGCGGGTCATCGGGCGATTCGGGCAGTTCGGGCGGATCAGGTTCCGACAGCTCCGACTCGAGCAGCTCTTCGTCCGAAGGGTGGCTGAGCGGCGTGGCTTCGGCCTACGGCGGCAGCACCGACCCGAGCACGCCGAATCCGGGCACGACATCCACCGGTGCGGTCTGCGACGACAACTCCATGGGCGTGGCCGTGCCGAAGTCCCTTCCCAACTACCGCAGCTACTTCGGTCGCACCGTCGAGATCGTCTACGGCGGTCAGACGGTGTACGCCACGGTGAACGACTGCGGCTCCATGGGCGGCGGCTCCCGAGTGCTCGATTTGCAGCCCGGCGTCTGGAAGGCCTTCGGGTTCTCCAGTTGCCGCGATTGGGGCCTGCGCACGGTAAAGTACCGCTTCCTGTAGTTTTCTCCGGCCGCGCTTTCGAATTTGCGCTATACTTCTGCGTTACATGCGATGACGAAGACAGCAGGCGCGCGTCACGGTCACCAGAGAACGGCTTCACCGGCTGAAAGAGCCCGGCCCTCTGAGCGAGCCCTATTCCCTTCCGAGCAGCATTCCTGAACGCGAACGCGCACGCGAGGCGTCCAGTAGGGAATGCCGGGTGCTCCCGTCACAGAGCGCAACGAGCGGGCATGTCCGCCGCGGTTCAACGCGCCGCGCCGGCCATCGCCAACCGAGGTGGTACCGCGAGAGTCTTCTCCCGTCCTTGGATTCCTGAACGCCTTCGGGCCGACAGGCAGGACGGAAGAAGGCTCTTTTTGTTTGCACTGAGAAGAAAGGCGAAACCTATGGCAATCGCAGAGGAGCTCGCGGCGCTGCGCGAGCGCACCTTGGCCGAGATCGCCGCGGCCGATACGTCGGCGGCCCTTGAGGCTGTGCGCGTGGCCGTGCTCGGCAAGTCCGGCACGCTGACCGGCTACCTGAGGTCGATGGGCTCGGTGCCTCCCGAGGAGCGCGCGACCGTGGGCAAGACGGTGAACGCTGCCCGCGTGGAGGTGGAAGAGGCCCTGGCGGCCCGCAAGGCGGCCCTCGATGCCGCCGAGCTCGAGGCGGCCATCGACGCGGCGGCGGTGGACGTGACGCTGCCCGGCCGCGCCCAGCAGATGGGCACGCGCCACCTCATCAACGGCATTATCGACGAGGTGTCCGACATCTTTATGGGGCTCGGCTACAAGGTGGTGGAAGGCTCCGAGATCGAGACCGACTACTACAACTTCACGGCCTTAAACGCGCCGGCCGACCACCCGAGCCGCTCTATGCAGGACACCTTCTACGTGCGCGACCTGTCCGGCGACACCTCCCGGGTGCGCGGCGAGTCCGACGTGCTTCTGCGCACCCAGACCTCCGGCGTGCAGGTGCATGTCATGGAGGACTGGGATCTGCCCATCTACATGATCGCGCCGGGCAAGGTGTACCGCCGCGATGTGGCCGACCCGTCGCATCTGCCCCAGTTCCATCAGATCGAGGGCCTCGTCATCGACCGCGGCATCACCTTCGGCGACCTGAAGGGCACGCTGGATTACATGTGCAAGCAGATTTTCGGCCCGGAGCGCAAGACGCGCTTCCGCGCCCACTACTTCCCGTTCACCGAGCCTTCGGCTGAGGCCGATGTGAGCTGCGGCATCTGCCACGGCGAGGGCTGCCGCATGTGCAAGGGCACCGGCTGGATCGAGGTTTTGGGCTGCGGCATGGTGGATCCCAACGTGCTCTCCATGAGCGGCATCGACCCGGAGGAGTACTCGGGCTTCGCCTTCGGCATGGGGGTGGAGCGCATCGCCTGCCTGAAGTACGACGTGCCTGATTTGCGCATGCTGCTGGAAGGCGACATGCGCTTCCTGAGGCAGTTTTAAGTCTGGTTGTGGCTCTTCGGGGTCGAGTCGCAGGGTAGCGCTCAGTCGCTCAGACAGTCCTCGCTCGGCGAAAATGTCCACTGGACATTTTCGTTCGCTGCGGAACTCGCTTGGTGAGCACCACCCTGCGCCTCTCTGCACCCCGTCGCTCTAGTGGCTCATCGACTTCCCGCGAAAACATGACGGGAAGCGCTTTAGAGAAAGATAGGACAGATGAAAGTATCATTGAAGTGGCTTTCGGCCTATACGGAGGTTCCCTCCGATTTGAAGGCGTTCTGCGATCGGCTTGACTTGACGGGCACGGGCGTGGAAGGCGTGGAGAAGACGGGCGATCATTTCGACCGCATCGTCGTGGGGCACGTGCTTACCTGCGAGCCGCATCCCGATTCCGACCATATGCACGTGGTGACGGTGGATGCGGGCGAGGCCGATCCGGTGCAGATCGTCTGCGGGGCGCCGAACATCGCCGCCGACATCAAGGTGCCCGTGGCGCTGGTGGGCGCCGAGCTGCCCGGCGATTTCAAGATCAAGAAGTCGAAGCTGCGCGGGGTGGCCAGCTGCGGCATGTGCTGCTCGAAGCGCGAGCTGGGTCTTGGCCAGGACCATTCCGGCATCTGGGTGCTGCCCGATGACGCGCCGGTGGGTCAGTCCATGGCCGATTACCTGGGCGCGGGTGATACGGTGCTCGATTTGGAGATCACCCCGAATCGTCCCGACTGCCTGTCCATGGTGGGCATGGCCCGCGAAGTGGGCGCCATGTACCAGCAACCCGTCGCCTATCCGCTGGCCGCCGATGTGGAGAAGCTTGCCGGAGCGACCGCGGGCGAGGACGTGGCCGACGCGGTGACCGTGGAAGTGCCCGATGCCGCGCGCTGCCCGCGCTATACCGCCCGCGTCATCGACAACGTGAAGGTGGGCCCGAGCCCCGAGTGGCTCGCCGAGCGCGTGACGGCGGCGGGCGGGCGTCCCATCAACAACGTGGTGGACGTGACCAACTACATTCTGTACCTCTATGGCCAGCCGCTGCACGCCTTCGACTTCGCCAAGGTGGCCGCCGATGACGGGCGCGCCCACATCATCGTGCGCGCCGCCGCCGCAGGCGAGCACCTGATGACGCTGGATGGCGAGGATCGCGAGCTGACCGAGGACATGACCGTCATCGCCACGCCAAAGCGCGCGGTGGCCCTTGCCGGCGTCATGGGCGGCGAGAACAGCGAGGTTACCGAAGAAACCACCTGCGTGCTTTTGGAGTCGGCCGCCTTCGAGCGCGGCCGCACCTCCCGCACGAGCCGCAACTTGGGGCTCATCTCCGAGTCCTCTATGCGCTATGAGCGCGGCGTGGACGACAATCTGTGCGAAGTGGTGTCGCAGGCCGCCGCGGCGCTTCTGGCCGAGGTGTCCGGCGGCACCGTGCGCCCGGGCGTGGTGGATGTGTACGGCCAGCCCACCGAGCAGATCGAGCTCTTCTTCCGCATCCCGCGCTTTGTGGGCATGATGGGCGCTGAGATTCCCGACGATTTCATCCGCGACATCCTCGTGCGTCTCGGCTGCGCTGTGGAGACCACCGACGACCCGGCCGTGCTGCGGGTGCTGCCGCCCACCTTCCGTCCCGACCTGGAGCGCGAGATCGACCTGTACGAGGAAGTGCTGCGCCTGTGGGGCATGGACCGCATTCCCTCCACGCTGCCCGGCGGCCGCGAGCGCGTGGGTTCCCGCACGCCCGAGCAGCTCACCGTGCGCCTTGTGAACGACGCCCTGCGCGCTTCGGGCTTGAACGAGACGATGACCTACTCATTCGCCGAGCCGGGCGACATCGAGCGTCTGCGCCTGCCTGCCGAGGGGCTGGGCGTGGCCGTGGAGCTGCTGAACCCGTTGAATGCCGAGCAGTCGGTCATGCGCCAGTCCATCGTGCCGGGCCTTCTGCGCTCGGTGGCCTACAATCAGAGCCGCGGCGTGAAGAACATCCAGCTCTACGAGATCGGCACGGTGTTCTTCGCGGCCGAGGGGCGCAAGAAGGCCAAGGAGCGCAAGAAGCTCGCCGCTGTGATGGCCGGCGCTCTGCGCGAGGCGGCGTGGAACGCGCCGGCGGTGCCCTTCGACTTCTTCGACGCCAAGGGCGTGCTGGAGAACTTGGCCCGCGAGCTGGCGCTGCCCAAGGTGCGCTTCCGGGCGCTTTCGGCCGAGGAGGCCCCGCATCTGCAGCCGGGCCGCGCTGCCGAGATGATGGCCAACGGCGCCGTCATCGGCTGGGTAGGGGAGATTCACCCGCTTGTAGCCGACGCCTTCGGCGCCGAGCCGCCCGTGGTGGCCTTCGAGCTTGATGTGAGCGCGCTCGTGAAGCATGCACAGCCGGCGCGCCCCTACGTGGACGTGCCCACCTTCCCGGCCGTGACCATGGACCAGGCCTTTGTGGTGGGCGAGGATGTGACCCACGAGAAGATGGTGCAGGTGATGACCTCGGCCGGCGGCAAGCTTCTGGAATCCGTGGCGCTGTTCGACGTGTACCGCGACGCGGAGCGCGTGGGCGCGGGCAAGAAGTCCATGGCCTACAGCCTCATCTGGCGCGCCCCCGACCGCACGCTCACGAGCGAGGAAGTGGAGAAGGCCCACGCCAAGCTCGTTGCCAAGGTGGAAAAGGCGACGGGCGCTGAAGTTCGCGGGTAGTGAGTCTTCCGGGGCGGAACCGCGGGGCGCTCTGATTCGCTCAGACAGTCCTCGCTCTGCAGAACAGGACATTTAGTCATGTTCTGGTCGCTTAAGGAACTCGCTTGGTCAGAACGCCCCGCGGCCCCGCTTGGCCTAGGCGTGCTTGAGACGGGCTTTTCGTGGAAGGCGTTGAGGGGGCACGGGTGCCTTCGGTACAATAACTCGCTAATGACCTGACATCGGGCGGCGTGCGTGCCGCCCGTCTCAATCAAGGAGAAACGATATGTGCGGAATCGTTGGCTACACCGGTGAGGCGAGCGCTACCCCCATTCTCGTAGAGGGGCTCACGCGCATGGAGTACCGCGGCTACGACTCGGCCGGCGTGGCGGTGGAGCAGGACGGCGGCATTCAGGTGGTCACGCGCAAGGGCAAGGTGGCCGAGCTGGCCCACACCCTGGGCCACTTCGAAATGACCGGCACCTGCGGCATCGGCCATACCCGCTGGGCCACCCACGGCAAGCCGAGCGAGGCCAACGCCCATCCGCATACCTCCTGCGCCGGCGACATCGCCGTGGTGCACAACGGCATCATCGAGAACTTCGCCGAGCTGCGCGAGGAGCTCATCGCCCGCGGCCATGCGTTCAAGAGCGAGACCGACACTGAGGTCGTGGCCCATCTGGTGGAGGAGATCTTCCACCGCATGCTCGCCGACGGCTCGGGCGATTTGCGCGCCGCTGTGGCCGAGGCCGCAAGTCAGCTCGTGGGCGCCTACGGCCTGGCGGTCATGGCCGAGCAGGAGCCGGGCACCATCATCGCCTGCCGCAAGGACTCGCCCATCGTGGTGGGCCGCGGCATCGGCGGCAGCTACGTGGCCTCCGACATCATCGCCATGATTGACGCCACCCGCGATGTGGTGGTGCTCGCCGATGGCCAGATGGCCCGCCTGCGACCCGACGCCATCGAGTACTTCGATACGTCCGGCAACCCCATCGATCCCGAGATCACCCATGTGGATTGGGACATCGACGTGGCGGAGAAGGGCGGCTACCCCGATTTCATGCTGAAGGAGATCCACGAGCAGCCCCGCGTCATCCGCGACACCCTGGCCGGGCGCCTGTCCGGCGGCTCGCTCGTCATCGATGAGCTGGACATGTCCGCCGAGGAACTCAACCTCGTCGACCGCGTCTACATCATTGCATGCGGCACCTCCTACCATGCGGGACTTATCGCCAAGAACCTCATCGAGAGCTGGGCGCGTATTCCCTGCGAGGTGGAAGTGGCCAGCGAGTTCCGCTACCGCAATCCCATCATCACGCCGACCACGCTCGTGGTGGCCGTCTCCCAGTCCGGCGAGACCGCCGACACGCTCGCGGCCATTCGCGATGCCCGTGTGAAGGGCGCGAAGGTGTTCGGCATCACGAACGTGGTGGGAAGCCCCGTGGCCCGCGAGTCCGATGGTGTCATCTACACCAAGGCCAACAAGGAAATCGCCGTGGCCTCCACGAAGAGCTTCCTCGGCCAGGTGGTGTCCCTCACGCTTTTGGCCATGCTGCTCGGCCAGTCCCAAGGCGAGCTCACCGGCGGCCAGATCAAGCTTCTGTTCAGCGAGCTGGCCGATACCGCCGAGCAGGTGGAGCGCATCCTCGCCGAGTGCGACGATGCGGTAGACGAGGCCGCCTGTGCCATGGTGGACGCCGCCTCTGCGCTGTTCATCGGGCGCGGCATGGGCGCTGCCACCAGCTACGAGGGCGCGCTGAAGATGAAGGAGATCAGCTACTTGCACGCCGAGGCCTATGCCGCCGGCGAGATGAAGCACGGTCCCATCGCGCTCATCGACGAGGGCTTCCCCGTGGTGGCCATCGCCACCAACAGCGCGGTGTACGACAAGGTGGTGTCGAATTTGCAGGAGTCCCGCGCCCGCGGCGCCTGCATCATCGCCGTGGCCACCGAGGGCGACGAGGATATAAAGAAGCACGCCGACCATGTCATCTATGTGCCGAAGGTGCGCGATGCGTTCTCGCCCATCACGGCCAGCGTGCCGCTGCAGCTGCTCTCCCGCGCCGTGGCCGTCAAGCGCGGCTGCGATGTGGATCAGCCTCGCAACCTGGCGAAATCGGTCACCGTCGAGTAACCCCGAAACCCCGGCGCCGTCATCGCATCCGATGCGGCGCCTTTGCTTGTTCGCTCACTGAAAGGAAAGGCGCGCCTGTGGCCCGTTCCAAGAAATCCCAGGCCATCGTGGATGGCGCTTTGTCCATGGCCGTGCCCGAGGAGACCGTCGGGCTGGGCGTGGACATCGTGGAAATCGTGCGGATGGCCAAGATCATCAAGCGCTCGCCGGCCTTCGTGGAGAAGGTGTACTCTGCCGCCGAGCGCGCCTACTGCGACGACCATGCCCATCCCGAGGTGCACTACGCCACGCGCTTCGCCGCCAAGGAGGCGGTGCTGAAGGCCCTGGGCACCGGCTTTTCCGAGGGCATTGGCTGGCTTGATGTGGAAGTGCGACGCACGAGCAAGGGCCGCCCCTATGCGGTGCTCACCGGACGCGCCCGCGAGGTGGCCCGCGAGCAGGGCGTGCGCGAGATTCCCATCTCGCTTTCCTACACGCACACCGATGCCGTGGCCTGCGCCATGGCCATTACCGACGAGTCCGTGGCCGCCACTGAGCGCCGCCGCGACCCCACAGAAGAGCTCACCCGTCAGTTCAAGGAAGCCCGCGCCATGCTCGACGATCTGCCGAGCGCACAGTCAGCCGGCGCGGACCCAGAACCCCAGCAATTGAAGATTGACGACGTAACTGCTTAGAGCGCGAAGCGCGATACGCTATTGAGAGAGTTCGGCGACGACGCGCTCGAGGACGTGGATGTCGATGGGCTTGGCCACATGGGCGTTCATGCCGGCCTCTAGGGCCTGGCGCTCGTCTTCGGCGAAGGCGTTGGCGGTCATGGCGATGATGGGGATGCTGCGCGCGTCGTCGCGGTCAAGCGCGCGGATGGCCCGCGCCGCGTCGTGGCCGTTCATCACGGGCATCTGCACGTCCATGAAAATCATGTCGAAGGTGCCTGGCGCGCTTTCCGCGAACTTCGCCACGGCCTGCTCGCCGTTGGCGGCCACCTCGCAGGTGGCGTTGTGGATGTTCAGAATAGCGCCGATGATCTCGGCGTTCAGGTCGTTGTCCTCGGCCACGAGGAAGTGCTTGCCGGCCAGCGCCTCGGGGTCTACCTCAGCCGCGCCGCCTTCGGCCCCGGCTGTCTCGGCGCTCGGGGCGCCGCCCTTCGCCGCGTCCGTGCTCTTCGCGCTTTCGGCCCCCGATGCCGGCGGGAAGTCCAGGTCCACGATGAAGGTGCTTCCCTGGCCCAGCTCGCTTTCCACTGAAATGGTGCCGCCCATAAGGTCGATGAGGTTCTTCGTGATGGCCATGCCCAGTCCCGTGCCCTGGATCTTGTTCGTGAGGCTCGATTCCTCGCGGGTGAACGAGTCGAAGATGGTGGCCAGGTAGTCCGCCGACATGCCGATGCCGTTGTCGCGCACGATGATGCGCAGGTGCTGCAGCTTGCCGCGGTGCTTGGCCGAGCCGTCCACGCGCAGCAAGATGCTGCCGCGCTCGGGCGTGTACTTCATGGCGTTGGAGAGCAGGTTCATGAGAATCTGGCGCAGGCGCCCCTCGTCGCCGATGAGGCGATCGTGGTCGATGCCCTCCATCTCCACGGTGAATTCCTGCTCTTTGGCGTCGGTCTGCTGTCGCATCATGGCCTCGACGGCCTCCACGGTGCTCGACAGCGCGAAGGGCTCGGTGGCCAGGGTCGTCTTGCCCGACTCGATTTTCGACATGTCCAGCACGTCGTTGATAAGCCCGAGCAGATGCTGGCCGGAAGTGGCGATCTTGCGGTTGTAGTCGCGGACGAGCTCGGGGTTGTCGGCCTCGCGCTCGATGAGGGTGGAAAAGCCCAGGATGGCGTTCATGGGCGTGCGGATGTCGTGGCTCATGGACGAGAGGAACTGGCTCTTGGCGCGGTTGGCGTCCTCGGCGGCCACGGCGGCGCGCTCGAGGCGGGCGCGGGTCTCGTGGTCGGCGGTGGCGTCGGTGAGCGAGAAGATGGTCTTCTCGCGCTCGGCGAGCATCACGGGCCGGGCCGTCATGCGCAGCCACTGGGGGCGGCCGAGGGCCGGGTTGTCCGCTTCGAATTCCCAGCAGAGCTGCTCGTCGGCATCTCCCGAGTGCACGATGGCCGCCACTTTGGCGTAGGCCTCGTTGGGGGACAGCTCGTCGTGCACGAAGAACGCGCGGGCGGGAATGCCCAAGATGTCCTGGGTGTTTTCGAAGACCGCCTCCACGAGGCGCTCCTTGCGGTCGACGATGAAGATGGCGGTGTCGATGTTGGCGCCGATGGCCGAGTACACGCTTTGGATGTACTGCTCGTAGCGGTGCTCGCGCCGGCGGCGGTACACCATGAGCGCCACCATGGCCGCCGCGGCCAGCGCTACGGCCACGGCGAGCACGGCCACCATCTGGTTGGTGATGCCCACGATCTGCGCGCCGTCGGATTCCACCACCGAGAGGGGCAGCATGGTCACGAGCGACCAGCCGCTTTTGGCCTCGATGGGGGTGTAGAAGACGAACTGGTCGGCGCCGTCCAGGTTCATGACGAGGCTGCCCGACTCGTTGGAGGCGATGCCCGCGAGCAGCTCGGCGGCCTTGTTGTCTGCGGCGGTGGGGGCGCCGGCGCTGGCTGTCGCGCCGCCGTCGGTCGTGTCGTCGCCGGTGCTTTGAGAGGCGCCGGCGCCGCTTTCGCCTGCGATGCCTTTTCCGTCTGCGCCCGCCGCTTCGCCCGAAAGCAGTGATTCCAAGCTGCCCTGGACGGCCTCGCTCGTTCCGCGGTTGGCGTCCAGCACGATGGTGCCCGCGGCGTTCACCACGAAGGTGGCGCCGGCGTCGGTGTAGGTGGTGCCGTAGGAGTTCTGCAGCTCGTCGGTGGGGTAGGAGACGTAGACGGCGCCGAGCACCTGGCTCGCGTCGACGGCGGGCGCGTGGTCGCCGGCATTGGTGAGCACGGGCTCTTCCACGATGGGAGCGTAGAACATGATGCGGCGCTCGCCGTTGTGGCCCAGATACATCTGGGTGGAGCCGGTCTCGCCGGCAAGCGCCGGACCGAACAGCTCGTCTTCCAAGGCCGGGTCATACAAGTCGGTGCTGTCCGAGGAGCACCACACCGAGCCGTCGGTGCCGCGAATCCAGGCTGCGGCGGCGTCGTGGGTGGAGATGAAGTCGCGCACCTGATCGCGGGCCTCGGCGGAGCTCGAATGGGCGATGTAGTGGGCCAGGCTGTGCACGGCGTTCTGGTCGGCGGTGAGGCATTCGTCCAGGTAGCGCGCGCGGGCCGTGGAAAGCTCCATGACCGAGGTCGTGGTGGTGTTGCGCACGAGCGATTGAATTTGCCCGAGGTAGAACAGGTTCGTCGTGATGGCGACGGCAGCGAAGATGGCCACAATGACGAGCCCGATGGCCATAATCTTGCGGCTGTCCACTTTGACGGCGTGCACGGTCTCCCTTTCGGCTCGTCGCCGCGCTCACAGGCGTGTGCGGCATTCAGTAAAGTGCCAGTATAAGGCCAAAAACCCTCTTTCCCGCCGAGATTGTCCCATTAACTGCCGCTTGCCGCCTCTCATTGCTTCTCGCTGCCGCCCCACAGTCACTTTCGCCTCCCCCGCACTCGCCTCCCGCTTCCTCCGCACTTGCTTTCACTTCCCGTTTCCCTCGCGCTCGCTCTCGCTTCCCGCTTCCTCCGCTTCCCCCGCGCTCATTTTCTCCTCCCGCTTCTCCCTCGCATTAACCTATGCAAAAGTGCATTCTTCTCCCTTCAATCCATGCACAACTGCTCTCAACTCCGCTCTTTATGGGAGATGGCCATACAAAAGTATGGATAAGTGCGTGCGGATGCTTCGGGGCTTGGGGCCTGGGGCTGGGGGTTGGGGTCGGTGCTTGGGGTTGGGATGGCGCTTAGGGTTGGGGCGCTGGACCGGGTGGTGCTGGACCGGGGGGCGCTGGGCCGGGTGGTGCTGGACCGGGTGGTGTTGGACTAGGGAGTGGTGGATCAGGGGGGTGCTGGACCGAGTAGTGCTGGATC